>NZ_JBFACU010000056.1:0-26787 GCF_040641015.1 Streptomyces sp. NPDC021356 | reverse complement strand
CGGCCAGGACGGCGGGGGGTCCCGCCGGGTGAGCAGGGCACCGGCCAGGACGGCGGGGGGTCCCGCCGGGTGAGCAGGGCACCGGCCAGGACGGCGGGGGGTCCCGCCGGGTGAGCAGGGCACCGGCCAGGACGGCCGGAGGTCCCGCCGGGTGAGCAGGGCACCGGCCAGGACGGCCGGAGGACGCCGAGGGAGAAGAGCACCGGGCAGGAGCGCCGTAGCCGCCGGTCGGCCCGGGCCCGGGGGCGGGGCCGGGGGCGTATTACGCCAACCGTGCGGTGTTCCACTGTTCTCGGGACGCGCGGGTCGCCGGTCCGTCACCATCGCCTGGTGTCGAGCACCGCTGCACTGCGCGCCCATCTGGTGCGTGCCGGACTGGCCGGGGTCGTGGCCACCACGCGTGAGGTGAGCCTGCGGAGTTATCGGCTGTTCGCGGCCGGGGACCCCCGCGCGCTGATCGGGATCGACCCCGAACATCCCTGGGGGCAACGGGAACTGATCGGGTTGATGGCGCGCAAGTGCGGGGTTTCGGCCGATCCGCTGCACACCTTCGGCCATGATGTGATTGACCCGGAGCTGACCCTGGCCGCCCTCGGCGCCTTCGCGGACGGGCTCCGCGCGGCCGCCCGGCGCCGGGCGGCGGTGCTCCTCGGTACCGGGCACCCGCACCGGCTGCTCGGTTTCTACGCCGCTCTGGCGGACGCCTTGTCGGCGGCGGGATGTACTGTCCTCACCCCGGCGCAGGGTCGCTGTGTCGACATAACGACCCGGTTCGGTCTACGTACGCACCGCCTCGACTACGTACGCGGAGTCGCCCTGGTACGGCCCGCCGGCCCCGAACGCCCCGGTTGTGAGCCCGGCGCGCACACGCATTCGCCGCTCCCGGTTCGGGTGGCGCTCGACGCGGCCGCGGACGTCGGCGGGCCGCTGCCCGGGCTGGTGATCGGGGACCACGGCTGGGTCTGCGGAGCAGGTCAGCTGGGGTTCGAGGCCATGGGGCTGGCCGACACGGACGATCCCGCCCCGTTCGTGGGGCAGGCGGAGGGGCGCGTGTCCGTCGTCGTTCCACTTGATGACGGTGTGCGAGCCGCGTACTACCGTCCGCTCATCCGCTACGTGCTCAATCGAGCGGGTCTGTCGCCGTAGGTCGTCGATGCGTGCACCTCTTCCCCACTCGCATCACCCGCCCCTAGTCTGGGGAGTGAGCACGCAGCGACGAAGAGTCACCGGAAGGGGAAGCCGGTGGCCGTCGAGTGCGGAAGGTGCAGGTGTGTCATGGCTGCAGCTGACCAGAGGCCTCTGAACGAGGTTCAGTTCCTTACCGTGGCGGAGGTCGCCTCGGTGATGCGAGTGTCGAAGATGACCGTGTACCGGCTGGTGCACAGCGGTCATCTGCCCGCGATCCGGGTGGGGCGGTCCTTCCGCGTCCCGGAGCAAGCGGTTCACGAGTACCTTCGCGAGAGCTATGTGGGGGTGGAAACCGCCTGACGGCGCCGGAGGGGTCCGTCCTGTGGCAGCCGGACGGCACGGGCGCCACACGGCACCGCCGGATCCCTCCGGAACCTCGATTAACGACCTCAGCACTCGGGCGGGTAGGCTAGCCCCTCGTAGGTCGTGTGGGCCCATGGCGCCCAAACACCGAGTGATGAGAAGTGAGCGAGGGTAGTCGTGGGCTCTGTTATCAAGAAGCGGCGCAAGCGGATGGCCAAGAAGAAGCACCGCAAGCTGCTGAAGCGCACCCGCGTCCAGCGTCGCAACAAGAAGTAGTGACGCCGGTCGCCACTCGTTAGTGCGCGACATCGCGAGAGCGTGTCCGTGGCCCCTCACCCGTGCGGTGGGGGGCCACACGCGTCACATACCGCAGTCGGCAGTCATCGCAGTGCGACATCGACGAGATAGGTTGGCCGCACACGGGGAACGCGGCACGCGACCTGGAGGAAGGCGCTGAGCTTGGGACAGATCGTGCTCGTGACCGGAGCCGCCCGCCGGCTCGCCGGCCGGTTCGTCCGGCGGATCCAGCGTGACCCCCAGGTGGACCGGGTGGTCGCGGTGGACGCGGTCCCGCCCGAGCACCATCTGGGCGGCGCCGACTTCGTCCAGGCGGACATCCGGCAGCCCACCATCGCGCGGGTGCTGGCCGAGACGTCCGCCGACACGGTCGTCCACATGGACGTGACCGGGACCGCGCTGGGCGGCGGCAGCCGGGCCACGGTCAAGGAGACCAACGTCATCGGCACCATGCAACTGCTGGGTGCCTGCCAGAAGTCCCCGAGCGTGCGGCGGCTGGTGGTGAAGTCCAGCACCAACGTCTACGGCTCCGCGCCCCGCGACCCGGCGGTGTTCACCGAGACCACCCCGGCCAAGTCCCTGCCGAGCGGCGGCTTCGCGAAGGACGCCGTCGAGGTCGAGGGGTACGTGCGGGGCTTCGCGCGGCGCCGCCCCGACGTGGCCGTGTGCGTGCTCAGGTTCGCCAACATCCTCGGGTCGACGGTGGACACCCCGCTCGCGTCCTACTTCGCGCTGCCGGTGCTGCCCACGGTGTTCGGCTACGACCCGCGGCTGCAGTTCGTGCACGAGGACGACGTGATCGACGTCCTGCGCACCGCCTCGTACGAGCCCCGCCGGTCCACGCTGAACAGCGGCACCTTCAACATCGCCGGGGACGGGGTGCTGCTGCTGTCGCAGTGCGCGCGGCGGCTCGGCCGCCCCACCGCGCCGCTGCTGCTGCCGGCGGTCACCTGGGCGGGCTCGCTGGTGCGTACGCTGGGCATGACGGACTTCTCGCCCGAGCAGATCCGGCTGCTCACCCACGGCCGGGTCGTGGCCACGGACGAGATGCGCCGGACGCTGGGATTCGTGCCCCGGTACACGACCGCCGAGACCTTCGCGGACTTCGTCCGCAGCCGCGGCCCCGGGCTGCTGCCGCCCGAGGCCCTCGCGGGGGCCGTCGACCGGCTCGCCACGCTGTCCCACCGGGGCGGCGGCCACCCACCGACGCCGAGCGCCAACTGAGGAGCGCAGCAACGATGGCGGACGCCAAGGTCATTCCGTTCGACGACGACCGGTCCCGAGGGGGCGCGGGAGCGCGGCCGTCGCGGCGCCGGAGCGCGGGGAGCCGGCGTGCCGGCGGGGATCCCGCCGTGGTCCGGGAGGTCCAGCCGCTGCCGACGCGAGCGGCGGGACAGGACGAGGGCGCGGTGAGCGGTGAGCCCGCGCCCGGCCGGCCGGCGCAGGCACAGGCGGCGTCCCGGGAGGGCGACGGCGGCGGGCTGGAGCGGCGGCTCGCGAGCGGTCTGTCGTTCCTGCGGCGGCGCCTGACCGGGGAGTACGAGGTCGACGACTTCGGCTACGACGCCGAACTGACCGACCAGGTCCTGATGTCCTTGCTGCGGCCGGTGTACGAGAAGTACTTCAGGGTCGAGGTGAAGGGCGTCGAGAACATCCCGAAGGAGGGCGGCGCGCTGATCGTCGCCAACCACTCGGGCACGCTCCCGCTGGACGGGCTGATGATGCAGGTCGCCGTCCACGACCACCATCCTGCCGGCCGGCATCTGCGACTCCTCGCGGCCGACCTGGTCTTCGTGCTGCCGGTGGTCAACGAGCTGGCCCGCAAGCTGGGTCACACCCTGGCGTGTGCCGAGGACGCCGAACGGCTCCTGGGGCAGGGGGAGCTGGTCGGGGTGATGCCGGAGGGCTTCAAGGGCATCGGGAAGCCGTTCAGCGAGCGCTACAAGCTGCAGCGTTTCGGCCGGGGCGGTTTCGTCTCCACGGCGCTGCGGCAGAGGGCGCCGATCATTCCGTGCTCGATCGTCGGGGCGGAGGAGATCTACCCCATGATCGGCAACGCCAAGACCCTCGCGCGGCTCCTGGGTTTCCCGTACTTTCCGCTGACGCCGACCTTCCCGTGGCTGGGACCGCTGGGCGCGGTTCCCCTCCCCACGAAGTGGACGATCCAGTTCGGCGAGCCGATCCCGACGGACGGGTATCCGCCGGAGGCGGCCGAGGACCCGATGCTGATGTTCAACCTGACCGACCAGGTCCGCGAACAGATCCAGCACACGCTGTACAAGTTGCTGGTGCAGCGGCGGTCGGTTTTCTTCTGACGCCCGCCACGGGCTGCACGGGGCTGTCCGGCGGGGTGGGAGACGTCGAGCCGCCGGGCGGAGTCCGGCGCAGCTGCGCGAAGCCTGCGGAGCAGTGCGAGGGCAGCAGACAGGAGGGGCCAGGTTGCCGGTGCAGCGGCGGTCGGTCTTCTTCTGAGGGCCGGTGTTTTCTGAGGGTCAGACTTTCCTGAGCAGCGGTGTTTTTCTGAGGTTCGGTCCGGTCTTCCTGGCGGGCGGGGTGGGCCGCCCGCCAGGAGCCCTTGCTACTTCGCGTCCTCGCCGTCGATGCCCAGGCCGGGCAGGAGGCCCGGGAGGAGGGGTGGGATCGTGACGTCGGGGTCGCTGGTGGGCGACTTGCCGGCGGACGGTGAGGCGCTGCCGCTGGACTGCGGTGGGTCGAGCAGGCCGCCGGTGGTGCCGCCGATCAGGCCGTCGCCGTTCTCGCTGCCGCCGCCCGCCGACGCGCTGGGGCTGCCGCTGCCGGAGCGGTGGCTGCCCGGAGGGCTGCCCTTTCCGGTGCTGGGCGGAGCGGAGTGGCCCGCGGAGCCGCTGGGCCCGGACGGGGACGCCGGTGCCGCCCGGTGCCGTCCGGTGCCGCCGTCGGCCGGGGCGGCGGGCTGGGGGAGCAGCGACTGGAGCGGGGCGACCTCTTCGTCTATGGCGTCGAACACCGACGAGACCTGGTCGCCGACGTCGCCGAGCTGCACGGGCAGCTTCTGGCGCAGCGCGCCCCACGCGTCGCGGTGGGACTTGGAGAAGGCGGAGAGCGCCTGGATGGGGCCCAGGGACTCCGGATCGCGCTCGTACGCCTCGTGCAGCAGGCGGTGGCCCTCGGTGGCGTCGTGCTGCATCCCGGACAGGGTGCGGCGGATCTCGCCGAGGGACTCGTGGTCGAGGTGGCCGCCGCGGCCCCGCTCCAGCAGCCGTCTGGCCTCGCTCAGCCGGGTGGAGGCGAGATCCAGGAAGGCCTGCCCCTGGCTGTCCGCCCCGTCGGTCAGGTAGTTGAGCTTGAAGTCCTCGATGCCTCGCTTGAGGCCGTACAGCGAGTCACCGGGGAGGGCGTCGGAGCTGGCGGCGGCCACTCCGCCGAAGGCGCCGGCGGCCACCCCCACGCTGAGCCCGCCCGCGGCCAGGCCCTTGGTCAGCCGTGTACGCGGCCGCAGTTTCCCCAGGCCGCTCGCCCGGTGCGCGCCCTTGCCGCGGTGGCCCCGCTGACCGGGCACCGACAGCTCATTCGCCTCGCCCGCCGCGGTGCCCTCCTGCAGCATGGCCTCCATCGCGGCCACGAGTTGGGCTCGCTGGACGGCCTTGACCTCGGGGTCCAGTTCCGGCCGGGGCAGCGTGGCGAGACCGGTGGCGAGGGCCATCAGGCGGCCCTGCTCGGTCTGCTCCGCCGCTGCCGGGGCCGGTTCCGGTCCTTCGGTCTGCTCGGCCGCCGTGCCCTGGTCGGACAAGTCCTCCAGGGCCTGGGCGAAGGCGTTCGCCCGCCGGTGCGCCGATACGTTCGCGATCACTGGCGGCACCTCCTCTCGTCATGACGGTCGACTCCCCCGGGGTCCTGAGGGTTGCACGCCCGCGCCCGCGCCACACGATCGAGTGATCAGCGTGGGCCAAGGCGTGACCATAGGGAGCCTGTATCCCGCACAACGAGCGGCTCGGCACTTCGGTTACGGACGGCCCGGGATCCGGTCGCGAAGTCAACGTACCGCAACACAGGGTGAGTTGACCGTCGCTCGGTGTCGCCCGGTGTGGGCGCGGTCAGCGGGCGTCGTCGGGGAGCAGCCGGGCGAGGGTGCGGACCGCCCGGTACTGGAGGGTCTTGATCGCGCCCTCGTTCTTGCCCATCACGCGGGCGGTCTCGGCGACGGACAGACCCTGGAGGAAGCGGAGGGTGACGCACTCCTGCTGCTGGGGGTTGAGCCGTCGTACGGCGTCCAGCAGCGCGGCGTTGGACAGCGACTCCAGGACGGAGTCCTCGGGCGAGCGCTCGACCTCGTTGGCGTCGAGCATCTCGCCGGTGGTGACCTCCAGCCGGAAGCGGCTGGACTTGAAGTGGTCGGCGACGAGGTTGCGGGCGATGGTGACCAGCCAGGCGCCGAAGTCGCGGCCCTGCCAGGTGAAGGTGCCGATGCGGCGCAGGGCCCGCAGGAAGGTCTCGCTGGTGAGGTCCTCGGCGGTCGCCTTGCCGCCCACGCGGTAGTAGATGTACCGGTACACGGTGTCGCTGTACTGGTCGTAGAGGCGGCCGAAGGCATCGGCCTCGCCGGCCTGGGCGCGCTCGACGAGGTCCATCATCCGGGCGCTGTCGCTGTCCGCGGCGGGACGGCGGACGGGGGCCGTCGCGGCGGAGCGCGCTCGTCTGCCGGCCGCCCGCCCGTCGCCGGACCGCCGCCCCTCGACGACGGCGCTGCGCGCGGGCACCTGCTCGATGCCGTCGGCCAGCGCGTAGCACGGGCCGAGCGGCGCTGCGGTGGCGAAGGCGGGGCCGGCGTACGCGGTGGGGACGAGGGCGCGCAGCAGGTCGAGGACCGTTGCGCGGAGCGTAGCCAGGCCCGAGGCGTCAACCCCGACGTGTGGGTACACGGGACTCCCAGAGGCAGAGCTTGCATCACGTGCAGTACGGAACCATTCACCCGTCGTAGCGACGGAAGGGTGCCGGATTGCGTCTGAGGAGAATAACGCTTCGTACAGGCACTGCTACACCGAGTTGCTCAAATCATCGATTACGTCGCTTCAGTAACCGATTGACAACCGATCGTGTGCCACAGAGTGACCGTTTGTTGATCGGTCTGGTTCGTCTTCGGTGTGGGTCGGGGGCAGGTCGTGGCGGTGTACCGCCAACGGGAATGGCCAGGGCGGTACGGCGGGACGTTCGGTCGTTTGACCGGAATCCGGGTGCGCCGCGTGTCTGTGACCGATGTTGTCCTGTGTTGTCCCTGTGATGTGCGTGACCGGAGGTGCGCCGATGGCGGTGGACGGCGACGGCGACGGCGGTGCGACGGGGATGGCGGTGCGACGGGGACGGGGACGGTGCGCGGGGCGGCTGCGGCCGGGCGCGGGCGGTCGAGGCTACCGGCGTCGGCGGTGCAGGGCGATCGCCGCCGCGGTGCCGCCCGCGACCGCGCCGACGCCCGCCGCCGCGGGGATGCCGACCTTCGCCGCCTTGCGGCCCGTGCGGTAGTCGCGCAGGCGCCAGTCCTTCTCCCGGGCGTGTCGGCGGAGCTTGGCGTCGGGGTTGATGGCGTAGGGGTGGCCGACCAGCGACAGCATGGGGATGTCGTTGTGCGAGTCGCTGTAGGCCGCGCAGCGGGACAGGTCCAGGCCCTCGGCCGCCGCCAGCGCGCGGACCGCCTCCGCCTTCGCCGGGCCGTGCAGCGGTTCGCCGACGAGGCGGCCGGTGTAGACGCCGGCGACCGACTCGGCCACCGTGCCGAGCGCGCCCGTCAGGCCCAGGCGGCGGGCGATGACCTGGGCGATCTCGACGGGGGCCGCGGTGACCAGCCACACCTTCTGGCCGGCGTCGAGGTGGGCCTGGGCGAGCGCCCGGGTGCCCGGCCAGATCCGCTCGGCCATGTACTCGTCGTAGATCTCCTCGCCGATGGACTTCAGCTCCGAGACGCGGTGGCCCTTGACGATGGAGAGCGCCGAGTCGCGGGCCTCCTGCATGTGTTCGGGGTCCTCGACGCCGGCCAGCCGGAACCAGGCCTGCTGCCAGGCGAACCGGGCGAGGTCGCGGGTCTCGAAGAACTTCCGTTTGTACAGGCCCCGCCCGAAGTGGAACAGGGCGGCGCCCTGCATGACGGTGTTGTCGAGGTCGAAGAAGGCGGCGGCGCGGTCGTCCCCGTGCACGGGGAACTCCGGTTCCTCCGGCGCGGGCGCCGGGACGTCCGTCTCCTGAGTGGACTTGCGCGCTGCCTCCGCCGAGGCCTCGCCTGCCAACACGCTCCGCGCCGTGGCGGAGCGCCTACGGGGGGTGAGCCATCCGAGAGCGGCCATGGCGTGAGCATAGCCAGTCTGTTCGGGGGCTTCGGAGCCGTGAGGTTCGGATGCCGTGAACTCTGCGCGGCCTGCCGTTGAAGGGATCGACGCGCGGGGCCCGCCGGAGTGTCCGGGGAGCGGGCGCGGCGGAGGGTGCCGGGGCGTTCGCGGAAGAAGGCCGCAGCGGGGCGACAATGGCCCGCATGAGTCCGCTCTTCCGCCGCAAGCCGACCGCCCCCCAGGACCGGCTCGTCACCCTCGTCCGCAAGCCCGGCTGCCATCTGTGCGACGACGCGCAAGGGGTCGTCGAGAAGGTGTGCGCGCAGCTCGGTGTCCGCTGGGAACAGAAGGACATCACCGAGGACCCGCACCTGCACGACCAGTACTGGGAGCAGATCCCGGTCGTCCTGATCGACGGCGAGCAGCACACATTCTGGCGCGTGGACGAGGAACGGCTGCGCCGGGCGCTCGCCGGCTGAGGGGCGCGGCGCTCGGGTGCGGGTCCCGTGCGCCCCGCGTGAACTGACCGACGGGTACAAAGTGGCCGAAAGTCGCTTAGGATCGACGGCGACTTGGTCTCGGGGGCGGTGATCACAGAGGAGCGTGTGCGGTTTTGCCCCCAACAAGTAAGGAACGCGGGCGCGGGTGTGCCGGTTCCGCATGTTCACGTCGGGGGCGCGTGACCCCGGTCACGTTGGCCGGGCAAATCGGACACCATCTTTGTGCACGCGTTCACAAAGACATAGCCTGCTGTCGACGGGGTGGTCCGGGAACGTATGACCGCCCACAGCCCCGCTCTACCCGCAGGAGCACCGTGGCAACTGGCCGAACTCACCGACCGGCGACCCGTAGCCGAGGAATTCCCGAGGCCACCGTCGCCCGGCTTCCGCTGTACCTCCGAGCCCTGACCGCACTGTCGGAGCGCTCGGTGCCCACGGTCTCCTCCGAGGAGCTGGCGGCAGCGGCGGGGGTCAACTCCGCCAAGCTGCGGAAGGACTTCTCCTACCTCGGCTCCTACGGGACCCGTGGCGTGGGCTACGACGTCGAGTACCTCGTCTACCAGATCTCCCGCGAACTGGGGCTCACCCAGGACTGGCCGGTTGTGATCGTCGGTATCGGTAACCTCGGCGCCGCGCTCGCCAACTACGGCGGCTTCGCCTCGCGCGGCTTCCGGGTCGCCGCGCTCATCGACGCCGACCCCGCCATGGCCGGGAAGCCGGTCGCCGGGATCCCGGTCCAGCACACCGACGAGCTGGAGGCGATCATCCGGGACAACGGCGTCTCCATCGGCGTGATCGCGACGCCGGCGGGCGCCGCCCAGCAGGTCTGCGACCGGCTCGTCGCCGCCGGTGTGACCTCCATCCTGAACTTCGCGCCGACCGTGCTGAACGTCCCCGAGGGCGTCGACGTGCGCAAGGTCGACCTCTCCATCGAACTCCAGATCCTGGCCTTCCACGAGCAGCGCAAGGCCGGTGAGGAGGCCGCCGCCGAGGGCGCGGTGCCCGCCACCGCGGCCCGGAAGCACTCCGCCGACCAGGGGCCCGACGGGGACGTACCCGCCGTGATGCCGGCATGAGCCTCCTCGTCGTCGGACTGAGTCACCGCAGCGCCCCCGTCAGCGTCCTGGAGCGCGCCTCCCTGAACGCGGACGACCGGGTCAAGCTGCTCCAGGACACCGTCGCCGCGGAGCCGGCCACCGAGGCCGCCGTCCTGGCCACCTGCAACCGCATCGAGCTGTACGCCGACGTGGACAAGTTCCACGCCGGTGTCGCCGAGCTGTCCACGCTGCTCGCCCAGCACAGCGGGGTCGGCCTGGAGGAACTCACTCCCTATCTCTATGTGCACTACGAGGACCGGGCCGTCCACCACCTCTTCTCGGTGGCCTGCGGCCTGGACTCGATGGTCGTCGGCGAGGGGCAGATCCTCGGCCAGATAAAGGACTCCCTGGCCCGCGCGCAGGAGCTGCACACCGCCGGGCGCCTGCTGAACGACCTGTTCCAGCAGGCCCTCAGGGTGGGCAAGCGGGCGCACTCCGAGACCGGCATCGACCGCGCGGGCCAGTCCCTGGTCACCTTCGGCCTGGAGCAGCTGTCCGCGGGCGTGGCCGTCACCGACTGGGCGCGCGGCAAGAAGGCCCTGGTCATCGGTGCCGGTTCGATGTCGTCGCTGGCCGCCGCCACGCTGGCCCGCGCCGGGGTCGGCGAGATCGTCATCGCCAACCGCACCCGGGAGCGCGCCGAGCGCCTGGCCCGGACCCTCACCGAGGGCGACGACACGCACGTGCCGGCCCGCGCGGTACCGATGGACGCGGTACCGGTCGAGCTGACACGTGCAGACATCGCCGTCTCCTGTACCGGCGCGACGGGACTCGTCCTGACGGCCGGGACGATCGCCGCCGCGGTCGAGGGACGTACGGCCGCGCCCGTCGCGCACCCGGCCGCCCCGCAGCGCCGTACGGCCCCCGCGGCCGCGCCGGACCAGCGCGAGACGCCGCCGGCGCCCGCACCCGCCGCTGCCGAGGAGGGCTGCCCGCTCGACCTGGCCACCGTGGAGCAGCTGGCCGGTGTGGAGCCCGGCTTCTCCCTGCTCGGCGAGTCCGCGGTCGCCGGCATCGACGCGGCCACGCTGGAGCAGCACGGCGCCTGGGTGGACGGCGGCACCTCCCTGCTGGAGCGGGGCCGCGCACGCGACGCGCAGGCGGAGGCCGGTGCCGACGTCGAGCTGATCACCGCGCTCGCGGCGACCGCCGCCACCGTCGGCCGCGTGCCCGAGCTGCGCAAGCCCGAACCGGTCGCGGTGCTCCAGCGCCCCGAACCGGTCCTCTTCCTCCTCGACCTGGCCATGCCCCGCGACGTCGACGCGGCCGTGCACCGGCTGGCCGGGGCACGCCTCGTGGACATCGAGTCGCTCGCCGAGGCCTCCGCCGACGCACCGATGGCGGCCGACGTCGACCAGGTCCGCCGTATCGTTTCCGACGAGGTCGCGGCCTTCGGGGCGGCCCAGCGGGCGGCGCACATCACGCCCACCGTCGTCGCCCTGCGCTCGATGGCCGCCTCCGTCGTGACCAGCGAGATCGCCCGCCTCGAAGGGCGGCTGCCCGGCCTCGACGACAAGCACCGGGCAGAGATCACCCAGACCGTGCGGCGCGTCGTCGACAAGCTGCTGCACGCCCCGACCGTGCGGGTCAAGCAGCTCGCGGCCGAACCCGGCGGCGCCGGGTACGCCGACGCGCTGCGCACCCTGTTCGACCTCGACCCGGAGACGGTGGCCTCCGTCACCCGGGCCGACGAAGACTCCGAGAAGAACGGCAAGAACCGAGGGCCGGCATGAGTAACAAGGCACTGAGGCTCGGGACCAGGCGCAGCAAGCTCGCCATGGCCCAGTCCGGGCAGGTGGCGGAAGCCGTGAGCCAGGTGACCGGACGGCCCGTCGAGCTGGTCGAGATCACCACGTACGGCGATGTCTCCCGCGAGCACCTGGCGCAGATCGGCGGCACGGGCGTGTTCGTGGCGGCGCTGCGCGAGGCGCTGCTGCGGGGTGAGGTGGACTTCGCGGTTCATTCGCTCAAGGACCTGCCCACCACGCAGCCCGAGGACCTGGTCCTGGCCGCGATACCCGAGCGCGAGGACCCGCGTGACGTGGTCGTCGCCCGGGACGCGCTGAAATTCACCGATCTCGCCGCGTCGTCCCCGAAGGGGACGGCACGCATCGGCACCGGCGCCCCGCGCCGCATGGCCCAGCTGAACGCGTACGCACGCGCCCACGGCCTGGACATCGAGACCGTCCCGATCCGGGGCAACGTCGACACCCGCATCGGGTACGTCCGCAGCGGTGAGCTGGACGCGGTGGTCCTGGCCGCGGCCGGACTGAACCGGATCGGCCGCAGCGACGAGGTGACCGACTTCCTGTCGGTCGACACGGTTCTGCCCGCCCCCGGCCAGGGGGCACTGGCGATCGAGTGCAGGGCGGGGACCACCGCCCAGGACACTGAGCTGATCGCCGCGCTCGCCCGGCTCGACGACCCGCTCACGCGGGCCGCCGTGACGGCCGAGCGATCACTGCTCGCCGCCCTGGAGGCCGGTTGCAGCGCCCCTGTGGGTGCTTTGGCCGACCTCCTGGCCGACGGGCAGACTGTCAAGGAAATGCGCCTGCGGGCCGTCGTCGGCACGACCGACGGCACCACGCTGGTGCAGCTGTCCACCACCGGTCCCGTGCCCCAGACGCACGACGATGCGATGGCGTTCGGTCGCGAACTCGCCACCGAGATGCTCGCGCAGGGCGCGGCCGGTCTGATGGGGGAGCGAGCACATTGAGCCCCACCACCCTTCCCGCCGGTCCTGAACACGGGCACGTCACCTTCCTCGGTGCCGGACCCGGAGATCCGGGACTGCTCACACTGCGCGCCGTCGAGGCGCTGGCGAACGCGGACGTCCTCGTCGCCGAGCACGAGGTGCTCGACGTCGTCCGCACGCACGCCCGGCAGGGCGTCGCCGTCGTGGACACGGACGGCGACCCCACGCGGGGCGTCGTTCCGGGCACGGGCACACCTCAGCTCACGGTGGTTGACAGCACGTCAGCCACCGTCGGGGCCCCCGCGGTGCGGGATGCCGCACATCTTGTCATGGAGGCCGCACGGGGCGGCAGGCGGGTCGTCCGTGCGGTGACCGGTGACCCGGGGCTGGACACGGACGCCGCCGCGGAGATGCTCGCGTGCGCCGCCGCGGGCGTCCCCTTCGAGGTCGTCCCCGGCATCGCGAGCGCCGTCGGTGTGCCCGCGTACGCCGGTGTGCCGCTGCGGGACGCCGAGGGCACCGACGTACGGTTCGTCGACGCCCGCACGGCCTCCGACCGCTGCTGGACGGAGGTCGGCGCCTCCGACGGCACGGTGGTCGTGTCGACGACGCTGGACTCGGTGGCCGCCACGGCCGGCGAACTCGTCTCGGCCGGCCGCAAGCCGGACACCCCGATGACGGTGACCGTCGCCGGTACGACCACCCGGCAGCGCACCTGGACCGCCACCCTCGGCACGGTCGCGCAGACCCTGAAGCAGGCCAAGGTCCTGCCGTCCCCGGACGGCGGCCGGACGGTGATAGCCGTGGTCGGCGAGCGCAGCGCCGCCGCGGCGCGGCGCGACCAGCTGTCGTGGTTCGAGTCCAAGCCGCTGTTCGGCTGGAAGGTCCTCGTGCCGCGCACCAAGGAGCAGGCCGCCTCGCTCTCCGAGCAGCTGCGCTCCTACGGCGCCGTGCCGCACGAGGTCCCCACGATCGCCGTGGAGCCCCCGCGCACCCCGCAGCAGATGGAGCGCGCGGTCAAGGGCCTGGTCACCGGCCGCTACGAGTGGATCGCGTTCACCTCCGTCAACGCGGTCAAGGCGGTCCGCGAGAAGTTCGAGGAGTACGGGCTCGACGCCCGCGCCTTCGCCGGCATCAAGGTCGCCGCGGTCGGCGAGCAGACCGCCAACGCGCTGATCGCCTTCGGCGTGAAGCCCGACCTGGTCCCGAGCGGCGAGCAGTCGGCCGCGGGCCTGCTGGAGGACTGGCCGCCCTACGACCCGGTCTTCGACCCGATCGACCGCGTCTTCCTGCCGCGCGCCGACATCGCCACGGAGACGCTGGTCGCCGGGCTGATCGAGCTGGGCTGGGAGGTCGACGACGTCACGGCCTACCGCACGGTCCGCGCCTCGCCGCCGCCGGCGGAGACCCGTGAGGCGATCAAGGGCGGCGGTTTCGACGCGGTGCTCTTCACCTCGTCCTCGACGGTCCGCAACCTGGTCGGCATCGCGGGCAAGCCGCACAACGTCACGGTGATCGCCTGCATCGGCCCGGCGACGGCCAAGACGGCGGAGGAACACGGCCTGCGCGTCGACGTGATGGCCCCCGAGCCGTCCGTCCTCAAGCTGGCCGAGGCCCTGGCCGACTTCGGCCTGCGCCGCAGGGCCGCAGCCCTGGAGGCCGGCGACCCGGTCACCCGGCCGAGCGAGCGGCGTCCGGGGGCGCGGAGGCGTCGGTCCACGACGTAGCGGTGAGCGGATGAACGACGGCGGGGCGTGCCTTGGGGCGCGCCCCGCCGTCGTGCGTGGTGGGGCGCACGCCGAGCGACGCGAACTCGCCGGTTCGCCGGACTGCCTTCCACCGGCGCCGGGAAACACGTGATCCGGTGAGGCGGGAGCCGGGGCTTCGGGACGTAAAAAGACCAAAGAACCCAGGGAAATAACCAACCAACCAAACCAAACCCGGCGTAGGTCACCCGGGCGGGTGAAATCGGTCGGTCTGGGTGGCGCGGCGGCTGGTCGGGCGGGCAGTCTCAGCTCGGAAAACCCATACATACGTCGGCCCCCGCCGGGACTGCCATCCCAGTGCGAGGGCCTGACCAACGAGGAAGCGAAGCCCTCTTCCCCATGGCTGAGAAGAAGCCTAGTGGCGCCCCGCGCCCGAATCACGGTGTTCCGGCAAGTACCACCCCCACCGGTGTCACCCACGTACGCACGTACCAGTCGGGCCAGTACGTCGTCGTCGGCAACCACCTCGCGCAGCACCGCGAGTTGTCGCTGACCGCGATCGGGCTGGCGACGCACATCCTGTCGGTGCCCGAGGGCACCCCGGTCGACATCCGCAGCCTCACCGAGCGCTTCCCCGAGGGGCGCGACCGGATCGCCTCCGCGCTCCGCGAGCTGGAGGCGCACGGCTACCTGGAGCGGGTACGGGAGCACACGGAGGCGGGCCGTCTGGTCACCCGGACGTACGCCCACCACACGCCCGCAGCGGCCCAGCGGGCAGCCGTGTCCGCGCCGGTGCCGCCGCAGGTGGCCGCCCGGCCGATCGTGCCGCATGCCCGCGCGCAGAAGCGAGCGCACGGTACGCCTGTGCAGGGCACGGACACGTCCCCGGAGGGTGATCAAGCCGTCCGGCAGGCGGAAGCGGTGCCGGACGGCGGGCCGGTACGGGACGGTGGTCCGGTGCGGGACGGCGAGGCGGTGGTGCCCGCGGTGCCCCGGCCGCGGTCCGTGACGGGGCGGCCTCGGCCGTCGATGGCGCCCGAGCCGCTGCCGCCGGACGGGCCGGGAGCCCGCGACCGGCGCTGTGACAAGCGCTACGACAAGGCCGTCACGCTGCTCGCCGGGCTGCGCCGTGCCGACGGCCGGCTCGTCCTCTCGCTCCGCGACGTGAACGCGCTGGCCCCGAGCGTCGTCGACTGGCTGGACAGGGGCGTCCCCCTCGTCGACATCCACCGCGCCCTGGTGACCGGTCTGCCCACCGAGATGAACCACCCGGCAGGTGTCCTCGCCTACCGCCTGCGCGAACTGCGGCCGCCGCGGCTGCCCGCGGTGCCGGAGCGCCCGCCCGGCACGACGACACCCGCGGACGGTCCCCCGCGTCCGCATCCCTTCCAGGACTGCGACGGCTGCGAACGGGCCTTCCGGGCGCCCGCCCCCGGCCGTTGCCGCGACTGCCGGACGGAGCGGGCGACGGCAGTGCGCGGCGTCCTGTGCCCCGTGTGAGTCGCGGGCCAGGGACTCAGACCAGCGTCGTGATGCAGAACGGGTGGCCCGCCGGGTCCAGCAGGACCCGCCAGCGGTCGGGGGAGGGCTGGGTGGTGGGCTTCGTGGCTCCCAGGGTGAGCAGGTGCGCCTCGGCGGTGTCCAGGTCGTCGACGCCCACCTCCAGATGGGCCTGCTTCTCCTGGGTGGGGTCCGGCCAGGTGGGGCGGCGGTAGTCGGCGATGCGGTTGAAGCCGAGGCCGGGGGTGCCGTCCTTGGCGAGGAAGACGAAGTCGTCCGTGGCGAAGGCGACCGGCAGGTCCAGGACCTCGCCGTAGAAACGGCCCAGCTCGGCGGGGTCGGCGCAGTCGAAGGTGACGGCTGCGTAGCGGAACGAGGGGGCGGAGTTGCTGTTCTCAGCGCTCATGCGAGAACCGTAGGACGGGACCAGGACAGTTCCGGTCCTGGTCGTGCGCGCACTGTGGAACACTTCCGGCGTGATCAGTGCCTCCGCCCGGTTGCTGCGGCTGGTCTCCGTGCTGGCCGCCCGCCCCTCGTGGACCTGCGCCGAGCTGGCCGCGCGCACCGGGGTCACCGAGCGCACGGTGCGGCGGGACGTCGCCAGGCTCCGGGAGATCGGCTACGTCGTCGAGTCCGAGCCGGGGCCGTGGGGCGGGTACCGGCTGCGGGCCGGGTCGAGGGTGCCGCCGCTGATCCTGGACGACGAGGAGGCGCTCGCCGTCGCCGTCGGGCTGCGCGAGGCGGCGCTGAGCGGCGCCCTCGGCGGTGACCAGGCCGCGTTGTCGGCGCTGCTGAAACTGCGGCAGGTGCTGCCCCCGCGGATCGCCGAGCGGCTGGAGGAGATGGACGCGGCCTTCGTGCCCCTGCCCCGGGCCAGCGAACCGCAGATCACCCCTGCCATGCTCCTCGACCTGGCCGCCGCGTGCCGCCGGGGTGAGCGCGCCCGGCTGGCGTACCGGGACGGGCAGGGCCGGGCCACCGTCCGGGACGTCGATCCCCACCGGCTCGTCCACACCGGGCGCCGCTGGTACTTCGTCGCCCGGGACGTGGCACGGGACCAGTGGCGTACGTTCCGGGCCGACCGGGTCGAGCGCATCCAGCCGACCGGGCAGCCGGTGGACCTGACCGACCCGCCCGACCCGGCGCAGCTCGTCTCCCGCTCCACCGCGAACGGCCCCTACCCGCTGTCCGCGACGGTCCGGCTGCGGGTGCCGATGGAGCAGGCGCTGAAGTTGATCCCGGCGACGGTCGGCACGCACCGGTCGGACGGGCCCGGCGCCACGGTGGTGGACGTCGGCGGGCCGGACGCCGACGGGCTCGCCGCCTATCTGCTCGGCCTGGGCGTGCCGCTGCGGGTGCTGGCCCCGGCGGCCGTGCGCGAGGCCCTGGTGCGGCGTACGCGGGAACTCCTCGGCGACAACGACGTCGACGGCGACGAGGCCGCGGTGGTGGCGGGCCTTCCCGTACGATGACGGCCCGTCGCCGCCGGGGCCCGGCGGCCCGCCGGTGGAGCGGGTACCCGCCCTGCTGGACGCCCTGCTCCGTTTCGAGCTCGACCACCGCCGTCCCGCGCACGCCCTGCTCGCCGCCGTCCGCGCCGATCTCCGGCGTGTCCGGCGGTCGACACCGCGTCGGCAAAAGGGCGCCCGGGGCGGGCGTAGCGTAGTGGGCATGACGAAGTACGGATCCTTTCCCGGTACGCGACCTCGTCGGCTGCGCACCACACCCGCCATGCGGCGCATGGTCGCCGAGACCCGGCTCCACCCGGCGGACCTGATCCTGCCCGCGTTCGTGCGCGAGGGCGTCGGCGAGCCCGTGCCGATCGCGGCCATGCCCGGCGTGGTGCAGCACACGAGGGACAGCCTGAAGAAGGCCGCCGCCCAGGCCGCGGCGGCCGGGATCTCCGGGATCATGCTCTTCGGGGTGCCCGAGGAGGCCAAGAAGGACGGTCTCGGCACCGCCGGCACCGATCCGGACGGCATCCTCCAGGTCGCCCTGCGGGACGTGCGGGCCGAGGTCGGCGACGACCTGCTCGTCATGTCCGACCTGTGCCTGGACGAGTTCACCGACCACGGCCACTGCGGGGTCCTCGACGCCGAGGGCCGGGTCGACAACGACGCCACGCTGGAGCGGTACGCCGAGATGGCGCAGGTCCAGGCCGACGCGGGCGCCCACATCGTGGGGCCGAGCGGCATGATGGACGGCCAGATCGGTGTCGTCCGCGACGCGCTGGACCAGATCGGCCGCGAGGACGTGGCGATCCTCGCCTACACCGCGAAGTACTCCTCGGCCTTCTACGGGCCCTTCCGCGAGGCCGTCGGTTCCTCGCTCCAGGGCGACCGCAAGACCTACCAGCAGGACCCCGCCAACCTGCGGGAGTCGCTGCGCGAGCTGGCCCTCGACCTGGAGGAGGGCGCCGACATGGTCATGGTCAAACCGGCCGGCCCCTACCTGGACGTCCTCGCCAAGGTCGCCGACGCCGTGGACGTTCCCGTCGCCGCCTACCAGATCTCCGGCGAGTACTCGATGATCGAGGCCGCCGCCGAGAAGGGCTGGGTGGACCGGGACCGGGCGATCCTGGAGACCCTGACCGGCATCAAGCGGGCCGGGGCGCAGAACATCCTCACCTACTGGGCCGTCGAGGTCGCGCAGAAGCTGGGCTGAGGGACCGGCCGGGCGGCGGCCGTCGCGCACGGCCGCCCCAGCGACGCCGAGTCCGTGGACGGTCCCTCGTCGCGCACGCCCTCACCGTCGTTGCAGCCCGTGAGGGCGGCGGAGGCGGTGAGTACGAGCACCGTCGCGGCGAGCAGCCGGACACGGGCACGGGCACGGGTGGGACGTGCGGGCATGGGAGATCTCCCTGGGGGCGGGCACGGGCGGGTTCCTGCGGTGGTGAGTGGTGGGGAGCGGCGGGTGGCCGTGGCGGCTCGGTCGTGGGACCTGCCCAGCTTGACCGGCGGGAGAGGCCCCGCACCACAGCCTGCCGCCGATGTGGGACACCGGGACGCGGTCAGCGCTCCTGACCTGCGGAAACGGTGTCTCTCCGGGATGCGGTACGGGACGCCGGATCAGAAGTCCACGGCCGTGTCCATGTCGGTCTCCCAGTACGACACCATGAGCTTGTCGTCGACGTAGACGCTCTTGGAGGGCAGCGCCACCGTGGCGATGGAACCGTCGTCGAACGGGATCGTCAGGGTGTTCACGGTGTGCCCGTTGTCGCCGTCGCCCGACAGGAGGACGCCCGCGTAGCCGGACTGACCCGGCTCCAGCGTGGTCAGCGCCTGCGGCTTGGTGTCCTCGGCCACCGGCGGCACCGACTGCGCCTCGCCGAAGCGGGCGGCCGGGTACATCGGCAGCATGCAGGTCCGCGAACCGGTGTTGGTCGCGGTCAGCAGCAGGTGGTTGATGGGCCGGGAGACCTCGGCGGCCTTGAAACGGAGGCTCTTGGCACCGCACTTCGCGAGCTTCCCGGAGGACTCGTCGGAGGAGCCGGCGGCCTGCGAGCCCGTGCCGGAAGCGTGGGTGCCGCCGCTCTTCGAGGTGCCGCCGCCGACGGTGGTGCCCTTGCCGGACCCGGAACCCGAGCCCGAACCCGAGCCCGCCCCGGCGTCCGAGCCCGAGCCGGCGTCGCCCGGGGCCTTCCCGCCGTCGGCGGCGCCGGACGGCTGCTCGCTCTGCGCGGAGCCGACGGGAACGGCGGCGGACGTGGAACCGCCGGCGTTGTCGTCGCCGCCGCTCTGGCAGGCGGTCAGGGAGAGGGCGGCCACGGCGATCGCGGTGGCGGTGAACAGGCGGGCACGGCGGGTACGGCGGGTGCGGACAGACATGTGTACTCCTTCGTAAGCGGATCGTGTGGCTGTGGAGACCGGCGCTCAACCCGTTGCGGGGAGCGCCGTGTTCGACTGGTCCACAGCTTGTGGGAGACTCCGTCCCAGGCGCCACAGGTGCCGGAAGACGAGGGATGCTGGAACGCCGTAACCGGGTCTGACCTGCGGGAACGACTTCCGCCTGGAATGCCGTGCGGGGATGCGGGGAGAGGGAGAGAAGGTGGCGGGGGACGAGTTCGCCGAGCTGCTGCGGGAGTTGAAGGAGCGGTCCGGGCTCAGTTACGGAGCGCTCGGCAAGCGCCTGCACATGAGCGCGTCGACCGTGCACCGGTACGTCAGCGGTGACGTCGTGCCGACCGACTACGCCCCCGTCGAGCGGCTGGCCCGCCTCTGCCGGGCGACCCCCGACGAACTGCTCGAACTGCACCGCCGCTGGGTCCGCGCGGACGCGCTGCGGGGTACGAAGGGCACGGGGCCGGCCGCCGACTCCGACTCGGAGGCCGGTACCGACGCCGGTTCCGAGGCCGGTTCCGAGGCAGGCGTTCGCTCCGAGGGCGGGGCCGGGCGCGCAGCGCACCCCCGGCCCGAGGCCGGGTCCGCCTCCGAGCAGCCCGTCGGCCGTCCCGCCCCCGTCCGCGTTCCCGGGTCCGCGAACCATGCCGAGCGCGACCTCGCCGCCGCCCGCCCCCGCAAGCGCCGTCCCACCGCCCTGCTCGCCGGTGCCGGGATCGTGGCGGTCGCCGCGGCCACCGCGCTCGTCGTGAACCTGGTGCAGGGCGGCCACGGCGACCGGACCGGCGCCACCCGCGACGCCGCCGCCGTGTCCGCCACCGGGACCGGCCCGCGCACCACCGGCGCGGCGACCCCGCACAACAGCGCGTCCACGTCCCCCTCGCCCGTGCTCTCGCCTTCCTCCGCCCTGCCCCCGTCCGCCTCCGCGCACCGCACCCCCGCCCTGCCGGACCGCACCGCGCCACCCGGCGGGAACGGCGCGGCCGGGCGCGGCGCGGTGCCGCTCACGGTGGCCACCACCCCGTACTACTGGGACATGCCCTGCGACCAGAGCTTCCTGGTGGACCGCAGCCCGAAGAACGTGCCGACGCCGCCCGGTCTGCAGAACGTGGTCGGCTGGAGCACGGGACTCGGTGCGGTGGCCGCCGACCACCAGATGGTCGTGCTGACCGTGCAGGGCACCGGCAGCGAGACCGTCGTGCTACAAGCCCTGCACGTCCGGGTGGTGCGCAGTGACGCGCCGCTGACCTGGGACGAGTACGCGATGGGCAACGGCTGCGGCGGCGGGGTGGACACCAAGTCCTTCGACGTCTCGCTGGACCTGGGCAACCCGCTGGCCCAGCCCATCGCCGGCCAGCGGAACTTCCCGTACAAGGTCAGCGAGTCCGACCCCGAGGTCTTCTACGTCAACGGGCACACCGCCGACCACGACGTCAGCTGGTACCTGGAGCTGGACTGGTCCAGCGGCGACCGCCACGGCACCGTGCGCGTGGACGACCACGGCAAGCCGTTCCGCACCAGCGGCAGCCAGGGCCACCGGTACGTCAACCCGCTCGGCGGCCACGGCTGGGAGCGGGAACTCGGGTCCTGAGGGCGGACGGGCGGGACGCCGGAGGGGCCGGGCGGGCCTGGTTCGCCGCCCCGGGGCCGCCCAAGTTCCCTGCCGGGTTCTTCGGCGACAACGGGCTCACCACCGCCGAACCGGGCATCGTCCCCGTGCACCACTGGCGCCCGGACGGCGCGGCGCCCGTGCTCCGAACCCCGAGTACCTGGAGTCCCTGGAACTGATCGACCGGATCAGGTACGAGGACATCAACGACCTCTCGGCGGGCGACCCCAGCGTCTACGCGGCCATCGCCCGCAAGCCCTGACCGCTCACTTCAGCGAGGCCGTGAAGGCTTCCCAAGAGGCCGGTGAGACAAGGAGGGTGGGTGCGTCGGCGGTGTTCTTGGAGTCGCGGATGTGGATGGTGTGGGGGCAGGTGGCGACTTCGAGGCACTGTCCGCCCTCGTCGCCGCTGTAGCTGGACTTCCGCCAGGTGTAGGCGGCTTCGAGGCACTGGGCGCCCTCGTCGTCGCTGTAGCTCGACTTGAACCACTCAAGTGAGGTGCTCATTGATCTCCTAGCAGACGGTCGAGCAGGCCCTTCGACTCGCCGGGAGCCATGGCCTGTGACCGCAGCATCGCATACTTGCGCGACATGACAGATACCTCGTCCGGGTCCGCTACCCACTGGCTGCCGCGCTGCCCTTCAGTGTAGGCAAGTAGCTGGTGATCGGGCGTTTCCAGCAGAGTGAAAGGGCCGGTCAGCCCCGCGTGCCCGGATGTCCGCATCGGCAGGAACTGCAAGGAGAGCCCAGGCCGTTCCGCACACTCACGCAAACGCCGGAGCTGGTCCCGGCGAACCCTGTCCCCGCCGATCCGAAGATGCAGCACAGGCTCCCACACGATGAAGCTCATCGTCGGCGGGCACTTGCGCTGGAGGATCTCCTGACGGTCCACGCGCCCCGCGACCTTCGTCGCCAACTCGTCCTCGTCGTACGCCGGTACGCGCTCCGACAGTACGGCCCGCGCGTACGGCTCCGTCTGGAGCAGTCCCGGCAGTACCGCGTTGTCGTACCAGGAGAGCGAGACCGCCTCCCGCTCGTGCACCATGTACTGCTCGGCGTACATGGGGAACTGGTCGATCTCCGGAAGCTTGTCCACTCCGGCCAGCAACATCCCCTTGGTGTCGAGGAGTTCGTCCAGCGCCGCCGCGACATCCGGCATCAGCGGCCTTCTGCCCTGCTCGATCGACGCGATCGTCTCCTCGTCCACCACCAGCCGTTCCGCCAGCGCGCGCTGCGTGTAGCCGGCCGTCTTCCTCGCGGCCTGCACCTGCGCGCCCAGCATCTTCAGTGTCGAGAAGTTCTTCTTCCGCGGCAGTTTCCTGGTGCTCATGCCGGTCCAACTCCCCACGCCCCGCCCGGGGTGACCCTTGCCGACCCGTACAGATAACGCGTACGGGTTCACTCACTGATCCACCCTAGTGACTCTGCGCGACATTCACGCCGTGAAGACCGAAACAGGACTCCCCTACCAGCGCGACCAGCTCTACGGACGCGACCGCCACTCCGTTCCCGCCGCCCGGCGGTTCGCGGTGTGGTCGCTGCACTACTGGGGGCTGGCCGAGTGGGGCCGGGCCGAGGACGTGGCCCTGTGCACCAGCGAGCTGGCGACCAACGCCCTGCTGCACGGCGTACCGTCAGGGCGCGGCTTCCTGCTGCGCGTGCGCTACGACGGCGCCGTCGTACGCGTCGAGGTGCACGACAGCGGCGGTGGCACCCCGCGCATCCCGGAGGACCCCGCGGACGCGGCTGAGGGCGGACGCGGGCTGCTGCTCGTGTCCGCCCTCAGTGACAAGTGGGGCGTGGGGGAGCGGAACCCGGGCAAGGTGGTGTGGGCCGAGTTCGCGCGGTGACCGTCGCCGGTCCGGCCGGATCAGAGCCGTTCGGGAGTGCGGATGCCCAGCAGGGCCATGCCCTGGTGCAGCGTGCGGGCCGTGACGTCGCACAGGAACAGGCGGTTCTCCACCTGCTCGGGCGTCTCGGCCTTCAGCACCGGGCACTTGTCGTAGAACGTCGTGTAGAGGGACGCCAGCTGGTAGAGGTACGCCGTCAGCTTGTGCGGGGCGTACTCGGCGGCGGCCTCCGCGACCGTCTCCGCGAACCGGTCGGCGTGCAGCCCGAGCGCGCGCTCGGCCTCCGTCAGCTCCAGCTCCGGGTGCGCGGCCGGCACGGCCTCGCCCGCCTTGCGCAGGATCGACTGGATACGCGCGTACGCGTACTGGAGGTAGACGGACGTGTCGCCGTTGAGCGAGACCATCTGGTCCAGGTCGAACTTGTAGTCCCGGCTCGCCGACGTCGACAGGTCCGCGTACTTCACCGCGCCGATGCCCACCTGGGCGCCGCGCTCGGCGATCTCCTCCTCGGACAGGTCCAGCGCCTTCTCGCGCACCACCGCGGAGGCGCGGTCGATCGCCTCGTCGAGCAGGTCGACCAGGCGGACCGTCTCGCCCTCACGCGTCTTGAACGGCTTGCCGTCCTTGCCGAGGACCGTGCCGAAGGCGAGCTGCTGCGCCTTGACGCCCTCGTTCAGCCAGCCCGCCCTGCGCGCGGTCTCGAAGACCATCTTGAAGTGCAGGGACTGACGGGCGTCCACCACGTAGAGCAGGGTGTCCGCCTTCTGGTTGAAGACGCGGTCGCGGATCGCCGAGAGGTCGGTGGCCGCGTAGCCGTAGCCGCCGTCGGACTTCTGGACGATCAGCGGGACCGGGTTGCCGTCCGGGCCCAGGACGTCGTCGAAGAAGACGCACAGGGCGCCCTCCGAGCGGACTGCGACACCGGACTCCTCCAGGAGGCGGCAGGTCTCCGCCAGCATGTCGTTGTAGCCCGACTCGCCGACGATGTCCGCGTCCCGGATCTCCATGTCCAGCTTCTCGAAGACGGAGAAGAAGTAGATCTTCGACTCGTCGACGAACTTCTGCCACATCTGAAGCGTGCGCGGGTCACCCGCCTGGAGGTCGACCACCCGGCGCCGGGCACGCGTCTTGAACTCCTCGTCGGAGTCGAACTTCCTGCGCGCGGCCTTGTAGAGGCGGTCCAGGTTGGACATCGCCTCCTCGCCGCTGACCTCGCCGGCCTTGTGGTCCAGCTCGTGCGGGTGCTCGTCGAGGTACTGGATGAGCATGCCGAACTGGGTGCCCCAGTCACCGATGTGGTGGCGGCGCACCACGGTCTCCCCGGTGAACTCCAGGAGCTGCACCACCGAGTCGCCGATCACCGCCGAGCGCAGGTGGCCGACGTGCATCTCCTTCGCCACGTTCGGCTGGGCGTAGTCGATCACCGTGGTGCCCGGGTGGTCGGCGTGCGGCACGCCGAGCCGGCCGGCCGGGTCGGTGGCGCGCGCGGCCAGGTTCTCGGTGATCGCGCGGTCGGTGACCGTGATGTTGAGGAAGCCGGGGCCGGAGACCTCGATGTCCCCGATCAGGTCACCGGTGACCACCCGCTCGACGACCTGCGCCGCCAGCTCGCGCGGGTTCGCCTTCGCCTTCTTCGCCAGCGCCAGGATCCCGTTGGCCTGGAAGTCCGCTCGGTCGCTCCGTCGCAGCAGCGGGTCCGCGGCGGCGGCCTCCGGCAGGGCGGCCGAGAGGGCGTTCGCGAGACGCTGGTGGACGGAGGCGGTGAGGGACGTGACCGAGGCCATAGGAATGGGTGCCGTTCTCCTCGTGGGGATGGATAGTCACGGCCAGTATCCCATGGGGGGCAAAGCGAATTTTCCCGCCGCCCGGCCAACCCCGGCGCCCGCGGAGCCGTCCAACGCCTTGACAACGCGTTTTCGTGGATGCCGACCTGCCTGGGACAATGGAGCGGTCAGCCGTGCGACCGCATTGGCAGCTCACGGAGAACTTCAGGAAAGAGGACGTGCCGATCGTGGCTCAGAGCACCGAGACCACCGACTGGGTCTCCCGTTTCGCGGATGAGGTCATCGAGGAGTCGGAGCGTCGGGCCCCCGGCAAACCCGTCGTCGTCGCGTCCGGACTCTCCCCCTCCGGCCCCATCCACCTGGGCAACCTGCGCGAGGTCATGACCCCGCACCTCGTCGCCGACGAGGTGCGCCGCCGCGGCCACCAGGTGCGGCACCTGATCTCGTGGGACGACTACGACCGGTACCGCAAGGTCCCGGCGGGCGTCCCCGGCGTCGACGAGTCCTGGGCCGAGCACATCGGCAAGCCGCTGACCTCGGTCCCGGCCCCCGCCGGTTCGGAGCACCCGAACTGGGCGGAGCACTTCAAGGCCGCCATGGTCGCCTCGCTGGCCGAACTGGGCGTGGAGTTCGACGGGATCAGCCAGACCCGGCAGTACACCTCCGGTGTCTACCGCGAGCAGATCCTGCACGCGATGCGGCACCGCGGCGACATCGACGCGATCCTCGACCAGTACCGCACCAAGCCGAAGGCCGGTGCCAAGAAGCAGCAGAAGCCGGTCGACGAGGCCGAGCTGGAGGCCGCCGAGGGCTCGGGCGCCGCCGGCGAGGACGACGGCAGCTCCGGCTCCGCCGGGTACTTCCCGTACAAGCCCTACTGCGGCAACTGCGAGAAGGACCTCACCACCGTCACCTCCTACGACGACGACTCGACCGAGCTGACCTACACCTGCACGGCCTGCGCCTTCTCGGAGACCGTCCGGCTCAGCGAGTTCAACCGCGGCAAGCTGGTCTGGAAGGTCGACTGGCCGATGCGCTGGGCGTACGAGGGCGTGATCTTCGAGCCCTCCGGCGTCGACCACTCCTCGCCCGGCTCGTCCTTCCAGGTCGGCGGGCAGATCGTCGGCATCTTCGACGGGAAGCAGCCCATCGGCCCGATGTACGCCTTCGTCGGGATCTCCGGCATGGCGAAGATGTCCTCGTCCAAGGGCGGCGTGCCCACGCCCGGCGACGCGCTGAAGATCATGGAGCCGCAGCTCCTGCGCTGGCTGTACGCCCGCCGCCGCCCCAACCAGTCCTTCAAGATCGCCTTCGACCAGGAGATCCAGCGGCTGTACGACGAGTGGGACAAGCTGGCGGGCAAGGTCGCCGACGGCAGCGCGCTGCCCGGTGACGTCGCCGCCTACACGCGTGCCGTGGGCACCGCCGCCGGGGAACTGCCGAAGACCTCCCGCCCGCTGCCGTACCGCACGCTCGCCTCCGTCGCCGACATCACCGCCGGCCACCAGGACCAGGCGCTGCGCATCCTCAGCGAGCTGGACCCGGCCGACCCGCTCGGCTCCCTGGACGAGGCCCGCCCCCGGTACGACAAGGCCGAGGCGTGGATCAACACCCACGTCCCCGCCGAGGCGCGCACCATCGTGCGTGCCGAGCCCGACACCGACCTGCTCAAGTCCCTCGACGAGGCCTCCCTGCGGTCGCTGCGGCTGCTGCTCGACGGCCTGGCCGACCACTGGTCGCTCGACGGGCTCACCCACCTCGTCTACGGAGTGCCCAAGGTCCAGGCCGGTTTCTCCGCCGACGCCACGCCCAAGGAACTGCCCCCGGAGATCAAGACCGCCCAGCGGACGTTCTTCGCGCTCCTCTACCACCTGCTCGTCGGCCGCGACACCGGCCCGCGCCTGCCCACGCTGCTGCTCGCGGTGGGTCAGGAGCGGGTGCGGACGCTGCTCGGGGCGTAGCCACGCGGGACGCGCCGCACGCGAAGGGGGCCCTCCGCCTGGAGGGCCCCCTTTTCGTGTTGCCGTGCGTCTAGGACTTGTCCGGCCGATCATGTGACTACTTCGCAGTGGTGTCGTTGATGTGGACATGGGGCGGGGAGATCTGACGGATGCCGAGTGGGAACG
>NZ_JBFACU010000055.1:0-31380 GCF_040641015.1 Streptomyces sp. NPDC021356 | reverse complement strand
ATCTGGCAACCCGACGCCGTCAACTCCGCGATCTGCTGCAACGTGGCACCGATGTCCGACGTACGGGTCGTCGTCATCGACTGCACCGACACCGGGGCCCCGCCCCCGACGGCCACCGGCCCGACCTGGATCCGCCGCGACACGCGTCGCTCGGCGATCGGCCGGGCCGGCACCTCGGGAAGGCCCAAGGAAACGGCCGTCATGGTCTCAGCCCCGGTTTCCCGAGACGGTCTCGCGCATGGCGCGCAGGGACTCCTTGAGGGACCCCATGGTGGCCAGGACGGCGGTGGGCTCGTAGCCGCAGTGCGCCATGCAGTTGGCGCAGCGCGGGTCCTTGCCGCGGCCGTACTTGTCCCAGTCGGTCTTCTCGATGAGTTCGCGGTACGTGGGGACGTAGCCGTCGCTCATCAGGTAGCAGGGGCGCTGCCAGCCGAAGAGCGAGTAGTTCGGGATCGCCCAGGCGGTGCACGGGAAGTCGACCTTGCCCTCGAGGAAGTCGAGGAACAGCGGGGAGTGGTTGAGCCGCCAGCGCAGCCGGTTGCCGCCCGAGAAGGCCTTCCGGAACAGCTCGCGGGTCTGCTCGACGCCGAGGAAGTGCTCCTGGTCGGGCGCCTTCTCGTAGGCGTAGGCGGGCGAGATCATCATCTCGTCGACCTTCAGGTCGTCGTTGAGGAAGTTGAGGACCTCGACGATGGTCTGGGGGGTGTCGGTGTTGAAGAAGGTCGAGTTGGTGGTCACCCGGAAGCCGCGCCGCTTGGCCTCCTTGATGGCCGCCACGGCCTCGTCGAACACGCCCTCCTTCGCCACGGACTCGTCGTGCCTCTCGCGCAGGCCGTCGATGTGCACGGCGAAGGCGAAGTAGGGGGACGGCTTGAACTTGTCCATCTTCTTGCGCAGCAGCATGGCGTTGGTGCACAGGAAGACGTACTTCCGCTTGGCCACCAGCTGGCGCACGATCTCGTCGATCTGCGGGTGCATCAGGGGCTCACCGCCCGCGATGGACACCATCGGGGCGCCCGACTCCAGCACGGCACCCACGGCCTGGGCGACCGGCATGCGCTGCTTGAGCACCCCGGCCGGGTGCTGGATCTTGCCGCAGCCCTCGCACTTGAGGTTGCAGGCGAAAAGCGGCTCGAGCTCCACGATCAGCGGGAACTTGTCCCGCTTGCGCAGCTTCTGTTCGGCCAGATATGTAGCGACCTTGATGGACTGACGCAGTGGCATGGCCATCTGGCTCACCTCCTGGGGAGCAGCACATTACGGTGCCATTCGAAGAAAGTAGGGAGGACGGCACGGAGAACGCGGACGGCGGATATGCCGCCGCGCACCGTGCCGATGCGTACGAGTTCGTGTTCCGGGGCGTCCACGACCACCCGGACGGCCGCGACCGGGCGCCCGCCCGCGCGGACGGCGCTCAGCAGCGTGGCCGCCGACTCCATGTCGACCGCGATCGCGCCGGTGGCGCGCAGTTCGGACCGCTCGGGACCGCGCACGACGTGGTCGGAGCCGGTGACGGGCCCGGTGTGGACGGTGCGGCCGGGCAGGGCCCGGACGAGTTCCTTGACCAGCAGTTCGGTGCCGACGCAGGCGACCGTGCCGCGCGGGTCCCGGGTCTCCTCGGCGACGACCAGGTCGCCGGGGTGCATGCCGGGGGCGAGGCCTGCGCAGAAGCCCGTGGCCAGCACGGCGGCCCCGGCCAGCGCGGGCTCGGCGAGGGCCCGGGTGACGGAGCGTTCCGCCGCCCGCGGGCCCATGCCGGTGCGCAGGATGTTCACCGGTCCTTCGGCGCCGTGCCGCTCCGGTGCGCCCGCGGGGCGCCGCCGGCCCGCCCGCCGCGCGCCGCGCTCACCGCTGCGCAGGGCGAGGTGCTCGATGCCGAGCGCGCAGGCGATCAGCAGCGGGTCCGGGGCGGGCCGTGTGTTCATCAGCTCGCCTGGGCCTCGACGCGGGGCCGGTTGCCCGGCGCCCGGTCGGCGAAGGGGTCGCCGTGGACGTAGCGGCCGAGGGCGGTGAGCGGGAAGACCTGCCGGTACAGGTGGTAGTTGATGGAGAAGTCCCAGGGGAAGCCGGTGCCGGTGAAGTACGGCTCGTCCCACGAGCCGTCCTCGCGCTGGGTGTCCGCCAGCCACTGGACGCCGCGCTCGACCGCCTTGGAGTCCTTCTCGCCCGCCGCGAGCAGCGCCATCAGTGCCCACGCGGTCTGCGAGGCGGTGGAGGCGCCCTTGCCGCTCCACTCCTTGCTGTGCTCGTAGGAGCGCAGGTCCTCGCCCCAGCCGCCGTCGTCGTTCTGCACGCTCTCCAGCCAGGCCACCGCGCGGCGGATCGCCGGGTGGGAGCCGGGCAGGCCTGCTGCCGTCAGGGCGGGTACGACGGAGCCGGTGCCGTAGATGTAGTTGACGCCCCAGCGGCCGAACCAGGAGCCGTTCGCCTCCTGTTCGGCGAGCAGCCACTGGATGCCGCGCCGGGTGCGCGGGTCGCGGGCCATGCCCTCGACGGCGAGCATCTCCACGACGTGCGCGGTCACGTCCGCCGACGGCGGGTCGATGACCTCGCCGAAGTCGCAGAACGGCAGCCGGTTGGGGAAGGGACTGGTGTTGTCGACGTCGAAGGCGCCCCAGGCGCCGTTCCTCGACTGCATCCCGAGGTTCCAGCGGACTCCGCGGCCGATGGCCTTGTCCACGCGTTCCGGGTCGTGGTGGCGGACCCGGCGCAGGGCGAGCACCACCTCCGCGGTGTCGTCGATGTCGGGGTAGTTGTCGTTGTGGAACTCGAACGCCCAGCCGCCGGGCGGCAGTCCGGGGCGGCGCACCGACCAGTCGCCGGGGCGCACGATCTGCTCGCCGAGCATCCAGTCGGCGGCCTTCACCAGTTGCGGGTGGTCGGCGGGCACGCCCGCGTCGGCGAGCGCGATGGTGGCCAGGCAGGTGTCCCACACCGGGGACTGGCAGGCCTCGATCATCCGGGCGCCGTCCTCGCGCCACACCGTGAAGCGCTCCAGCGACTCCAGGCCCGCCCGCATCACGGGGTGGTTGAGGTCGTAGCCCATCAGGTGCAGGGCGATGACGGAGTACACGGCGGGCGGCTGGATCCCGCCCCAGCAGCCGTCGTTCTCCTGCCGTTCGATGATCCAGCGGACGGCGGTGTTCATCGCGGCCCTGCGCAGCCGCTTCGGCGCCACCTTGCGGAACGCCTGCAGGCCCTTGTCCAGGCGCTGGAAGACGCCGTCCCAGCTCGCCGCCGGGGCGAGCGGCCGGGGCGGGTTGGGCCGCAGCGGGTCGGTGTGCAGTTCGTCCAGCGGGAACGGCGCGGGGCGTACCGGGCGCTTGGCCGAGACGACGGTGAGCGGCACGATGGTCTGCCGGGCCCAGCAGCCGAAGTCGTAGATGTTGAGCGGCATCCAGTCGGGGAACCAGATCAGCTCCGGCGGCATCTCCGGCAGGTCGTCCCACTTCCACCAGCCGAACAGGGCGAGCCAGATGCGGGTGAAGACGCGGGAGGCGGCGATTCCGCCCCGGGCGCGGACCCAGGCCGCCGCCTTCGCCATGTGCGGGTCGTCGGGCGCGTCGCCGGCCAGCCGGAGGGCGACGTAGGCCTCGATGGTGGTGGACAGTTCGCCCGGGCCGCCGTAGAAGGTGGCCCAGGTGCCGTCCTCGCGCTGCTCGCCGCGGATGAAGAGGGCGGCGGCGCGGGTGGTCGCCTCGTCGGCGATACCCAGGAACTGGCGCAGGAGCAGGTCCTCGGCGTCCATCGTGACGTTCGTCTCGAGGTCGCCCTTCCACCAGCCCTCGGCGTCCTGCTGCGCGAGCAGGAAGTCGGTGGCACGCCGGGTGGCGTGTGCGGCGGCTTCTTGTACCCCGGCCGTCACGGGGGTGGTGAGTACGCTTTCGCTGGCCGCGGCAGCGCGGGTCGGCAATGCGGCCCCGGTGCTTCCGTCGGTCGTCGCTGTCATGGCTTCCCCTTCGTGCAGTCGTGCAAGTCGTGCTGCTGTGGGTCCGCCGTCGACCGGTGCCCGAAACCTTTCGGCACCGGCCGGCGACTACGCGAGGGTGGTTGCGATAGTGATCATCTCTTTCGTACGACGACGAAGTCGGCGAGCTCGGTGAAGGCGGACCGGACCCGGTCGGGCATGTTCACGGAGTCGAGGGCTTCGATGGCGATGGTGTGCTGACGGCGCGCCTCGTGGGCCGTCCACTCGCGGCCGCCCGCCTCCTCGATGAGGGCGGCGCGGGCCGCGAACTCCTCTTCGGAGAAGTTCTCGAAGTCGCTTGCCTTGGCGTCGGCGGCGAGGATCTCGCCGAGCCGCTCGGAGGCTTCTCCGCCTGCCGCGAGCGCGGCCACCACCGGCAGGGATTTCTTGCGCTGGCGCAGGTCGCTCCAGGTCTGCTTGCCGGTGGCCTCAGGGTCGCCCCAGATGCCGAGGAGGTCGTCGACGGCCTGGAAGGCCAGGCCGAGGTGGTGGCCGTACTTCTCCAGCGTGTCGGCGGTCGCGTCGTCGGCGCCGCCGAGCACCGCGCCGATGGAGCTGGCGCAGGCGAGCAGTGCGCCGGTCTTGTTGCCCTCCATCTCCAGGCACTCGGCGACGGTGACGCGGTCGCGGTGCTCGTAGGAGATGTCCTGGGCCTGGCCGTCGATCAGGGCGCGGGTGGCGGCGGTGAGCCGGCGGGCGGCGCGGCCGGCCTCGACGGTGCCCAGCTCCAGCAGCACCTCGCCCGCGAGGGCGAACAGGGCGTCGCCGACGAGGATGGCCTGGGCGGGGCCGTGCACCTTCCAGACGGTGTCGCGGTGGCGGCGCTGTTCGTCGCCGTCCATGAGGTCGTCGTGCAGCAGGGAGAAGTTGTGCACGAGCTCGACGGCGACGGCGCCGGGGATGCCGACCTCGGGCGTGGCGCCGGTGACCTCGGCGGAGAGCACCGCGAGGGCGGGGCGCACGGCCTTGCCCCCGTCACCGTGCGCCGGGTTGCCCGCCGCGTCGATCCAGCCGAAGTGGTAGGCGGCGACGGTGTCCATGGGAGGGGCCAGGCGGTCGACGGCCTCCCGCAGGACCGGAGTGGCCAGGGTCCGGCCGCGCTCCAGCAGCGCGGTCACGTCCACCGCGGTCTGCCGAGCGGCCGGCGAGGCCGGGGGCACAGTGGGCACAGTCTCTCCTCTGGTCGCGGTACCGGCGGTGCCGGGCGCGCATGGCGTCGTGGGGCAGGCGGGAATGTGACGACAGGGCCTGGAGCCCGCGGCGGGCGGGCGGTGGACCTTCACCGGATCCCTCCTCGCTGGGCGGCGCCGGTCTCTCCCGGTTGTCGGCCGGGGCCCCGGGGGGTGTCCCCCGGGGAGGCGGAGGGGGCCGTCTCCTTCAGGGCGAAGAGACGGCTCGGGCGGGGCCGGCCCAGGGCGCGCAGCGCGGCGTCGGCCGCGCTCACGCCGCTGCGCACCGCGCTCTCCATGGTCGCGGGCCATCCGGTGGCGGTCCACGCTCCGGCCAGGTAGAGGCCGGGTGCCTTGGTGCGGGCGCCGGGGCGCAGCCGTCCGACGCCGGGGGTGGGGGCGAACGTGGCCGTGCGCTCCCGGGTCACGAAGAAGTCCTTCACCTCGGCGCCGCGGGTGCGCGGCAGCAGCCGGCGCAGCTCGGGCAGGTAGCGCTCGCGCAGCTCGGCGACGGGGGCGTCGATCTCGTCGTGGGCCACCGACTGCGACAGGGCCAGGTACTGCCCCTGCCGCAGTCCGGAGGCGTCGGTGCGGTCGAAGACCCACTGCACCGGGGTGCCGAGGGCGGCTACGAACGGCCGGGCGAGGACCTTGCGGTCGTAGACGACGTGCACGTTGAGGATGGGGGCGGTGCCGATGTCGAGCAGTCGTTCGGGGGCGTCCAGGGCGCCCGCCGGCAGCAGGCCGTGGGCCTCTCGCTGGGGTACGGCGAGGACGACGGTGTCGGCCTGGAGCGTCTCGCCGGGAACCTGAACGCTCCAGCCACCGTTCTCGTTGGTGGAGACGGAGGTGACGCGTGTACGGACCTCGGTACGGACGCCCGCGGAGTCGAGCGCCTTGCGGGCGAGGCGGTCGTGCAGTTCGCCCAGCGGGACGCGGGCCCAGCCGATGTCGGCCGCGCCCGGGTCGGACAGCAGACCGGTCTTGAACACCATCGCGGCCAGCCCCAGTGAGGCGTCGGAGGCGACCGCGTTGAGGGTGGCGACCCCCACGAGGTCCCACAGTGCCTCGACGGCACGGGGCGACTGGCCGTGCGCGGCCAGCCAGCTGCCGAAGTCCTGGGAGTCCAGAGCCGGGTCGGCCGGGTCCAGTGCCTTGAGGGCGAGCGCGGCGCGGCCCACCCGGGCGCGCTCGGCGAGCGAGAGGTGCGGGTACGTGGCCAGGCTGCGCCCGAGGTGCAGGGGTACGGGCAGCGCGTCGCGGCGCAGTCTGCCGAGCCGCCGTCCCTCGGGTCTGGCCGCGTCGAGGACGGGCACGTCGAGCCGGTCCTGCAGCGGGGCGAGCGCGGCGCCCTCGATCCGGTCGAGGAACCAGCGGTAGGCGGTGCAGCAGCGCAGGTAGACGTGCTGTCCGTTGTCGACGGTGAGGTCGCCGCGCCGGAAGGAGAAGGCGAGGCCGCCAAGGCGCGGCCGGCCTTCGAGCAGCGTCACTCGCACCCCGGCGTCGGCGAGGGCGAGCGCGGCGGTCAGGCCCGCGAGGCCGCCGCCGACGACGACGGCGTGCCGCCCGGGCACCGCCGCCGCGAGTGGTCCGCCCGGTCGCGTCCCGTCCGTCATCGTGCGCCCTCCCCTGTCCGTCCGCCGCGGTGGGCGCGTGCTCCCCGGCCTGCCGTCGCCGTCAGTGACGCCGTCCGGCACCGCAGGGTTGCCCGCGGGTCGTCGCCCGCGTGCTGCTGCTCGTCCTCCTGCCGCATCAGGCACGCCTCCTGACGGTCTGCCTGCTCACGTGCCGGGTGTCCAGCCCGGACAGTCCGCGGACCGCGACGTACGCCTTCTCGCGGCCGGGCAGGGAGACCCGGCCGCGCAGCACGGCCTCGGGTTCGCGTGCGATGCGGTCGAGCAGGCGGCGGTAGATGCCGGCCATGGCGGCGACGCAGGCGCCGCTGCGCCTGTCCAGCATGGGCAGCAGCTGGTAGCCCTCGGCGAACAGGGCGCGGGCGCGCCGTACTTCGAAGTGGACGAGGCCCGCGAAGTCGGAGCCCTCGGGCGGGGTGGGCCCCTGGAAGCCGGCCGAGCAGCCGAACTTGGCGAGGTCGTCGGCGGGCAGGTAGGTGCGGCCGCCCTGGGCGTCCTCGCGCACGTCGCGGAGGATGTTGGTCAGTTGCAGGGCCAGGCCCAGCGTGTCGGCGTACTCGGAGGCGCGCTCGGCGCCGCGCGCGCCGGGCTCGGTGCCGAACACGCCGAGGGAGAGCCGTCCGATGGCCCCGGCGACGCACCGGCAGTAGACCTTCAGGTCGTCCCAGGTCTCGTACGTCTCGCCGCGGACATCGGCGAGGACGCCGTCGATGAGTTCGTCCAGGCCGCCGAGCGGGATCGGGAAGGTGCGGGCGGCGTGGGCGAGCGCGACCGCGACGGGGTCGGTGTCGTCGTCCTCGACCGCGCCGTCGCGGATCCGGCCGAGCAGGGCCCTCGTGTCCTGGAGCCGGGCTTCCTTGACGGCGTCCGCCAGCGCGCCGTCACCGATGTCGTCGACGCGCCGCGAGAACGCGTACAGCGCCGACATGGCGCGGCGCTTGGGCGCCGGCAGCAGCCGGATGCCGTACGCGAAGTTGCGGGCCTGCTGTCCGGTGACGGCCTCGCAGTAGCTGTAGGCGGCGAGTACCGGTGCGGACGCGTGCTGTTCCGACTCCACGCTCCGGATCACCCCTCTCCTCGCAGAGTCACGCCCACCTCGCGCAGCAACTGGACCTTGCCGGGCTTGGGCGGGCCGGGAAGTACGTCGTGTTCGGCGGCGGCGATCGCGCGGATCGCCGCCCTCCCCCCTGCCACGAACCCCGCGAGCAGCAGCTTCAGCCTGCCGTGGACGCTACCCACCAGGGGGGCGCCTTCATTCAGGAGTTCACGGGCGCGTTCGGCTTCGTACGCGACCAGTGCGCGCACCGATGCGCCCGCGGTGGGTGTGGCGAGATCCGCCTCCTGGACGTGGAAGCGCTTCATGTCCGAGGCGGGCAGGTAGATGCGGTCGCGCGCGAGGTCCTCCGCGACGTCCTGGAGGTGCTCGACGATCTGCAGGGCGGTGCAGATCGCGTCGGAGCGGCGGATCCGCTCGGGGGTCGAGGTGCCGGTGACGGCGAGGACGAGGCGGCCGACGGGGTTGGCGGACAGCTCGCAGTAGGCCAGGAGGTCGTCGTAGGTCTCGTACCGGGCGACGAGCTGGTCCTGGCGGTTGGCGGCGATCAGGCCGAGGAACGGCTCGGGGGGCAGCGAGCACCGGCGCACGGTGGGCTGCAGGCGGCGCAGCAGGGGGTGGTGCGGGGTGCCGTCGAAGACGCGGCGCAGGTCGGCCTCGAAGGCGTCGAGGAGGACGAGGCGGTCCCCGGCGCGCTCGGGCTCCACGCCGAGCAGCCGGGCGTCGGCGCCGCCGGGGGCCAGGTCGCCGTCGCCGATGTCGTCGACCAGGCGGGCGAAGCCGTAGACGGCCATCAGGTCGGTGCGCCAGGCCCGGGGCAGGAAGAACGGTGCCACGGGGAAGTTCTCACCCGCGGCCTTGTCGAGTGTGGCGCGTTCCGGATCGAGCGCCGTATTCGCCCGCGTCATCGTCCGCTGCCCGGCGCGGGGACGGCACATGCTGCGGTGAGCAGGGGAGTTTCCGTAGCCATTGCCGTCACATCTCCCGTTCTACACTGCCGACCCAACACACACTATTTCGGACACGCCGCCCGGCCCTCCGGGCAGCGGCCCTGGCGGAGGGTGTCGCGCATTATCTCCCCACTTGCCGCTTTCCGGGACCGGTACAGCTTACGTTGTACAACGCTGGGGGTCGCAGGGGGGGTGTCCCGCAGATCACAAGAACACACCGATCGCCGTCAAGATTCCTTTCGACCGCGGGAGTTGACGGTTCCTTTACGGACGAAGGGCCCCGCCGGAAAGTTCCGGCGGGGCCCCGCCACCGCGTCGTTCTATTTACCCGTGAACTTCTCGTACTCCTTGAGCACCTCGTCCGTGGGCCCGTCCATGCGCAGCTCCCCGCGTTCCAGCCACAGCACCCGGTCGCAGGTGTCCCGGATCGACTTGTTGTTGTGGCTCACCAGGAACACGGTGCCCGCTTCCTTGCGCAGCTCGCGGATGCGCTCCTCGGACCGCTTCTGGAACTTGCGGTCACCGGTGGCCAGCGCCTCGTCGATCATCAGGACGTCGTGGTCCTTGGCGGCGGCGATGGAGAACCGCAGCCGTGCCGCCATGCCGGAGGAGTACGTCCGCATCGGCAGCGTGATGAAGTCGCCCTTCTCGTTGATGCCCGAGAAGTCCACGATGTCCTGGTAGCGCGCCTTGATGTCCTCGCGGGACATGCCCATGGCCAGACCGCCGAGGATGACGTTGCGCTCGCCGGTCAGGTCGTTCATCAGGGCCGCGTTCACGCCGAGCAGGGAGGGCTGGCCGTCGGTGTAGACCTTGCCCTTCTCGGCCGGGAGCAGTCCTGCGATGGCCCGCAGCAGGGTGGACTTGCCGGAACCGTTGGAACCGATCAGGCCGACGGCCTCGCCGCGGTAGGCGACGAAGGAGACGCCCTTGACGGCGTGCACCTTGCGCACACCGCGCGCCGATTCGTCCTTGCCCCGCTTCAGGATCCGGCTGAGGGCCGCGGTGGCGCTGCCCTTGCCGCTCTTCGCGCCGTTGACGCGGTAGACGATGTGCAGCTCGTCCGCGATGACGGTGGGGATCTTGGCCCCGCCCTCGCGCACTGCGTCCCTGCCGGTGTTCTGCTCAGCCACGGCCGTACCTCTCCTCCGCCTTCCAGAAGTACACGAAACCGCCGGCGAAGAAGACCACGGCCCACAGCAGCGCGATGGCCCAGACGTGCGGCGGGAGGTGCGAGGCGCCGTAGCCGTCGATCAGCGCGAAACGCATCAGGTCCATGTAGACGGCGGCCGGGTTGACCTGCATCAGCCGGATGAACCACTCCGGCCGGCCCTTGAGCATGCTGTCGATGGAGAACATCACGCCCGACGCGTACATCCAGGTCCGCATGATGAACGGCATCAGCTGGGCGAGGTCGGGCGTCTTGGCACCCATCCTGGCCACGATCAGCGACAGGCCTGTGTTGAACAGGAACTGCAGCGCCAGCGCCGGGACGATCAGCAGCCAGGACATCGCCGGGAAGCTGCCGAAGGCGACGACCATGATGAACAGCACGATCATCGAGAACAGCAGCTGCTGGAGCTGCTGCAGCGCGAAGGAGACCGGCAGCGAGGCCCGCGGGAAGTGCAGCGCCCGCACCAGGCCGAGGTTGCCGGAGATGGCCCGGACACCGGCCATGACCGAGTTCTGCGTGAAGGTGAAGACGAACACGCCGGTGACCAGGAACGGCAGGTAGGTGTCGTGCGACAGGCCCCGGTTGGCCTTGAGGATGACGCCGAAGATGAAGTAGTAGACGGCCGCGTTCAGCAGCGGCGTCACCACCTGCCAGAGCTGGCCGAGCTTGGCCTGGCTGTACTGGGCGGTCAGCTTCGCCTGGGAGAAGGCGAGGATGAAGTGGCGCCTGCCCCACAGCTGGCGTACGTACTCGATGAGCGCGGGCCGGGCGCCGCTGACGGACAGGCCGTACTTGGCGGCGAGCCGGTCCGCCGGAAGGCCCTCGTCGGGCGGCGGTGCCGCGCCGAGGGCGACAGAGCCGTCATGCGTTGTCTCACTCACAAGGGAAATACTTTCGTCTTCGAGATGCGCAGCCTGTGCGGATGGACGGGCATGGCACGGGCAGCGGCCGGTGCTGCCCGGCAACGAGCTTGTCAGATGACCGGCGGCCGGCCCAGCCGGGTGAGCCGCCACACCGTGCGCCACCGCATGGGCCGGCGCGGTCCGCACGGTGTCGCCCAGCCCTCCCGGAACCCGCCGAACCAGGCCTTCAGGGCCGGGCGCGAGGGGCGGCGGGCGAGCGTGAGGAGCATCCACACGCCCAGGTAGACCGGGACGAGCGGGGCGGGGAGGTTGCGGCGGGCCAGCCAGACCCGGTTGCGGGCGACCATGCGGTGGTAGACCGCGTGCCGCGAGGGCGCGGTCGTGGGGTGGTTCAGCACCATGTCGGACCGGTAGTCGATCATCCAGCCCGCGTCGAGGGCCCGCCACGCCAGGTCGGTTTCCTCGTGCGCGTAGAAGAACGCGTCCGGCAGGCCGCCGACCTCGGCGAGGACCCTGGTGCGGCAGGCGTTGGCGCCGCCGAGGAAGGTGGTGACCCGGGAGGAGCGCATCGGGTCGGAGGCCCGCAGCCGGGGCACGTGGCGGCGCTGGGTGGCCCCGGTGTCGGGGTCGGCGATGCGGAAGCTGATGATGCCCAGCTTCTCGTCGGCGGTGAAGGCGCGGCGGCACAGTTCGGCGGTGTCGGTGCGCGCGAGCAGGCCGTCGTCGTCGAGGAAGAGCAGGATGTCGACGTCCGTGCCGCCGGGGCCGAAGGCCTCGATGCCGACGTTGCGCCCGCCGGGGATGCCGAGGTTCTCCGGCAGTTCGACCGTCCGTACGCCCTCGGGAACCTCCGGGACGGGTGAGCCGTTGCCGACGACGACGACCTCGACCGGGTCGCCGTCCTGCTTCGCCACGGAGTCGAGCAGCGCGCGCAGCTCCTCGGGGCGGTTGCCCATGGTGATGACGACGGCCCCGACCTTCATGGGCGCGCTCACTTCAGCCTGCTGGAGGCCAGGACGGACACCAGGTGCAGCAGCGTCTGCAGGAGCGCGATGCCGGCCAGGACGGCCGTGCCGAGCCGGGTGAAGAACAGGTCTCCCCGTATCTGGTCCACGATCGCGAGGACCAGGATCAGCAGGGACGCCTCCATGCCGAGGATCAGCCGGTGGAACTTGAGCGCGGCGGCGGCCCGGCGGGCCAGGGCCACGCCGGAGGAGCGCGGCTCGGCGGCGCTCTCCTTGACCGGGGGGAGCCCGCCCTGGTGGCGGGCCACGCCGACCAGGTCCGTCTCGGCCTTGATCAGGATCGCGCCGAGCGCGGCCAGCGTGCCCAGGAAGGCCCACAGCCAGTCGATCCGCCCGGTGCCCCACAGGTCGGCGGCGCGCAGCCCGAGGCCGACCAGGACGGCCGCGTCGGTCAGATAGGCGCCGACCCGGTCCAGGTAGACGCCGCCGAGCGAGAACTGCTGCTTCCAGCGGGCCACCTCTCCGTCGACGCAGTCCAGCAGCAGGTAGAGCTGGACCGCGACGACGCCGAGCACCGCGCCCCACACGCCCGGCACCAGCAGGGCCGGGGCGGCGAGGACACCGCACACGGTCATCAGGTACGTGAGCTGGTTGGGCGTGACCCTGGTGTTCACCAGGTAGCGGTCGACCCGCAGGGACACCTCACGCATGTAGAGGCGTCCCATCCAGTGCTCGCCGCTGCGCCGGTCCTTGACCCCCGCGGGGTGCACGACCGGTCTGAGTTCAGCTACCGATGGCCTTGACATAGTCGGCGTAGGCGTCCTTGATCTGGTCGGTCTTGAGGTCGAGGTGTTCGAGGATCGTGTAGCGGCCGGGCCGGGTCTCGGGGGCGAACTCCACGGCGCGGACGAACTCGTCCACCGTGAAGCCGATGTCCTGCGGCAGCACCGGCAGCCCGTGCCGGCGCAGCACCTCGGCCATCAGCCCGGCCGTCTGCGTGTCGCCGCGCAGGTGCGTGGCGAACGCGCCGCCGAGGCCGCACTGCTCGCCGTGGAGCGCGCTGCGCTTGGGGAAGCACAGGTCGAACGCGTGGCTGATCTCGTGGCAGGCGCCCGAGGCGGGGCGGCTGTCCCCGGCCACCGACATGGAGATGCCGCACAGCACCAGCGACTCGGAGAGTGTCGTGAGGAACGAGTCGTCGCCGATGCCGCCGGGGTGGCGCAGCACGGCCTCGGCGGCCTGGCGGGCCATCGCGGCGGCGAGGCCGTCGACCTTCTCGCCGGTCTCGCGGTGCGACAGTTCCCAGTCGGCCACGGCGGAGATCTTGCAGATCACGTCGCCGATGCCGGCCTGGACGTAACGGACGGGTGCCTCACGGATCACATCGAGGTCGATGACGATGCCGATCGGATTGGGCACGCCGTACGAGCCGCGGCCCGCGTCGTTGTCCAAGGTGGCGACCGGCGAGCACAGCCCGTCGTTGGCCAGGTTGGTGGCCACCGCGACCAGCGGCAGGCCCACGCGGGCCGCCGCGTACTTGGCGCAGTCGATGACCTTGCCGCCGCCGAGGCCGACCACCGCGTCGTAGCGGCCGGCCTTCTTGATGGAGTCGGCGAGCCTGACCGCGCCGTCGATGGTGCCGTCGGCGTCCTCGAACCAGTCGGCGCCGGGGAACGCCGGGGCGAACCGCTCGCGCAGCACCCGTCCTGAGCCGTTGCTGATGGCGAAGGCCAGCCGGCCCGAGGGCGAGATCCGCTGGTCGGAGAGGATCACGGCGAGGTCGTCGAGTGCCCCCCGGCGGATGTCGACGGCGACCGGCGACGGGATGAGCCGCGTCAGTACCGGCACGCGATCTCCCGTCCCCTGGCGAGGTCGTCGTGGTTGTCGATCTCGACCCAGTCGACGTCGCCGATCGGTGCCACGTCGATGCGGAAGCCGCGGTCGACCAGCTCCTGGTAGCCGTCCTCGTAGTAGAGCTGGGGGTCGCGCTCGAAGGTGGCCTTCAGCGCGTCGGCCAGGTCGGCGGCGGCCTCGCCCTCGATGAGGGTGACGCCGATGTACTCGCCGGTCGCCTCGGCCGGGTCCATCAGCTTGGTGATGCGCCGCACACCGGTGGCGGGGTCGACGACGACCTTCATCTCCTCGTCGGCGAGCTGCTTGACGGTGTCCAGGGCGAGGATGATCCGCTTGCCGTCGCCGCGGGCGGCGAGCAGCGTCTTCTCCACGGAGACCGGGTGGACGGTGTCGCCGTTGGCGAGGATCACGCCGTCCTTGAGGGCGTCACGGCCGCACCACAGGGAGTAGGCGTTGTTCCACTCCTCGGCCTTGTCGTTGTCGATGAGGGTGAGCTTCAGGCCGTACTTCTGCTCCAGGGCCGCCTTGCGCTCGTACACGGCCTCCTTGCGGTAGCCGACGATGACGCCCGCCTCGGTCAGGCCGATCTCGGCGAAGTTGGCGAGGGTGAGGTCGAGGACGGTGAGCCCGTCGGAGCCGTCCTCTATGCCCGCGGGCCCGACCGGCACCAGCGCCTTGGGCAGGGTGTCGGTGTAGGGACGCAGGCGCCGTCCGGCGCCTGCCGCCAGCACGAGGCCGATCATGCGGGTTCTCCTTCGTCGTGTACGGCGGGCGCGCCGCCCTTGTGGGCGGCCACCCAGAAGCGGATGCTCTCGGCGAGCACCACCAGGGCCACGAGCACGGCGAGGACCGTGAGCGCGGCCTTGAACTGCGCGAGGGTGAGCAGCGCCGCCAGCACGGTGACGAGCAGCGTCCGCCCCTCCTGCCCCCCGATGGCGCGCACCAGGCGGGCCGGCGGCGCTCCGGCGTCGCCGCGGATGCGGTACACCGTGTCGTAGTGATGGTAGGCGACGGCCGCCACCAGCCCGAAAGCCGCCGGAAGGGCTCCGTTCACGTCGGCGCGGGCGGCCAGGGCCAGCACGGTGCCGTACTCGGCGGCTCGGAAGAACGGCGGGACCAGCCAGTCCAGGGCGCCCTTGAGGGGGCGGGCGACGGCGAGCGCCGAGGTGAGGACGTAGACCAGGGCGCCGACGACCGGCCAGAAGCCGCCGAAGCCGGTCAGGGCGGAGCAGGCGAGAACGGCGATGCCGCCGAGCAGGGCGACGGCCGGCGCGGTGATGCCGGGCAGCTTGCGGGCGGGGCCGCGCAGCGCACGGACGAGGCCCTCGGCGAGCGGGCCGCTGTCGGCGAGGTCCGCGAGCGCCTGGGCCGCGCGGTCGGTGCGGGTGGCCCGGCGGGTCACCGAGCGCAGCAGGCGTCCGGCGGTCGTGTACGTCGCCGCGAAGGCGCAGCCGACGAGCAGGACGTACAAGGTGATGCGGGGGGTGGTCGCGGCCGTCAGGACGGCGATCATGGCCCAGCGTTCGCCGATGGGCAGGACGATCATGCGGCGCAGCCAGACCGTCCAGCCGACGCTGTCGAGCTTGTCGGACAGGGCGGCGGTGGGGCTGGTGTTGGCGGTGGCGTCGTGGTTGGCCTCGGTGAAGGAGAAGTCGACGACGTGCCGGCAGGTCTGCAGGACCATGGCGCCGAGCGCGAGGGCCCACACGTCGTCCCCGCCGCGGGCCGCGCCGAGCGCGAGTCCGGCGTAGTACGCGTACTCCTTGGCCCGGTCGAAGGTGGCGTCCAGCCAGGCGCCGAGGGTGGAGTACTGCAGCGAGTAGCGGGCGAGCTGGCCGTCGGTGCAGTCCAGGACGAACGAGGCGATGAGCAGCACGCCGGCGGCGACGAAGCCGCCGCGGGTGCCGGTGGCGGCGCAGCCGGCCGCTATGAGCGCGGTGAGCAGGGAGGCGGTGGTGACCTGGTTGGGGGTCAGGCCGCGGCGTGCGCACCAGCGCGCGATGTAGCGCGAGTACGGGCTGATGAAGAACGTGGTGAAGAACCCGTCGCGGGCCTTGACGGCCGACTTCAGGCGGACGGCCTCGTCGTCGACGGCGGCGACGGCCTGCCGGGCCTCGTTGCGGTCCTGGGGGTCGGCGGGGACGACGGCGACGAGGCTGCCGAGTTCGGGGTGGTGCACGTCGGCGCCGTCGGCGTGCAGGGAGTCGACGACCCGGTCGGCGACGCTGTCCACGGCGAGCGCCGTGCCGCCGCCGGCGGAGTTCTCGCGGGCCATCGCGCGGGTCAGGGCCTGCCGGCCGGTGGGCTGCGCGGTGACGGCGCCGGGGACGGCGGCGAGCGGGAAGCGGGGGTCGGTCAGGCCGAGGCGCAGGGCGTGCGTGTGCCCGACGAACCGGGCGTCGACGACGGCGACCCGCTCCTCGCCCGGTACCCGGGCGAGGAGGGTCTCGGCGTCACCGACGTCCTCGGCGAACCGCACGTCGAAGCCGAGGGACCGCAGATCGGCCTCGATCGACGATCCGGGGACCGGCTGGCCGGTGAGGATGGCGGTCGACAACCGAACTCACTCCCTGGTGCCGACGCGTGGGCGCCGGTCATGTGCATGGTGGAGGGGTGCCGCTTGCCCCGGGGCGGCCGGGCGGCATGTCGGCAGAGGCTATCGGATGCCGGGAAGCCCGCGTTCACCACCCGTTCACGGGCCGATCAACGTCATCTGACCACAGCCTGCGCCGAGATCATCATCGGTGATCCGGGGGCCGGGCCACAAACTCCGTACCAGATCGGGCATTCGCCCCAGACGATCGCCCCGAACCATCACCTCGAACGATCGCGTCGGACGACCGGCGGCAGGTGGCAGGTGGCGGGGCAGCGGATGGCGGGGCGCTGCGGTCCCCGTGTTCCCGGCGCCCTGCCCCCCGTACCCCGCGGCCCGTGCGCCGCGCCGCGCCTCGCAGCCCCGACACGCGGCGCGCGGAACCTGCCGAAACGTTCTGACCTGCGGATCGTTTGCGCAGGTCAGGGCACATGACAACGGTGTTCAGTGCCGCGTTGCCCCATACCCCCCACCCGTAGTTGACTGGTCCCGCCCGGGCCGGGATCCGGGCGGGACCCACGAGGACGGAGAGGCTGATGGGGGCCGGTCACGACCACGGGCACGCGCACGGCGCCACCGGCACGGCGGCGGCCGCGCACCGCGGCACGCTGCGCGTCGCCCTGTCGATCACGCTCGCCGTCATGGTGGTCGAGATCGTCGGCGGCGTGCTCGCCGACTCCCTCGCGCTGGTGGCGGACGCCGCCCACATGGCGACGGACGCCCTCGGGCTCGGCATGGCGCTGCTCGCCATCCACTTCGCGAACCGCCCGCCGAGCGGGAACCGCACCTTCGGCTACGCCCGCGCCGAGATCCTCGCCGCGCTCGCCAACTGTCTGCTGCTGCTCGGTGTCGGCGGGTACGTCCTGTACGAGGCGGTGCAGCGGTTCGTCGCGCCCGCCGGGACGCACGGCGGGCTGATGATCGTGTTCGGTCTGATCGGCCTGGTGGCGAACTCGGTCTCGCTGACGCTGCTGATGCGCGGCCAGCGCGAGAGCCTGAACGTGCGGGGCGCGTTCCTGGAGGTGGCCGCGGACGCGGTCGGCTCGCTGGCCGTCATGATCTCGGCGGCGGTGATCCTGCTCACCGGCTGGCAGGCCGCCGACCCGATCGCCTCGCTGGCCATCGGCCTGCTGATCGTGCCGCGCACGGTCAAGCTGCTGCGCGAGACCCTGGACGTGCTCCTGGAGGCCGCCCCGAAGAACGTCGACATGGACGAGGTGCGGGCGCACGTCCTGGCACTGGACGGCGTCGAGGACGTGCACGACCTGCACGCCTGGACGATCACCTCGGGTCTTCCGGTACTGTCCGCGCACGTGGTGGTCAGTACCGAGGTGCTGAGCGCCATCGGTCACGAAAAACTGTTGCACGAACTGCAGGGCTGCCTCGGCCACCACTTCGACGTGGAGCACTGCACCTTCCAGCTGGAGCCCGGCGGGCACGCCGAGCACGAGGCGCGTCTGTGCCACTGAGCGCCCTCGCGGCCCCCGGTCCGCCAGGGTGCCCGGACGGTTCCGGCGGCGCCAGGCAGGGCACGATCAGTCACCGGGTCCCCTTTCGGTGACCGCCCGGCGAGAGCCGTGTCCCCGCCCGGCGCGAGGACATGCGGTACGCCGGGAGGTGCCGGGAGTGCCGGTTTCGTGCGGCAGACTTGGGGCTCGAGGACCGATGCGAAGGATGGGTATGCCGATCACACCTGCCACCGCGACGCACAGCTCGTCGAACGGCACCGCGGACGCGATCTTGCTGGAACTCGTCGACGAGGACGGCGTGACGATCGGCACCGCGGAGAAGCTCGCCGCGCACCAGCCGCCGGGGCAGCTGCACCGCGCCTTCTCCGTGTTCCTCTTCGACGAGCAGGGCCGGCTGCTGCTCCAGCAGCGGGCGCTCGGCAAGTACCACTCCCCCGGTGTGTGGTCCAACACCTGCTGCGGTCACCCCTACCCCGGCGAGGCGCCCTTCGCGGCGGCGGCCCGGCGCACGTACGAGGAGCTGGGGGTCTCCCCGACCCTGATGGCCGAGGCGGGAACCGTCCGCTACAACCACCCGGACCCGGCGTCGGGCCTGGTGGAGCAGGAGTTCAACCACCTCTTCGTCGGCCTGGTGCAGTCGCCACTGCGGCCCGACCCGGAGGAGGTCGGCGCCACCGCCTTCGTGGCGCCCGAGGAGCTTGCCGAGCGGCACGCGCGCGACCCGTTCTCCGCGTGGTTCATGACCGTGCTGGACGCGGCCCGTCCGGCCGTCAGGGAGCTGACCGGCCCCGCGGGCTGGTGAGCCGGCAAGGGTGCGCGCGGTTCTCCTAGGAGCTCTGGACGGCGGGGGTGAGCGGCAGGGCGGCCCAGATCACCTTGCCGCCGCTCGCCGTGTGCTCGACGTCGCAGGCCCCGCCCGCCTCGCGGGCGATCTCGCGCACGAGCAGCAGCCCGCGCCCTCCGGTCCGGCCGTGGTCGGTCTCCAGTGCGGTCGGCCGGTAGGGGTGGCCGTCCTCGACGGAGACCCGCAGCCACTCGGCGCCGACGGCGACCTCCACGGCGAGCATCGGGGAGAGCACCGCCGCGTGCCGGACGGCGTTCGTGACCAGCTCGGACACGATCAGCAGCAGGCCGTGGACCAGGTCGCCCGAGGCCGGTACGCCCTGGCGCAGCAGCAGGTCGCGCACGGCGTGCCGGGCCTGCGGGACGGAGGCGTCGACGGCGGGCGCGGTGAACCGCCAGACACCCTCGTACGGCAGCGGGGGCGGCGGTGCGCCGTGCAGGGGGGCCGCCGTGCCGCCTGCTGGGCGCGGGCCGTCCCCGCGCCCGTGGTTGTCCATCGTCCGGTCGCCACCCTCGCGCTCGATTGTCACCACACGACGAGTGTTGGTACCGCGACGCGCGACCCGAAGAACTGAACGCAAGTCAGCCGGTTCCCAGCCCTTTCCGAGCGTTTCTGTCACCCGTTGCAGCAAACTCGACCGGTTCTGGTCGGCCCGCGCCCTGTTTGCGAACTTTTCGGGTTGTACGGGTTCCACGGGCGCCCCCGGTCACGATCGAACACCCTCTCGGGCCGATAGCATCCGCTCCATGGAGCCGCAGCTGCTGCACGACGTGACCGACGCGGTCGCCACCGTCGTCGTCCACCACCCGGCCAAGCGCAACGCCATGACGGCCGGCATGTGGCGGGCGCTGCCGCCGCTCCTCGACCGCCTGGCCGCCGACCCGGGCGTACGGGCGTTGGTGCTGACGGGCGCGGACGGGACGTTCTGCGCCGGTGCGGACATCTCCACGCTGCTCGAGTCGCCCGAGGAGGCGCAGCACCTGGCCGTGCTCGCCGAGGAGGCGCTCGCCGCCTTCCCCAAGCCGACCCTGGCCGCGGTGCGCGGGCACTGCGTCGGGGGCGGGGCGCAGCTCGCGGCGGCCTGTGATCTGCGGTTCGCGGAGGAGGGCGCGCTGTTCGGGGTGACCCCGGCGAAACTCGGGATCGTCTATCCCGCCTCCGCGACCCGGCGGCTGGTGTCCCTGGTGGGGCCGGCCCGCGCCAAGTACCTGCTCTTCTCCGGCGAACTGATCGACGCGCAGCGCGCGCTCGGCGCCGGGCTGGTCGACGAGGTGCTGCCCGAGGGTGAACTCGGCAAGCGCGTGGCGGAGTTCACCCGCGTCCTGACCGCACGCTCCCAGCTGACCCAGGCCGCGGCCAAGGAGTTCGCGGACGGCCGCACGGACCGGGACGCCCACTGGACCGCCCAGGCGCGCGGCAGCGGCGACACCGCCGAGGGCGTCGCCGCCTTCCTTCAGCGCAGGGCCCCGCGCTTCACGTGGAGCGTCGGGTAGGGGCCCCCGACCGGGCCGCGGCCTAGGACAGGTGGCGGCTGTCGGCGCGGAACTTCTCCACCAGGTGGGCCGGTGCCTTCTGCGGGGATCCCGCGTCGTAGGGCGGCTGCGGGTCGTACTCGGTGAGGAGCTGGACGGCCTGGGCCGTCTCGTCGCCCGCGATCCGGCCGAGCAGCGTGAGCCCCATGTCGATGCCGGAGGAGACGCCGGCGGCGGTCACGTACTTGCCGTCGACGACCACCCGCTCCCCCGTGGGCTCGGCGCCGAAGGTCTCCAGCTGATCGAGGGCCAGCCAGTGGGAGGTCGCGCGGCGGCCCCGGAGCAGCCCGGCGGCGGCCAGCAGCAGGGAGCCGGTGCACACGGACGTGGTCCAGGTGCTGGTGGCGTCGGCGGTGCGCAGCCAGTCCAGCAGCGTGCCGTTCTCCATCTGGGGCGTCTGCCCGGGGCCGCCGGGGACGACCACGACGTCGGGGGACGGCACGTCGGCCAGGGTGCGGTCGGCGGTGAGCGCGAGGTTCCCGGTGTCGGCGCGCACCGGGCCGGTCCGCTCGGCGACGAACACGGTGTCCGCGCCGGGGAGGCGGCCCAGGGTCTCGTAGGGCCCGACGGCGTCGAGCGCGGTGAAGCGGTCGTAGAGGAGGATGGCGATCTGCATGGGCTTCCCTTCGGTGGTTCGCTCGGTCGACCGGGCGTGCGGTGGGTGCGGTGGCCTCCGGTCAGGGGGTGGCCGGGGCCGGGCGGAAGCGGCGCCGGTACTCCGCCGGTGAGGTGCCGAGCGTGCGCAGGAAGGCGCGCCGCATGGCCTCGGGCGTGCCGTAGCCGCTGGCCCGGGAGATCCCGGCGATGCCGTCGGCGGTGTCCTCCAGCAGGCGCCGGGCATGTTCGAGGCGGACCCGGTCGACGTACCGGCCCGGGGTCGTGCCCGTCTCGGCCTGGAAGGCGCGGGCGAAGTGGCGCGGGGAGAGCGCGGCACGGGCGGCGAGCGCCTCGATGCCCAGGTCGCCGGCCGGGTGCTCGGTGATCCACTGCTGGACGTCCCGGAGAGGGTCGCGGTGGGCCGTCTGGGCGGTGAGCTGGGCGCTGAACTGCGCCTGGTTGCCCGGCCTGCGCAGGAACACCACGAGGTGGCGGGCGACGGTCAGTGCGGCGTCCCGGCCCAGGTCCTCCTCCACGAGGGCGAGGGCCAGGTCGATGCCCGCGGTGACGCCGGCCGAGGTGGCCACGTGGCCGTCCCGTACGAAGATCGGGTCGGCGTCGACCCGCACCGCCGGGTGGTCCCGGGCGAGCTTCGCGCAGTACGCCCAGTGCGTGGTGGCCCGGCGGCCGTCCAGCAGGCCCGCCTCGGCCAGCAGGATCGCGCCGGTGCACACCGAGACCAGACGGGGAGCACGCGGCCCGTGCCCGCGCACCCACTCGACCAGGCGCGGATCGCCTCGGCGGGTGCCCTCGCCGCCGGGGACGAGGAGGGTGTGCGGCGCGGGCGCGTCCGCGAGCGCGGTGTCCGGTACGAGGGCCAGACCGCTGGAGGTGCGCACGGAGCCGCCGTCCAGGGAGGCCGTACGGATGCGGTAGGTGCCCGGGGTGTGCTTCTCCGCTCCGGCGAAGACCTCCACGGGACCGGTGACGTCCAGACTCTGTACGCCGTCGAAGAGGACGACGAGAACGGTTCGCTGCGCCATGGCCTCGATTCTTGGCGCCCCCGCGGCCGGCCGCAACGACGGATTTCCCACCTTTTCGGCCATGCACCCGCCGGGGCCGCCGGCCGGTGGACGGCGGGGCCCTCGCCGGCGACGCGCCCCGCCGGGCCCCGCCCTGCTCCCCGGATGTCGGTGCCGCCTGCCACAATTGCGGCGCAACCCGAAGTGGAGAAGGCGGTACGGGATCGTGACGACACCCCTCACAGGGTCCATCGAAGGCAGGATCGCCGAGGAGCTCGGCGTCAGGGAGCGGCAGGTCAGAGCCGCCGTGGAGTTGCTCGACGGCGGTTCGACGGTGCCCTTCATCGCCCGCTACCGCAAGGAAGCGACGGAGACGCTCGACGACGCGCAGCTGCGCACGATCGAGGAGCGGCTGCGCTATCTGCGGGAGCTGGAGGACCGGCGGGCCGCGGTCCTGGACTCGGTGCGCGAGCAGGGCAAGCTCACCGACGAACTCCAGGCGCGGATCCGGGGCGCCGAGACCAAGGCCCGGCTGGAGGACATCTACCTGCCGTTCAAGCCGAAGCGGCGGACGAAGGCGCAGATCGCGCGGGAGGCGGGCCTGGAGCCGCTGGCGGACGGCCTGCTCGGCGACCCGGGCGTGGAGCCGTCGGCCGCGGCGGCGGCCTTCGTCGACGCGGACAAGGGGGTGGCCGATGCGCAGGCCGCGCTCGACGGGGCCCGGGCGATCCTCACCGAGCGGTTCTCCGAGGACGCCGACCTGATCGGCGAACTGCGCGAACGCATGTGGGTGCGCGGGCGGCTGGCCGCGAAGGTGCGCGAGGGCAAGGAGGAGGCGGGCGCGAAGTTCGCCGACTACTTCGACTTCAGCGAGCCGTTCACCGAGCTTCCCTCGCACCGGATCCTCGCGATGCTGCGCGGTGAGAAGGAGGAGGTCCTGGACCTCGTCCTGGAGCCCGAGGAGGCCACCGAGGGACCGTCGTCGTACGAGGGGACGGTGGCGCACCGCTTCGGCATCGCCGACCGCGGCCGGCCCGGCGACAAGTGGCTGACGGACACGGTCCGCTGGGCCTGGCGCACCCGGATCCTCGTCCACCTCGGCATCGACCTCAGGCTGCGGCTGCGGACGGCCGCCGAGGACGAGGCGGTGAACGTCTTCGCGGCCAACCTGCGTGACCTGCTGCTGGCCGCCCCGGCCGGCACCCGCGCGACGCTGGGCCTGGACCCCGGCTTCCGCACGGGGGTGAAGGTCGCCGTGGTGGACGCGACCGGCAAGGTCGTCGCCACGGACGTGATCCACCCGCACGTTCCGGCCAACAGGTGGGACGAGGCCATCGCCAAGCTGGCCCGCCTGGCGAAGGAGCACGCGGTCGAGCTGGTCGCCATCGGCAACGGCACGGCGTCACGGGAGACCGACAAGCTCGCCGGTGAGCTGATCGGCAAGCACCCGGACCTGAAGCTCACCAAGGTGATGGTCTCGGAGGCGGGCGCGTCCGTGTACTCGGCCTCCGCCTACGCCTCCCAGGAGCTGCCCGGCATGGACGTGTCGCTGCGCGGCGCGGTGTCCATCGCGCGGCGGCTCCAGGATCCGCTGGCCGAACTGGTGAAGATCGACCCGAAGTCGATCGGCGTCGGCCAGTACCAGCACGACCTGTCCGAGGTGAAGCTGTCCCGCTCCCTGGACGCGGTGGTCGAGGACTGTGTGAACGGTGTCGGGGTGGACGTCAACACGGCGTCCGTGCCGCTGCTCTCGCGGGTCTCCGGCGTGACCGGCTCGCTCGCGGAGAACATCGTGGCGCACCGCGACGCCAACGGCCCGTTCACCTCGCGCGCCCAGCTGAAGAAGGTCTCGCGGCTCGGCCCGAAGGCCTACGAGCAGTGCGCGGGCTTCCTCAGGATCCGCGGCGGCGACGACCCCCTGGACGCATCGAGCGTGCACCCGGAGGCGTATCCGGTGGTGCGGCGGATGGTGAAGACCACGGGCCAGGAGGTGGCCTCCCTCGTCGGGAACACGGGCGTGCTGCGCTCGCTGCGGCCGGCCGACTTCGTGGACGACACGTTCGGTCTGCCCACGGTCACCGACATCCTCAAGGAGCTGGAGAAGCCGGGCCGCGACCCGCGTCCCGCCTTCAGGACGGCCACCTTCAAGGAGGGCGTGGAGAAGATCTCCGACCTGTCCTCGGGGATGGTCCTGGAGGGCGTGGTCACGAACGTGGCGGCGTTCGGCGCGTTCGTCGACGTCGGTGTCCACCAGGACGGTCTGGTGCACGTGTCGGCGATGTCGAAGACCTTCGTCAAGGACCCGCGGGACGTGGTCAAGCCCGGCGACATCGTCAAGGTGAAGGTCCTGGACGTCGACATCCCGCGCAAGCGGATCTCGCTGACGCTGCGCCTGGACGACGCGGCGGCGCCGCAGGACCGCGAGGGGCAGGGCGGCGGCGGTGAGCGCGGCCGGCGCGGCGGCCGGCCGCCGCAGCAGCGGCAGGGCCGCGGGGGCGGCGGCGGTAACGGTGGCGGGGGCTCGCGCCAGGCGCCCGCGCCGGGCAACAGCGCCATGGCGGACGCGTTGCGCCGCGCCGGTCTGCTGGACTCGCAGAAGGGCCGTCGCTGACGTACCGCGGGCCCGGCCCGCGCCTGGTGCGCGGGCCGGGCCCGGTGGTCGCGGCGGTCCGCCGTCCGGCGCGCGCCACTGCCGGGGACGCACGAGCAGGCGGGCTGCCGCCGGCGGGGCCGTTATCGCGGATTCTGGCCGGGCGGCAGCGCGGAATGCGGGCGTGGGGAGGCGTTGCGCGCGCCGGGACCGGGTCCGAAGGCGCCCGACGGCTGCCCCGTCCGCATCACCTGGTCGAGTTCGCGCCGTATGCTCGTGGCCGCGTCCCGGACCCGTGCGGGGACGTCACCGCGCTCGGCGACGAGCTGGTGGTAGATGGGGGCGTCTTGGAACATGGGCAACCATGCCTTTCTGTCTGCGGCTTCCTGGTCCGCGGCTTCTCTCCGCCGGGCAACGGTTGCCGAGTGTAAGGCCCCCTGGCAGCGGCACCTGTGGGCGCCTCCGGGGAGGTTCCGGGTTGTGTCGTGAAGACCGGAACTAGTGTTCGGTCACCTTGCCGTCAGCCACCTCCAGGCGACGGGTCGTCCGTACCGCCTGGAGCATGCGGCGGTCGTGGGTCACCAGGAGGAGGGTGCCCTCGAAGGCGTCCAGGGCCGACTCCAGTTGTTCGATGGCCGGCAGGTCGAGGTGGTTGGTCGGCTCGTCCAGGACGAGCAGGTTGACACCCCTGCCCTGGAGGAGGGCGAGCGCGGCTCTCGTGCGCTCGCCGGGTGAGAGGGTCGCGGCCGGGCGCAGCACGTGGTCCGACTTCAGGCCGAACTTGGCGAGCAGGGTGCGCACCTCGGCCGGTTCGGTGTCCGGGACCGCGGCGCGGAAGGCGTCCAGCAGCGACTGGGAGCCGTGGAAGAGGCGGCGGGCCTGGTCGACCTCGCCGACCAGGACGCCGGAGCCCACGGACGCGTGGCCCGCGTCCAGCGGAAGACGGCCGAGCAGGGCCGCCAGCAGGGTCGACTTGCCGGCCCCGTTGGCGCCGGTGACCGCCACGCGGTCCGCCCAGTCGACCTGGAGGGAGACCGGTCCGAGCGCGAAGGAGCCGCGCTGCACCTCCGCGTCGCGCAGGGTGGCGACGACCGCGCCCGAGCGCGGGGCCGCCGCGATCTCCATGCGCAGCTCCCACTCCTTGCGGGGCTCCTCGACGACCTCCAGGCGTTCGATCATGCGCTGGGTCTGGCGGGCCTTGGCGGCCTGCTTCTCGCTGGCCTCGCTGCGGAACTTGCGGCCGATCTTGTCGTTGTCGTTGCCCGCCTTGCGCCGGGCGTTCTTGACGCCCTTGTCCATCCAGGCCCGCTGGGTCTGCGCGCGTTCCTGGAGGGCGGCCTTCTTGTCGGCGTACTCGTCGTAGTCGTCGCGGGCGTGCCGCCGGGCCACCTCGCGTTCCTCGAGGTAGGCCGCGTATCCGCCGCCGTAGAGGTTGATGCGGCCCTGGGTGAGGTCGAGTTCGAGGACCTTGGTGACGGTGCGGGTGAGGAACTCGCGGTCGTGGCTGACGACGACCGTCCCGGCGCGCAGGCCGGTGACGAATCGTTCGAGGCGTTCGAGGCCGTCCAGGTCGAGGTCGTTGGTCGGCTCGTCCAGCAGGAAGACGTCGTAGCGGGACAGGAGCAGGGAGGCCAGGCCGGCGCGGGCCGCCTGGCCGCCCGACAGCGACGTCATCGCCTGGTCCAGGTCGACGGCCAGACCGAGCGAGTCGGCGGTTTCCTCGGCGCGTTCGTCGAGGTCGGCACCACCGAGGCCGAGCCAGCGCTCCAGGGCGGTCGCGTAGGTGTCGTCCGCGCCCAGGGTGCCGTCGACGAGGGCCTGGGTGGCGTCGTCCATCGCCCGCTGGGCCTCGGCGACTCCGGTGCGGCGGGCCAGGAACTCCCGGACGGTCTCGCCGGGGCGGCGCTCCGGTTCCTGGGGCAGGTGGCCGACGGTCGCGGTAGGCGGGGAGAGCGTGAGTTCGCCCTGCTCGGGCGGGTCCAGCGCGGCGAGGAGGCGCAGCAGGGTGGACTTGCCCGCGCCGTTGGCACCGACGAGACCGATCACGTCCCCGGGCGCGACGACGAGGTCGAGCCCGGAGAACAGCGCGCGGTCGCCGTGCCCGGCGGCGAGGTTCTTGGCGACGAGGGTGGCAGTCATCAGACCGCCGATTTTAGGGCCTGTTCCGAGCTTCCCCCGTCGTCCGCGCGGAGCGCGGGCGCAGCGGTGTTCGGGGCGGGTGGGGTGAGCCGGTCATGACACCGTCCGCTACGGTCGCCGTATGGACGGTGGACCGAGCGGTGACGTGGTGGTGGTCGGCGGAGGCGTCATCGGGCTGACGACCGCCGTGGTGCTGGCCGAGGGCGGCCGGCGGGTGCGGGTGTGGACGCGGGAGCCCGCCGAGCGGACCGCCTCGGCCGTCGCCGGGGGACTGTGGTGGCCGTACCGGATCGAGCCGGCGACGCTCGTGGGCGACTGGGCGCTGCACTCCTTCGCCGTGTACGCGGAGCTGGCCGCGCGCCCTCAGGAGACGGGCGTGCGGATGGTCGAGGGGGTGCACGGGGGGACCCGGCTGGACCAGCTCGGGCCGTGGGCGGCACAGGTTCCCGGGCTGCGCGCGGCGCATGCCGGGGAGTACGCGGGGACCGCGCTGTGGGCACGGCTGCCGCTGGTCGACATGTCGGTTCATCTGCCGTGGCTGGGGGAGCGGCTGCGGGCGGCGGGCGGCGTGGTGGAGGAGCGGACGGTCACGGACCTGGCCGCCGTGGACGCCCCGGTGGTGGTGAACTGCACCGGCCTGGGCGCCCGCGACCTCGTACCGGATCCGGGCGTGCACCCGGTCCGCGGTCAGCTGGTCGTCGTGGAGAACCCGGGGATCACGACGTGGCTGACCGCCGTCGACGACGTGTCGGCGTCCTCCACCTACTTCATCCCGCAGCCGGGCGGTCTGCTCCTGGGCGGGACGGCCGAGGAGGACGTCTGGTCGACGGAGCCGGATCCCGAGGTGGCCGAGCGGATCGTCGCGCGGTGCGCGGCCCTGCGGCCCGAGATCGCCGGGGCGCGGGTGCTGGAGCACCGGGTGGGGCTGCGCCCGGCGCGGCGCGCGGGCGTGCGGCTGGAGCGGACGGCGCTTTCGGACGGGCGCGCGCTGGTGCACAACTACGGCCACGGCGGCGCCGGAGTCACCGTGGCCTGGGGGTGTGCGCGGCAGGCGGCCGGGCTGGTCCTCCCGGCCGCCTGAACCGCTCTTCGCGGCTGCTTCAGCCCCGGGTCGCGGCGCTGGTCCGGCGCCCTGCCGCGGGGCCGGCCGTGCGCTGTGTCACCGCCCGGGCAGCGGGTGCGTGGTGCGCTGCACCCGTACGCCGTCCAGGGGCCGCGGTGCCGTGGCGGACGGCGTCACGACGCCGGCGGGCGGGGAGCCCGCGGTGGCGCGGGCGAACGCCGCCGCGCCGCCGACCAGCGGGACCCTGGCCGAGGTGCGCGCCAGGTCGAGGGTGAGCGTCGGGGTGGTGGACGGCGGATCGATGAGGTCCTTGTCCGTGCCCGCGACGATCAGCGCCAGGCGGTGGCCCCGGGGGACGACGTGGTCGGTCGCCGCCAGGTCCAGGGTGAGCGGGTACGCCCTGCCCGGGACGAGCGGGCCGCCCTTGCCGTCGCGGGTGTGGTGGCCGAGGTCGGCCCAGCCGCGGCTGAGGACCGTGAAGCCGACCTGGGTCGTCTTCGCCGCCGTCTCCTTGTAGCAGGAGCTGTCGCCCGCCGTGCTCGCGCCCCAGCAGGTGCGGTCGGCCAGGGTGGTGATGCCCTCACCGGCGTCGGCGTAGTCACGGATGGTGTCGGGGCCGAGGTCGACGAGGACGGCGGACAGGTGGGCCGTCGTGGTGGTCGGGGTCGCGGTCACGGTGACCTGCGAGGAGCCGGACAACCGCAGGTCGCGGCCGAGCGGCCCGGTCACGAAGCCTGCCTTGTCGGGGGTCGGGGTGTCGATCCGCGCGGCCCAGTCGGTCTCGCTCAGCTTCGGGTCGTCGGTGAACGTCTCGGTGCCGCGGGCGGGGCGCAGGCCGAGGGTGCCGACGCCGGTCCTGGCGCCGGGCGCGGGACGCAGGGTGGTCGTCGCCGTGCCGCGCGGCGGCCAGGTGGTGGAGGTCACCCACTGGTCGGGGTGGCGTTCGATGTCGGCCATGGGCTCGCGGTCGATGCCGTTGCGGTAGCCGAGGAGTTCATGGTCGAACCAGCGGTGCAGGGTGTCGACCCAGGCGCCGCGGCGGAAGTCGAAGGGGTCGACGTGACCGGTCTGGGAGAGCCAGATCTTGCGCTGCACGCCGTTCTTGGCGAGGGCGTCCCACCACTGGCCGAAGTTCTTGGTGCGCACGTTGAGGTCCTGCATGCCGTGCACGAGGAAGACGCTCGCCCTGACCTTGGCCGCGTCCTTCACGTAGTCGCGCTCGGTCCACAGGGGGGTCCGGTCACCGGTGCGCGGGGCGCCGTCGACGAGCTTCTTCTGCACGGCGGCGCAGTGCGCGTGGGCGGCGTCGCTCTCCACCGCGTCGGACAGCCAGTCGGGCCCCGAGCCGTACAGCGGGGCGCCCTGGGCGAAGTAGTAGTCGTACCAGGAGGAGATGGCGCTGATCGGCACGATGGTCTTCAGGCCCTTGACGCCGGTGGCGGCCACGCCGTTGGCGATGGTGCCGTCCCAGCTCTTGCCGATCATGCCGGTCTTCCCGTCGGTCCAGCCGGCCTTGACCGGGGTGGAGCCGGTGCGGGTGGTGTAGGCGCGGGCGCGGCCGTTCAGCCAGTCGACGACGGCCTTGGCGGACTGGATGTCGGAGCGGCCGCCGACGTCGACGCAGCCGTCGGAGCGGTTGGTTCCGGCGAGGTCGACACCGACGACGGCGTAGCCGCGGGGCACGAAGTAGTTGTCGTAGAAGAGCGGCATCTGTACGACGCGGCCGTTCGCGTCGTACGTCTTCAGCTGGCTCTCGTTGCCGCGCCCGCAGCAGGAGTAGTACGGGCTGGCGTCCATGATCACGGGCACTTTCCGGCCCTGCCGGGCCGCCTCGCGGGGCCGGACGATGTCGGCGGCGACGCGGTCGGTCCTGCCGTCGCCGTCGCCGTCGAGGCCGGTGTCGACCCAGACGGACTCGCGGACGGCGTCCGTGTAGGAGTAGACGGGCCGGCTCTCGCGCGGGGTGCGGGCGTCGTTCGGGGCGGCGTGCGCCGCGGGGCTGAGGAGAGCGGTCGCCAGGACGGCGATGACCGCCAGTGCGAGCGCTCTCCAGGTCGTCATGCGCATGCTGTTCGGCATGAGCGGGACGGTACAGGGGGCAACTGCGGCGCAGAAGAGGGAAACTGACGTGTCGCCGGGGCGGAGGGGACGGAAGGGGCCGCAGGGGCGCGGGGTGCGCGGGAGCCCACGGGAGCGCACGGGAGTGCTTCACTCATGACGGCCGAATGGCGATCATGTGACAGCAGTGGCCATGGACATGACTGGGTCGGCAGGGACTCAATAGGCTCCGAACAGACTGCGTTCCCCTACGACTTGGAGCTGACGTGCACCGCAGAATCATCGTGCCGGGCACTCTGGCGGCGGCCTCCCTGTTGCTGGCGATCCCGGCGTCGGCCGCGAGCCACTCCCCCGGCGCGCCGGGCATCGGCGACCCCTACTACCCCGACTACGGCAACGGCGGCTACGACGTCTCCCACTACGACCTGCGGCTGACGTACCAGCCCGCGACGGACGAGCTGGAGGGCACGGCGACGATCTCGGCGCGGACCACGCAGGACCTGTCCAGCTTCGACCTGGACTTCCTGCTGGACGTGAGCGAGGTGCGGGTCGACGGGGCGAAGGCCGCGTTCACCACCGCGCGCCAGCACGAGCTGGTGATCACGCCGAAGAGCCCGCTGGCCAAGGGCACGCCGGTCACCGTGGTCGTCCGCTACCGCGGGGTGCCGTCCACGAAGAGCGCCTACGGCTTCACCACCTGGCACCGCACCCCGGACGGCGCGGTCGCGGCGGACGAGCCCGAGGCCGCCTGGTGGTGGTTCCCCAGCAACGACCACCCCAGCGACAAGGCCACCTACGACGTGTCCGTGGCGGTGCCGGACGGCACGCAGGCGATCTCCAACGGCACCCTCCAGTCGGTCTCCGCGAAGCTGGGCTGGACCCGCTACACCTGGCGACAGAACAAGCCACAGGCGACATACCTGTCCACCCTGGCGCTCGGCAGGTTCGACATCACCACCGGTACGTCCGAGGGCGGTGTCCCGGTGTTCAACGCCTACAGCAAGGACCTCGGCGACAACGACGGGGCGGCACGCGCGAGCGTGGAGCGGACCGGAGAACTCGTCGACTGGCTGAGCGGCTATTTCGGGCCGTATCCGTTCAGCTCGGCGGGCGGGTACGTGCCGAACACGACGACCGGGTACGCGCTGGAGACGCAGTCCCGCGTGTACTACAGCCCGAAGCAGTTCGCGAACGGCTCGAACACGTCCGTCGTCGTGCACGAGCTGGCCCACCAGTGGTACGGGGACAGCGTGTCCCTCAAGGGCTGGAAGGACATCTGGATCAACGAGGGCTTCGCGCGCTACGCGCAGTGGCTGTGGTCCGAGCACGAGGGCGAGGGCACCACGCAGGAACTGGCGGACTACGTGTACGCCTCCCACCCGGCCGACGACGCCTTCTGGACGGTGAAGCCGGGTGATCCGGGACCGGACGACCAGTTCGACGCGGCGGTCTACGACCGGGGTGCCGTCGCCATCCAGGCGCTGCGCAACGCGATCGGCGAGAAGGCGTTCTTCGCCCTGCTGAAGGGCTGGCCCCAGCAGCACGCCTACGGCAACGCCTCCGTGGCCGACTTCCAGAAGTACGCCGAGCAGGTCTCCGGCAAGCCGCTCGCCGCGCTCTTCGACACCTGGCTGTTCCAGCCGGTGAAGCCGGCCGCTCCCGCGGCGCGGGCGGCGTCCTTCGCCACGGCGCCGGCGGCGGCCCCGGCGCGGCCCAGGTCGTGGAAGAAGATCGAGGCGACGAACACCGTGCACGCCAGGTGAACCACCGGCCGGGCCCGCGCACCAGTCGGTGGGGCAGGAGACGAGCGCCTCGAACCGGAGGTCCTAGGGGTCGCCGACGT
>NZ_JBFACU010000054.1:0-33078 GCF_040641015.1 Streptomyces sp. NPDC021356 | reverse complement strand
CCGCTACGACAAACGCGGGTACGTCTTCCTCGGCACCGCCACAGCAGCAGCCCTGGTCATCTGGCTGCGAACTTGATCGCCCGGACAAGTCCTAGGCGATGTGCTCTTCCATCAGCTCATCGTTGAGACGGGCCGTGAACCGGTCCATGTACTGACCCAGTTCGCGGGACCGCAGGCGCAGCCCGTACGCCGCCTCGACGTTCGCGGCGAAGGTGCCGGGCGTCGGCATGCCCTCGCCCTCTATCGAGTACCGGAAGACCTGGTACAGGCCCTCCTCGTCCGGGGACTGCGGGGCAGTGCCGCCGCCCTCGCCCAGCTCACGGGTGCGGTTGGGACCCGCGGGGACGGGGAAGGCGCCCGTGTCCTCGGCGGACGGCTGCGGCGCGGGGTGCTCGGGGGGCTCCGGGTGTTCCTGCTCCCCGTGTTCCCGCTCCCCGTGTTCCCGCTCCCCGTGCTCCTGCTCCCGGTGTTCCTGTTCCGGGTGCGCGGAGCGGGGCGGGGGCCCGGACCGCTCCGGCTGCTGCTCCTCGTACCACTCCTCGTACGGCGGCTCGGGACCGTAGGACGGCTCCGGCTCGTACGTCGGGTCGTAGCCGCCGTGGTAGTCGACCTGCTGCGGCGCCTGGAACCACGGGCTCTGCTCGGGGTCGGGCACGTACGCCTGCTGGTCCGGCTCCGGGCCGCGCTCGGCCGGCAGCGCACGCGGCCGGCCGCCGCCCGGCACCGCCCGCTGCGCGTCGGCGGCCACCGCCGCCCGCGGCGCGGGCACCGGCGGGATCAGCGCCGGCTCGATACCCGCCGCCGCCAGCCCCGCCGGAGCCGTCTCCGCCAGCGGCACCCCGTAGCGGGCCAGCCGCAGCGGCATCAGCGACTCCACCGGTGCCTTCCTGCGCCACGCCCGGCCGAACCGGGACCGCAGCCGCGCCTGGTAGACCAGCCGCTCCTGCTCCAGCTTGATCACCTGCTCGTAGGAGCGCAGCTCCCACAGCTTCATCCGCCGCCACAGCAGGAACGTCGGCAGCGGCGACAGCAGCCAGCGGGTGAGGCGGACGCCCTCCATGTGCTTGTCCGCCGTGATGTCCGCGATCCGGCCGACCGCGTGCCGCGCCGCCTCCACCGCGACCACGAACAGCACGGGGATCACGGCGTGCATGCCCACACCCAGCGGGTCCGGCCAGGCGGCGGCGCCGTTGAAGGCGATCGTCGCCGCCGTCAGCACCCACGCCGTCTGGCGCAGCAACGGGAAGGGGATACGGATCCAGGTCAGCAGCAGATCCAGTGCGAGCAGCACACAGATACCCGCGTCGATGCCTATCGGGAACACATAACTGAAGTCCCCGAAGCCCTTCTTGACGGCCAGCTCGCGCACGGCCGCGTACGAACCCGCGAAGCCGATACCGGCGATGATCACGGCGCCGGTCACGACCACGCCGATGAGAACCCGGTGCATCCGGGTCAGCTGCAGTGGCGCGGCCACTCGTACTCCCCTCCCCTTACGTCCTGTTGCGCGCAACAGAGTGGCACATCTGTCCGGGGAACGGGTGGCCGGATCCGCTGACCCGCCCCGCTCAGCTGTCCGAGGGCGACTTGGACGCGGAGTGCGACGGCGACGCGGAGGGCGACCCGGACGCCCCCTTGGACGCCGACGGAGACGCCGGCTTGCCCGAGGACCCCGTACCCGAACCCGACCCACCGGACGAACTCGACCCACTGGACGAACCCGCGTCAGCGCCGTTCGCCTTCGTCACCGACGCCACCGCCTCCTTGGCGGCCTTCGCCGCGTCCTTGGAGAGGTCGTCCGCGTCCGGGGCCTTGTCACCGGCCAGCCCCGCGCCGTTGTAGTCGAGGGTGACCACCACGTTCTCCACCCGGGCCACGACCGTCTGCTGCTTGAAGGTGCCTTCCTTCTTCTTCAGGTCGTAGCGCACCGCCGTCGCCTCGTCGCCCGTCCCCGACACCGGCTGCGACTTGCTGCCGCGCGCCCCGTCCACGGACTGCGCGTCCTGCACCTGCTTGCGGTAGTACGCCTGCGCCTGGGTCTCGCCCGTGCCGCGCGCCGCATCGGACTCGAAACGCAGCAACGACACGTTGAGCCAGCGGTACTGCGACCCCTTCACCCCGTTGTTGTCGAGGCCGTTCCACGAACAACTGGCCCGCGTCGACACATCACTCGACGTACCCGCCTTCGCGGACTTCGCGCCCCGGGGCACCAGGTCGTCCAGCGTCTTGCGCGCCAGCACCTTGCACGCGTCGGGCAGCTTGCCGTACGCCGCCGGCTGCACGGTCGGCGACGCGCTCGGGCTCGCCGACGTCTTCGCGTCCGCCGAGGGGGCCGACGCCGCCCCGTCCGATCCCGACCCCGAACCGGAGTCCGAGGAGGAACAGGCCGCCGCCAGCAGCATCACGGGCACCCCGGCCGCGCAGACGAGGGCACGGTGCAGCCGCTTCGCCCGCCGGCCACGCCCCTCACGTACCTCGCGCTGATCACGCTGTTCTCGCTGAGCTGCTCGCTGCATGGTTCCTTCACTCATGACGCTCGTGGTCCCCTGCGGTCTGATCGGTGCGGTTCTGTCCGTGCGGTCTGATCGGGTGCGGCCTGATCGGTTCGGAGGGCCACCGTACGCAATCGGTCAGCCGTGTGGTTCGCCACCACCGGGAGCACGGCACCGCGCCAAGTGCCGCTCCCGGCGCGTCAACCGCCCAGCGAATTCGCGAGCCGCGCCGCCAGTTTCCGGGCCTTGTCCTGCATTTCCTTGCTGTCGGGGACCACACCGACAGCGGTCGGCTGCTCCTCGTAGTCGATGGTCACGATCACGTTCGACGTGCGGAACGCCACAGTCACCGTCCGCTGTTTGACCGTCGAACCGGAGCTGCTGAGCGTGTCGTCCACGAACGCCTCGTCACCGAGGTCGTCGAGCGTGCGGGGCTGCACCTCGGCCGGATCGGTGGCCGGGGTGGAGCCCGACGAGGAGGAGGACGAGGAGGAGGGGGAAGCGGGCGTACCGGAGGCCGGGGCGGACGGGCTGCCGCCGGAACCACCGCCCGCCGGCGCTCCCGCTCCCGTGCCTGCTCCCGTGCCTGATCCCGTGTCCGCTCCCGTGCCCGCTCCCGTGTCCGTCGCGGATCCCGAGCCGGGGGCGGAGACGGGGGGTGCGGGCAGGTCCGCGGCAGCCTGCTTGGTGGCGAACACCGCCTCGGCCTGGCTGTCGTCGCTCACGGCGTTGTCGTAGGAGACGACCCGCTCGAAGTCGACGTGGAGGTGGTCGGTGGCGTCCGTGGAGTCCACCTTCCAGCGGCAGCCGACCTTGCGGTCGGTGTCGTAGGTGAGCGTGGCCTCGCCGTCGTAGGCCTTCTCCCGCTGGTCCGGGTCCGTGATCTGCTGGATGCCGGGCAGCAGCGAGTCGAGGGTGCCGTGGCCGACCGCGAGGCAGGCCTCCGGAAGCGTGCGGTACTTGCCCGGCTGGGCCGCGGCCGTCGCCCTGCCGGGGCCGTCCGGGTTGGCGTTGTCGGCCTGCCCGTCGTCGGACGAGCCGCCGGAGCAGCCGGCCAGCAGCAGCGCCGCGAGAAACGCGGCCGCGCCGGATACGTACGCCTTCCGCAGCACGGTCAGGCTCCTCTCGACGGGGGTCGGTCCGGGGCCCCGCCCCGGTTATTCGCTTGCCGGGCGGGGGCGTCTCCTGGAGACAATGTCTATCGCACGCACTGCCGTGGACGCCGGTCCGATGCCCTGTTTCGTCGACCTTGGCGCCGGTATTGCGATTCACCGCTTCTGAGACTTCTGTTTGCTTTCCGGGGGAATGAGGACGATATGTCGTACGTGGAAATGCCGGGCGCGAAGGTCCCCATCCGCATGTGGGCCGACCCCGCCTCGGTCGAGGACGTGGCGCTGCGCCAGTTGCAGAACGTCGCCACCCTCCCGTGGATCAAGGGCCTGGCCGTCATGCCCGACGTGCACTACGGCAAGGGCGCGACCGTCGGCTCCGTCATCGCCATGCGGGGCGCGGTCTGTCCCGCGGCGGTGGGCGTGGACATCGGCTGCGGCATGTCCGCGGTGAAGACGTCCCTGACGGCGAACGACCTGCCCGGCGACCTGTCCCGCCTGCGCACGAGGATCGAGCAGGCGATCCCGGTGGGCCGCGGGATGCACGAGGACCCGGTCGACCCGGGCGACTTCCACGGGCTGGCGACGGCCGGGTGGGACGGGTTCTGGGGGCGGTTCGACGGGGTGGCGGAAGCGGTCAGGTTCCGTCAGGAACGCGCCACGAAGCAGATGGGGACGCTCGGAAGCGGCAACCACTTTGTCGAGATATGCACGGATACGACCGGAGCTGTCTGGCTCATGCTGCACTCCGGCTCCCGCAACATCGGCAAGGAACTGGCCGAGCACCACATAGGCGTCGCGCAGAAGCTCCCGCACAACCAGGGCCTGGTCGACCGCGACCTGGCGGTCTTCGTCGCGGACACCCCGCAGATGGCCGCCTACCGCAACGACCTGTACTGGGCGCAGGAGTACGCCAAGTACAACCGCACGCTCATGATGGCGCTGCTGAAGGACGTGGTCCGCAAGGAGTTCAAGAAGGCCAAGCCCCTCTTCGAGCCGGAGATCTCCTGCCACCACAACTACGTGGCCGAGGAGCGCTACGACGGCATGGACCTGCTGGTCACCCGCAAGGGCGCGATCCGCGCGGGCTCCGGCGACTACGGCATCATCCCCGGCTCGATGGGCACCGGCTCGTACATCGTGAAGGGCCTCGGCAACGAGAAGTCCTTCAACTCCGCCTCGCACGGCGCCGGCCGCCGCATGAGCCGCAACGCCGCCAAGCGCCGCTTCTCCACCAAGGACCTGGAGGAGCAGACGCAGGGCGTGGAGTGCCGCAAGGACTCCGGCGTGGTCGACGAGATCCCGGGTGCCTACAAGCCGATCGAGCAGGTCATCGACCAGCAGCGGGACCTCGTCGAGGTCGTCGCGAAGCTGAAGCAGGTGGTGTGCGTCAAGGGCTGAGCGCCCGTCAGTGCTGTCAGTCCCGCAGCCGCTTCTCCAGGAGCGTCACCGCGTACGGGCTGCCCGTGCCGTCCGTCTTCGCGGGCTGCTCGCCCACGACCGTATAGCCCGCCGACTCGTAGTAGGTGCGCAGGCGGGGGTTGGAGGACAGGCAGTCGAGGCGGGCGTAGGGGCGGCCGGCCGCGGTGATGCGGGACTCGGCCTCGGCCAGCAGGGCGCGGCCGGCGCCGGGCGGGGCCGTGTGCGGGGTGGTCATGAGGCGGTGGATGTAACCGGCCTGAGCGGGACGGGGGCCCCAGGCGGCGGGGTCGTCCCACCACAGTTCCCAGGCGCCGGCCAGGTGGCCGGCGGCATACGCCAGCCAGACCTCGCCCTCGCGCATGCGCTCGACGAAGTGCGCCTCGTCCTTCTCGCCGGGCTTCCACTGGTCGATGCCGCGGGCCAGTTGCCGCAGGGCGGCCGTGTCGCGCAGGCGGACCAGGAGCGGGGCGTCGGCGGGCACGGCCCGGCGGTAGGTCAGCGGCGGCCAGGCGGTGGGGGCGGGCTCAAGCAGGTGGGCGCGGAGGGTGGCGGTGAGGGCCTGCGCGTCCAGCTCCAGGGCGTCGCTCACGTACGCCTCGACCGAGCCGTACTTCGCCTTCAGGGCGGCCAGGAACAGGCGCATCACCGCGGCGGGGGCGCGGCCGTAGCCCGGCCAGTTCGGGGTGCGTCCGCCGTTCCTGGCGCGCCAGTCGGTCAGCAGGGCTTCGGCGGCGAGTTCGGTGAGGGTGAAGTCCTCGACGACGGTGGGTTCGTCGACGCCGAGGAGGGTCAGGACCAGGGCGGCCAGCTCGCCCGTGCGGTCCTTGCCCGAGGCGCAGTGGAAGACCAGCGGGGTGTCGGAGACGGCCGCGTCGCGGATCAGTTCCAGGGCCGCGCGGATCTCCTTGGTGCCGTCCTCGGCGACCTCCATGTAGCGCTCGGCGAGGTACGGGCCCGGTTCCACCTCGGTGCCGAGCGTGGGCTGGTCGTAGGGGCGGTGCTCGATGCTGAGGTTGTGGTAGGTGAAGGACGGGTGCTCCGGCACGCGGCCCTGGCGGTCGACCTCCCAGTCGTGGCGGAGGTCGATCACCGTGCCGATGCCGAGGGCGAGGAAGCGGTCCCAGTCGGGGGTGTCCCGGCCCAGCTTGCCGAGGCCGTCCGCGCGGAACAGGCGGCGCGGGCGGACCCGCCGGCCGTCCCCGGTGGCGTACCCGCCGAGGTCGCGAACGTTGCGCAGGGCGTCGAAGCGTATGTGTCTGTCCACGGTGGGTCACCCTACGGCCGGGGGCCGGGCGGGGCCCTGGGATCACTTCGCGTGGCGCACGGCGTAGATCATGACGAACGCCACGACGTGGATGCCGAAGAGGAAGTAGCCGAGGTAGTACCAGACGTAGCGCTCGCGCTTCTTCTCCTCGGCGAGGCGCTGCCGCTCGGCGGCCCTGTCCCGGCCGGGGGACCCCTCCCCGGGGGCTCCCGGCCCGGGGAGCCCTTGCCCGGGGGTGTCCTTCGGCGTCGTCACCGGCGTCAGTGCTCCCGGTGCACCTTGGTGTTCGACGCCTGGGCGCGGGGGCGTACGACCAGCAGGTCGATGTTGACGTGGCTGGGGCGGGTGACGGCCCAGGCGATGGTGTCGGCGACGTCGTCGGCGGTCAGCGGCTCGGCGACGCCGTCGTAGACCTTCGCGGCCTTCTCCTCGTCGCCACCGAAGCGGGTGAGGGCGAACTCCTCCGTGCGGACCATGCCGGGCGCGACCTCCACGACGCGGACCGGCTGCCCGACGATCTCCAGGCGCAGCGTCTCGGCGAGGACGTGCTCGCCGTGCTTGGCGGCGACGTACCCGGCGCCGCCCTCGTACGTGCCGTGACCGGCGGTGGAGGAGACGACCACGACGGTGCCGTCACCGCTCGCGGCGAGCTTGGGCAGCAGGGCCTGGGTGACGTTGAGGGTGCCGATGACGTTCGTCTCGTACATCGTGCGCCAGTGGGCCGGGTCGCCGGTGGCGACCGGGTCGGCGCCGAGCGCGCCGCCCGCGTTGTTGACGAGCACCCCGACGGTCCTGAACGCGCTCGCGAACTCGTCGACGGCCGCGCGGTCGGTGACGTCGAGCTGGTAGGCCGTGGCGGCGTGCCCGGCCGCGGTGATCTCCTCGGCGAGGGCCTCGATGCGGTCCTTGCGGCGGGCGGTCAGTACGACGCGGTAGCCGGCGGTGGCGAGCTGCCGGGCCGTGGCGGCGCCGATGCCGCTGCTCGCACCGGTGACGACGGCGATGCGGGAGGCGGCGGACGGTGCGGCGGTGGCCATGGGCTGCTCCTGGGGTGCGTGCGCTCGGTTCGTGCGCTCGGTTCCGTCCAGCGTAGGGGAAGGTCAGGCGCCGTTCCTCGGGGCCCACATGATCAGCGCCATCCCGGCGAGGCAGACGAGGGCGCCCGCCACGTCCCACCGGTCGGGGCGGTAGCCGTCGGCCACCATGCCCCACAGGATCGAACCGGCGACGAAGATCCCGCCGTAGGCGGCGAGGATGCGGCCGAAGTGCGCGTCGGGCTGGAAGGTGGCGACGAACCCGTACGCGCCGAGCGCGAGCACGCCGCCGGCGGCCCACAGCCAGCCCCGGTGCTCCCGCACTCCCTGCCAGACCAGCCAGGCACCACCGATCTCGAAGAGGGCGGCGACGACGAAGAGGGCGGCGGAGCGCAGGACGAGGGGCATGGGGGCAGCTTCGCACGCGGGTCCGGCGGCCGTGGCGGGAGGCTTGACCGGATCCGGCCCCCGCCGGGACCCCCTGCGGCGACGGTGTCGGCGGGGCGAGCCGCCTGACCTGGGGCGGAGCGGTCGGCGGAGGGCCGGTCCGGGGGCCGTTCGCGGGTGCGTGCCCGCGCCGGGGCGGGCCGTCGCCCGGCTCGGCAGGGGGCGGAATACCTCCGGGGCGGGGACCGTTCAGGGGGGTATAGTTGAACAGTCAACAACTTGGAGGGTGAGCGACCATGCAGTTCGGGATCTTCAGCGTCGGCGACGTCACGCCGGACCCCACCACCGGCCGGACGCCGACCGAGCGCGAGCGCATCAAGGCCATGGTCGCCATCGCGCTGAAGGCCGAGGAGGTCGGCCTGGACGTCTTCGCGACCGGCGAGCACCACAACCCGCCGTTCGTGCCGTCGTCGCCGACCACCATGCTCGGCTACATAGCCGCACGCACCGAGCGCCTCGTCCTGTCCACCTCCACCACCCTGATCACCACCAACGACCCGGTGAAGATCGCCGAGGACTTCGCGATGCTCCAGCAGCTCGCGGACGGCCGCGTCGACCTCATGATGGGCCGCGGCAACACCGGCCCGGTCTACCCCTGGTTCGGCAAGGACATCCGCGAGGGCATCGACCTGGCCATCGAGAACTACGCCCTGCTGCACCGGCTGTGGCGCGAGGACGTGGTGAACTGGGAGGGCAAGTTCCGCACGCCGCTCCAGGGGTTCACCTCCACCCCCCGCCCGCTGGACGGCGTACCGCCGTTCGTCTGGCACGGCTCCATCCGCTCGCCGGAAATAGCCGAGCTGGCTGCCTACTTCGGCGACGGCTTCTTCCACAACAACATCTTCTGGCCCGCCGACCACACCAAGCGGATGATCGAGCTGTACCGCTCCCGCTACGCCCACTACGGGCACGGCACCGCCGAGCAGGCGATCGTCGGCCTCGGCGGCCAGGTGTTCATGCGGAAGAACTCCCAGGACGCGGTGCGCGAGTTCCGCCCCTACTTCGACAACGCGCCGGTGTACGGCCACGGGCCCTCCCTGGAGGACTTCACCGACCAGACCCCGCTGACCGTGGGCTCCCCGCAGCAGGTCATCGAGAAGACCCTGGCCTTCCGCGAGTACGCCGGCGACTACCAGCGCCAGCTGTTCCTGATGGACCACGCCGGGCTGCCGCTGAAGACCGTCCTCGAACAGCTCGACCTGCTCGGCGAGGAGGTCGTGCCGGTGCTGCGCGAGGAGTTCGCCAAGGGCCGCCCGGCCGACGTGCCGGACGCCCCGACCCACACGTCCCTGCTGGCCGCCGCGGCAGAAACGACTTCCCAGGAGGTGAGCACCGCATGAAGCTCGTCGTCGTCTCTGCGGGACTGAGCGTCCCGTCCTCCACCCGGCTGCTCGGCGACCGGCTGGCCGCCGCGACCGCCGCGCGCACGGGCGCGGACGTCCGGGTGATCGAGGTGCGCGACCTCGCCGTCGCCATCGCGCACAACCTCACCAGCGGCTTCCCCGGCCCCGCCCTGGCCGAGGCGCTGGACGCGGTGGCCGGGGCGGACGGGCTGGTCGTCGTCACCCCGGTGTTCTCGGCGTCGTACAGCGGACTGTTCAAGTCCTTCTTCGACGTGCTCGGGGCGCGCGACAAGGACGCCCTGGCCGGCAAGCCGGTGCTGGTCGCCGCCACCGGCGGCACCGCCCGCCACTCGATGGTCCTGGACCACGCCCTGCGGCCCCTCTTCTCCTACCTGCGGGCCGTCGTCGTCCCCACCGGCGTCTACGCCGCCTCCGAGGACTGGGGCGCGCAGGGGCTGCCCGAGCGGATCGAACGGGCCGCGGGCGAACTGGCGGCCCTGATGACCGGGAGCCCGGCGCAGCGGCACCGGGCCGCACCGGGGCCCGCGGCGGACGACCTGGCCGTGGTCCCGTTCGCGGAGCAGCTGGCCCGGCTCCGTGGCTGAGGGAGCGGAGGCAGCTCCGTGACCGAGGGCCCGGAGGCGGCGGAGCCGGAGGTCCGGGTCCGGGGCTACGGAGCCCAGGTTCCGGACCCGAGGTTCCGTACCCCAGTGCGAGCCGGGGTGGGGCCGGCGGTGGGTGAGAGGACGGTAGGCGCCTGCCGCCGGTTGCGTCCGGGACGGTGAGAGACGGGTAAAAAGGGGTGATCGTAGGCCTGCTCGCCCCGTTCGCCCCGCTGTGACCTTGGCAGACTGGGCGCGTGCCTCAGACTGTGCTGCTCGCCGAAGACGACCGCGCCATCCGCCACGCCCTGGAGCGGGCCCTGACCCTGGAAGGCTACGAGGTGACGGCAGTGGCCGACGGCGTCGAGGCGCTCGCGCAGGCGCACAAGACCCCGCCGGACATCCTCGTCCTGGACGTGATGATGCCGGGCATCGACGGCCTCCAGGTCTGCCGGGTGCTGCGCGCGGAGGGCGACCGCACCCCGATCCTCATGCTGACCGCCCTGGTGGAGACCGCCGACCGGATCGCCGGACTGGACGCGGGCGCCGACGACTACGTCGTGAAGCCCTTCGACGTGGAGGAGGTCTTCGCCCGGCTCCGCGCCCTGCTGCGCCGCACCAGCCCGGCCCCCGCGGGCCCGGCCGCCCCCGCCGCCGAGGAGGCGCCGGCGAAGGCGCCGCAGCTGCCCGAGCGGCAGGTCGAGGCGGCCGGGATCCGCATGGACCTCCAGGCCCGCCGGGTGTGGCGCGGCACCCGCGAAGTCGAGCTGACCCGCACCGAGTTCGAACTCCTCGAACTCCTCGTCCGCAACGCCGGCATCGTCCTCGACCACTCCACCATCTACGACCGCATCTGGGGCTACGACTTCGGCCCCGGCTCCAAGAACCTCGCCGTCTACGTCGGCTACCTGCGCCGCAAGCTCGACGAACCGGGCGCCCCGCAGCTCATCCACACCGTCCGCGGTGTCGGGTACGTGCTGCGGGAGGACTGAGTGGGCCGCCTGACGCGGCTGACGGACCGGCCGCGGCCCCGGCTCTCGTCGCTGCGGACCACGTTCGCGGTGTCGTTCGCCGCGGTGACCGCCGCCGTCACCATCCTCGTGGGCATCCTGTCGTACAACTCCGCCGCCCGCCTGGTGCGCGTGGACCAGCAGTCGGTGTTCACCCAGGTCGTCCAGGACGTCCAGGACGAGGTGCGGCGCTACGACCGTACGCCCGAGGACTTCTCCTCCTCCCGCCCCGGCCACGAGGTAGTCCGCCCCAGCCGCACCGACGTCCAGGTGCTCGGCGCGCAGGGCCAGATCGTCGACCACGGCAGCCCGCAACTGCCCGTCACCTCCGACGACCGGGCCGTCGCGTCCGACGCCGTGGCCGGGAAGACCATCGAGTACACGGACGTGCCCGTCGCCGACGACGTGTACCGCATCGCCACCGTCGCGCTCGGCGACGGTCGCGGCGCCGTGCAGGTCGCCCAGGAGTTCAGTGACACAGAGGACCTGCTGCGCGCGCTCCAGCAGCGCACGCTGATCCTGATGGCGATCGTCGTCATCGCGGCCGGCCTGTGCGGCTGGTGGCTGGCCCGCCGCATCACCCGCCGGCTGGTCGTCCTCACCTCCGCCGCCGAGGGCGTCGCCCGCACCCGGCGGCTCGGCGTCCAGGTGCCGGTCACCGGGTACGACGAGGTGGGCCGCCTCGGCCGCTCCTTCGACCGCATGCTCGGCCGCCTCGCCCAGTCCGAGGAGGACCAGCGCCGCCTGGTGCAGGACGCCGGCCACGAACTGCGCACCCCGCTCACCTCGCTGCGGACCAACATCTCGCTGCTGCGCCGCATCGACGAACTGCCGCCCGCCTCCCGCGAGGAACTGGTCGCCGACCTCTCCCAGGAGGCCCGCGAACTGACCGACCTCGTCAACGAGCTGGTCGACCTGGCCGCCGGGCAGTCCGACAGCGAGCCGCCGCAGCGCGTCGACCTCGCCGACATCGCCGAGGACGTCGCGGGTCTGACCCGCCGCCGCACCGGACGCGACATCGTGGTCCGCGCGAGCGGCGACACGACGACCGACGGCCGGCCGGCCATGCTCCAGCGGGCCGTCTCCAACCTCGTGGAGAACGCGGCCAAGTTCGACCGCGGCGGCACGGCGCCCATCGAGATCGCCGTCCTCGGGCCCGCCCGGCCGGGCACCGTGCGCGTCGAGGTCCTCGACCGGGGGCCCGGCATCGCGGAGGGCGACCTGATCCGTGTCTTCGACCGCTTCTACCGCGCCGCCGACGCCCGCTCCCTGCCCGGCTCGGGGCTCGGCCTGTCCATCGTGCGGGAGGTCGCCATCGCCCACGGGGGCGCGCCGTTCGCCTCCCGGCGCGAGGGCGGCGGCGCCGTGATCGGCTTCACCGTGGGCGCCGAACGGGAACGGGACCGTGAAAGGGACCGGGAGCGGGACCGCGACCGGGGGCACCACGGGGGCAAGGGGACGCCGAGCGGGCCGCGCGGTGGGGCCTGAGGGGCTTTGCGGGCGGCGGGCCTGAGGGCGGTGGGCCCGCGCGGGCGGGCCTGCGGGCCAACGGGGCCTGAGGGGCAGCGGGGCCTGAGGGGCAGCGGGGCCTGGGGAGCAGCGGGGCCTGGGGTCCGGCCGGCCCGCTCGGTCGGCCCGGCGCCGTCGGCTACTGCCTCGCCCAGCGCTGGGAGGCCTTCCCGGACGTGCAGGGCGTGGCCGACACGTTGCCGCCGAAGCCGATGTCCAGGCAGCCGCCGTTGAAGACGCTGACCAGCGTGCTCCCGGCCCCCGCGCGCCACAGCCGCGGGCTTCCGCCGTCGCAGGCGCCCACGAACACGCTCTGCCCGCTGAAGTTCGCGCTCAGACACTGACCGCTCTGCTTGCCGACCAGCTGGAAGGCGCCGCCGGAGGCGCTGCGGACGGTCCACGCCGCGGTCGAGTCCGCGCAGTCACCGGTGGACGCCGCCGAGTACTGGCTGGTCAGGCACTTTCCGGAGTCGCCGTTTTTGTAGAGGTGGGCGCCGCCGGACGAGGGCGTGCCGCCGGATCCACCGCCGGCCGAGCCACCCGAGCCGCTGCCGGAACCGGAACCGGGACCGGAGCTGCTGCCGGAGCCGTTGCCCGAACCCGAACCGGACCCCGAGCCGGACCCTGACCCGTTCCCGCCGCCTTTCCCGCCGTCGTTCCCGCTTCCGGACCCCGACCCGGACCCCGATCCGCCGCCGTGGTCCGCGCCACCGCCGCCACCGCCACCGCCACCAGCTGAGTCGCGGCTGCCCGAGCCCGCCGGGGCGTTGCCGTCCTTGCCGTCCTTCCCGTCCTTCCCGTTCCTGTCGTTCTTGCCGGGTGTGGCGGAACCGGACTTCGCGGGTCCGGCCGTACCCGAGCCCGACGTGGACGCGGTCGGTACGGCCCCGGCGCTCGCGGAGGACCGGACGGACGGGCTGCCGCCGGCCTGGGGCCCGCCGGACGAGTGCGGGAGGAACTGGACGGCGGTGGTCGCGCCGGCCGCGACGACGACGGGGATCACGGCGAGCAGGATCCGGTTGCGGCGGCGGTGCTCCTTCCGCGGGCCGGACCGCGCGGGTTCCCCGGCCCCGGGCTCCCCGGCCCCGGGCTCCCCGGCCCCGGGCTCCCCGGCCCCGGGTTCCTTCGCGGCCCCGGGGCCCGCCGGTGTCCCCGGCTTCCCCGGAGTCCCGGGTCCCTGCTGAGCACCGGGTTCCGGGGGCGTGTGCGGTGCGGTCCGCAGCGCCTCGGCCGCCGGGACCCGGACCGAGAACGCCGCCCGCTCGGAGAGCACCGCCGTGACCGCCTCGGGCCACAGCGGCTCCGTGAACGGGCCCTCGGCATCGGCGAGCCGCACCAGTTCGGCGGCGGTGGGACGGCCTTCGGGGTCCTTGTCCAGACAGGAGACGACGACGTCGGCGAGAGCCGGGTCGCGCTCGCGGAGCCGCTGGAGGTCGGGCTCGTCGTGGACGATGCGGTAGAGGAGGTCGAGGCCCGCGCCCTCGCCGAAGGGCGAACTCCCGCTCACCGCGTACGCGATCAGCGCGCCCAGTGCGAACACGTCGGCCGCACCGGTCAGCGTCCGCGCACCCGAGGCCTGTTCGGGCGACATGTAGGCGGGGGTGCCGACCACCATCCCGGTCTTGGTCAGGCGGCTCTGGTCGGCGGCGCGGGCGACGCCGAAGTCGATGAGGGTGCAGCCGTCGAGGGTCAGCATCACGTTCGACGGCTTGAGGTCCCGGTGCACCATGTCCAGCTCGTGCACCGTGCGCAGCGCCGAGGCGGCCTCGCGCAGCAGCAGCCACAGCGCGTCGCCGGGCAGCCCGTCCGGGTGCAGCCCGACGGCCTCGTTCAGGGTGAGGCCGGGGACGTAGGCGGTGGCGAGCCAGGGCGGCTTCGCCTCCCGGTCGCTGGCCAGCAGCGGCGCGGTGGCGTGCTCGGGCAGCCGGGAGAGGTTGTCGAGTTCGTGTCCGAAGTGCCGTAGGAACCCCTGGTCCTCGGCGAGCAGGGGGAGGACCTGTTTGACGGCGGCGTACCGTCCCTCGTGCACCCCGAGGTAGACCCGGCCCATGCCGCCCGCGCCGAGCTTGCCCACCAGCGGGATCCCGCCGATGCGGAGGGGATCCTCCGCCTGGAGCGGTTCGGCGCCGCTGCCGAGCAGATCGACGCCGCCTCCCCGTGTCTCTCCGCCTCCCCGCGCCGCTCCGCTCCCCGCGCGCTCCTCGTCGTTCGCGGCGCTGTTCGCGGCGTTGTCCGCGTCGCCGCCGGCCGTACTGTTCCCGTGTCCCCCGGACCCCGTCATGGGCCGAAGGCTACCGAAAGTGAAATCGTGCGTCAGCGCGGGGACTTGGCCGTGGTGTCGGCGGGAGCGTCCGGGGTGGAGCGCCGGGTGCGGCGGGTGAAGGACGGCAGCGCGGGCGGCGTGAGGAACCCCTCGGCGCGGGCGCTGGCGATGCCGATGCGCGGGATGTCGGCGCTCTTGGCGAACAGCAGGAACCGCGGCTCCCACACCGGCCGGTACTTGGCGTTGGCGCGGTACAGGGACTCGATCTGCCACCAGCGGGAGAAGAAGGTGAGCACCGAACGCCACAGCCGCAGTACCGGGCCCGCCCCGAGCCGCGCCCCGCGTTCGAAGACCGAGCGGAACATCGCGAAGTTGAGCGAGACCCGCTGTACGCCGATCTCGCCCGCGCGCAACAGGAGTTCGACGACCATGAACTCCATCAGGCCGTTCTCGCTGTCACGGTCGCGGCGCATCAGGTCCAGCGACAGACCCTGCTCGCCCCACGGTACGAAGCTCAGCAGCGCGCGTGGTTCGCCGTCCGCGTCCCGGCACTCCAGCATCACGCAGCGGCCGTCGCCCGGGTCGCCGAGGCGGCCGAGCGCCATGGAGAAGCCGCGCTCGGTGGCGCCGTCGCGCCACTGGTCGGCACGCTCGACGAGCAGCGCCATCTCGTCGTCCGGGATGTCCTCGTGGCGGCGGATGGTCACGGTGTAACCGGCCCGGCGGACCCGGTTGTGGGCCTGCCGCACGACGCGCATCGCACGCCCGTCGAGGCTGAAGTCGGCGACGTCGACGATGGCCTCGTCGCCCAGTTCGAGGGCGTCCATGCCGTGCCGGGCGTAGATGGTGCCGGCCTCCTCGCTCGCGCCCATGACGGCGGGCGTCCAGGCGTGCAGGCGGGCCTCGGACAGCCAGGCGTCGATGGCGCCGGGCCAGGCCTCCGGGTCGCCGATCGGGTCGCCGGAGGCGAGGCTGACCTCGCCGACGACGCGGTAGGTGACGGCGGCCTTGCCGGTGGGGGAGAAGATGGCGGCCTTGTCGCGGCGCAGCGCGAAGTAGCCGAGGGAGTCGCGGTCGCCGTGCCGGTCGAGCAGGTCGCGCAGCCGCGCCTCGTCCTCCTCGCCGAGCAGGGCCAGGCCCCGGGGCGAGCGGAAGCAGACGTACAGGACCAGCAGGAAGGTCGCCGCCATCAGGAGGTTGATGATGATGTCCACCCAGCGGGGCGCGTGCACGGCGGGCACGCGGTCGGCGAGCGGGCCGACGCTGACGCTGCGCAGCAGGGCGTAGGTGACCTTGTCGGTGAGGGGCGCGCCGGACACCTTGTTGGTGGCGTCGACGAGCCAGGTGCCGAGGCCGCCGCTGAAGAGGATGCCGCCCGCGCCGACGGCCAGGGCGAGCCGCGGGTTGGCTCGGTCGCCGATGGCGTTGAACTCGGACCGGCCGAGCAGCAGCGCGGCCACGAACAGCCCGGTGAGGGCGGCGGAGAGCCAGTTGAACAGGTGGTCCTGGTAGCGGTCCTGGGTGAGCGCGAGCACGTACAGCGCGAACAGGGGTCCGGCGAACAGCAGGTTGAGCAGCCAGGCCGCCCGCTTCCGGCGCCGCATCACCATGGCCAGGAACAGCGCGAGCACCGCCGAGACCAGGCCGGCGGTGGCCAGGTACGGCGTGAAGAACTCGCCGCCGTTGTGCTCGTGCACCTCCTCGCGGAACGGCAGTGAGAGCACCGCGACGATGTTGAGGACCGCGAGCGCCCGCAGGTACCAGACGGTGGCCGCGGCGGCACCCGCCCGTAGCCGGGGGCCGGGGGACAGGCGCGGGGACGGGCGGGAATCGCGCTGCGCGGGGATGAGGACGGACTGCCGTGCGGGCATGGGTGACACGTCACCTCGGGGAGGGCCGCCGCGGGGGCGGAGAGGGAGTGGGAGCGGGCTGAGGGGTGACCCTACAACGTGTAGGGTAGCGGAGCCGGGCGTACTGCGGTTCCCCACTGTCGCGGGAAAAGGTAAGGAACCGGTGGGCCCGCGCTTACTCGCCGGTGCCGGGGTGGTGAACCGGGGGTGCGGCGCCGTCCGCGTCGCCGGCGCCGCCGTCGCCGGTGCTCTGCGGTGGAGGGTCCTGCGGGTGCCCGGAGCCGTGGCCGGAGGGGTCCTGGCCGCCGGAGCCGGGGCTGGTGGGGTCTCGGTCGGCGGAGTCGTGGCCGTGGCGGCCCCGGTCGGTGGCCAGGGCCGCGTTCCTGCGGGGGGCCGTGAGGATCCACGCCAGGTTCCCCGCCGCCGCGCCGGCCGCGACCGTCGCGACGATCACGCCCGCCGTGGCGAAACCGTCGTTGAACAGGTGTGGGTGCTGGGCGAGGCTGTGCAGCCCGAACCCGCACAGCTCGTACACGCCGACGGCGGCCACCACGAGGCTCACGACGAGGACCGCGACCGTGGGTGCGAGTCCGCGCTCCGCCTCCTTGCCGAGCGGTGCGCCGGGCGCCGGGCAGTGCGCTTGCTGCATGGATCCCCCTCGACGGTTGGTCGGCGAGCCGGACCCTACAGTACGTAGTGCCGTACGCGGAGGGAAACCGGCGGCCGTCGCAAAGGGGGCGGTGCGCGGCGAACCGGGCGGAAGCTCCACTGATCGCCCGGCGGCAGGCAGCCCCGCCGTGGCGGAGCGGGGCGCTGGGGGCCGCAGGGGAGACGTCCCCGCGCGTCACTTCCGGCCCGCGCGGGCCAGCGCCCGGACGACGGCCTGTTCGTCCTGCCCGAGCAGGGCCTTCTCCAGGCTGTGGTCGTCCGAGCGGGAGAAGAGCTCGCCGCGCGCCACGTCGTCCTTGCCCAGCACGCGCCCGCACCACTCCCCCCGGCCCGCGGTGTGCTCGTCGAACGGTACGGAGGCGCCCTCCCCGAGCACGACCCACCCGTCGCCGCTCCAGCGCAGGGCGAGCAGATAGGTGTGGCCGGTCTCCAGGCGCGGGGCGTCCCCGGCCGTCCGCTTGATCCGCGTGTCGCTCTGCCGCAGCACGCGCCACCCGGGGGCCACCATGTCGAAGCTCCGGCCCAGCGACTGCCGGGGCCGGCCGGTGGACCACAGGAGCCGGTCCGTACGGAACGTCACCTTGCGGTCGAGGTCGTAGCGGACCGGGCCCTTGGTGTAGTCCTGGCGGCCGGTGTCCTCCTGGTGTACGGGAGAGGCCACCACGACGTGGTCGGCCTGCGTGACCCAGTCACGGGCGGTCTGGTCCGGATAGGTGTGGTCGGGGACGCCGCAACCGACGACCGTGTCCAGCCCCGCCGAGCCGACGAAGACACCCCCGGCGATGCCGGCCAACGCCAGGCACAAGGCGACGACCGACGTCGTCCGTCTCACTCCGCACTCCCCGATGCGTTCCCCGGGCCGCCGCGGGACGGCCCCTCCCGGTGCCGCTCGCGGGCGGCACCCCTCGCGGCCGTGGTCGGCGGCCGCAGCCGTCATGATCACATGAGGGCCGCCGTCTGTACACCGGCGGCGGCTCGATGTACACCGGCGGCGGCCTGCCGAGTTCCTCGGCGGCCGACGGGTTCCCCGTGGCCTTGGCCTCCCCGTGGCCTTGGCCTCCCCGCGGCCTCGGCCTCCCCGCGGTCTCGGCCTCTCCGGTCCGCCGTGTCGGTCCGGCGGGTGGCGGCGGCAGACGGCATTTCGTTGAACACTGTATTTGTGCCGCTTGAATAATGCCCCTGGAGATCCATTCTTTCCCGTCCCGGTCGTCAGGCAAACGGCTTGCATTCGATCGCTTTGATCGTTCTTCCCGTATGCCCGTTTCATCCGTCCCCCAGGAAGTTTCAGTACGTGTGATGTAGACCATGAACATCCTTCCTGTTGACGGCTTTTGACGCCGCGTGATTGCGTGCTCACCTGGGATTTCGAAAGGGGGTGAATTCGAATGAACAACATCGAGGAGACCACCGAGGTCGTCGCGGCCGCTGAGGTCGACGAGGAGCTCGACTTCGAGCAGGTGACGCTCAACGAGCAGCTTGCTTTCGTCAACCGCTGTTAATGCGGTGGCGCGCCGGGTTCGCGGTCCGTCCATTGCATTCGGACTGCGGACCCGGCCATTGAACGGAAAACGGGGAGCGGTGAAATGAGCGTCACGACAGTGTTTGCCCTCGATGCGATGCCGCTCACGCGTGATCTCCATCTTCCGGTGGACTACAGTGCTCGCTTCGTCGCCGAGGGCGTTCTGGCTCCCCTGTTCGCCGGCGGGCCCGGCGCAGGGTCCGCGGTCGAGGCATCCCCCCGCGAGGGTGGTGCGCGGTGGCGGGTGCGGCTCGACGAGGGTCTGCACTGGTCGGACGGTGCGCCCCTGCGGGCGGTGGACGCCGTGCGTGGAATCGCGCACGCGTTCAGGCGCGGATCGAATGCCGCCGTGACATTCCTCGACCACTCCGGTGAATCCGCCCCCGTGGTCGCGATCGACGAACACACCGTTGAATACCGGTTCCGGCGGCCGATCAATTTCGCGCCCGATTTGCTGTCCGTTCCGGACTTCGCGCCGCGTCGCCGCACGCAGGGGGAAGCCCTGTCCGGTGGTGTCGCGCTCGGCCCCTATGTCGTGCAACGGTGGCGGGACCGGGAAATCGTGCTCTCGCGCAATCCGTGCTGGGAACAGCCGGATCCGTGCCCGGACGAGCTGCGTTTCACCTGTATCGCCGAACCCGCGGAGGCCGTCCGTTCCTATCTGGGCGGCGAGATCGACATGACGGCGACCACCGGGTTCGGAGTGAGAGAGGCCGCAGAATTCGCGGATCATCCGCACGGAGTCCGGCGTCCCATAGCCGTCCACGGATCGCTCGACTTCGGAAGAAGAGCCCCGGGGTTTCTGCACGCGCCACAAGCCCGGCGGGCCTTGGCCGGGCTCATCGACCGGGCCGCCCTGGGCTCGGCCACGCAGGGGCTGACCCGGCCGTGGCTTCCCTCCTCCGGCGTCTGGGAATCCGTCGGCCCGGCCGACCGGGACGCGCTGCGTCGAGCGGCCGGAGACGGACTGGACATCGCCTACTCGGCATTCGCCCCCAACGCGGAGGCGGTGACCGAACTGGCCGCACAGCTCAGGGCCGCGCTGGGCGTCGCCGTCACCACCACCGAGCTGACTTTCGCGCAGTACGTGCGGGCGTCGGCCGACCGGGACTTCTGCCTCCTGTACGCCCTGACCTCGCCCGTCTTCGACCACCCGGCAGGATCCCTGTCCTTCTGGCGCTCGAGTGGCCGTGCCGCCCGGCAGAGTGCCTTCGCCGACGAACGCTTCGACGAGTTGCTCGATCTGGCGGAGGCCTGCGAGGACCCCGCCGAGGCCGAGCGGCGCTGGCGGGCGGCCGAGGAGCGGTGGTGGTGGACGGTGCCCAAGATCCCCCTGGTCCAGGTGTGCGCGTGGTTCCTCTGCTCACCGAACCTGGCCGGCGCCCGGATCGATGCGGACGGCCTCCTCAGGTTCGAGCGGCTGCTCGACCGGTCGCCGTCACCCCGGCGCGGGCCCCTGGCCCACGCCCGCCCTGCCTAGTCCAGGTCCCTCAGCCTCATCCCCGTACCGGAGACACAGTGCATCGAGCGACACCCGCCGAAGTGTGGCTGGCCTTCCCGCCTCTGGTCGACACCAACTTCGGAAGCTTCTACCCGTCGACCGCGGTGCTGGCCGCCTACCTCGGCCAGGCCGGCGTTCCCAGTGAACAGACCGACCTCAACGAAGAGTTCGCCGTATGGCTGCTCGACCGGGCGCGTGCCCAGGGCGGCCGGCTGCCCGAGGTCGGCCCGGAGACCATGGCGGGTGCCGCGGCACGCTGGCTGTCGCGTTCCCCAGAGCGCGTGTTCGACTCCGGTGGGCGGCACGACTTCGGTCCCGACTCGCCGTACGGCTACGTGGTGCGCCTGCTGTCCACGCCCTACCTGGTCGACCCGGACGAGAGAGTGCTGGGGCCGCTGGACCACGACGACGCCGTCGTGGGCGCGTACGACGCCTTCTACGCGCAGGCGGACCTCCGCAGCCGCATCGGCGAGGAGGTGTCGCTGGTCGGTGTCTCGGTGCCGATGGGCCCCCAGCTGCTGCCCGCCCTCCTGCTCGCCGAGCACGTCAAGAGCCTGAGGCCGGACGTACGCGTAGTGGTGGGCGGTCCGGCCGTGAGCCTGATGGACGCCGCCGACCTCGACCGCCTCCTGACCCACCACCCCCACATCGACTGCGTCGTGCGCTTCGACGGCGAGCACCCCCTGCTGGCGCTCGCCGAGCAGACCCGGCGGGGCGACTGGCAGCCCGCCCTGGTGTCCGGCGCCAGCTATGCGGACGGCGAGGGTGTGACCCACCACAACGCTCCTGCCCCGGGCCCGGACATCAACAGACTGCCGGCGCCCCTGTACCCGAGAAAGGCCCTGGACCGGCTTGCCGCGCCCGCGCTCGCGGTGACTCAGGCCCGCGGCTGCTACTGGGGCAAATGCGACTACTGCGACTTCATCGAGCTGTACGACGGCAGCCCGCCGTTCCGGGGGCGGCACCCTGACGGCTTCGTCGACGAACTCGCCACGCTGGTGGAGGAGTTCGGCGTCTCGCGGTTCACGTTCATCACCGAGTCCATTCCCCCGGCCTTCGCCCGCCGGGTCTGCCGCGCTCTGATCGACCGGAAACTCCGGATCACCTGGAACTCCTTCGCCATGGTGGACCGCAGGTTCGACCGTGAGCTGCTCGCCCTCATGGCGGAGGCCGGGTGCGAGTTCCTCGTCGTCGGCATGGAGACGACGATCACCAGGGTGCTCAAGCTGGTCCACAAATCGGCCGACCGCGAGGAGAACCTCCGTTTCCTCCGCGACGCCCGCGAGGTGGGCCTCCCCCTCATCGTCAACCTCATCCCGGACCTGCCGACCACCACGTACGACGAGGCGTTGCGGGCGCTGGACGACGTCCGGGACTTCGCCGGCTCGCTGCTCTCCGTCTCCGTGTTCCCCTTCGAGGCGACCAGGTCCTCCAACGTGGGCCGCGACCCCGAGCAGTTCGGCCTCACCGTGGGCCCCGCGGTCCAGACCTCCGGGCAGGCGCAGTACGCGCTCAACCACCTGCAGAACGTCGATCCGGCGATGACGCGGGAACAGCGTGCGGACGTCCACCGGCGCTACCGGGAGTTCGCGGAAGAGGTGAACAGCCGCGGCTACCGCCCTGCTCGTGCGGCGGCCGGCCGGCCGGACGAAGCGTTCCGCCTCGCCGTCGAGGACCTCGACGTCCTGGAGTCGGAGGGCGCCGTGGTGTGCACCAACATGAGGACCCGGGAGCAGATCCGGGTTCCTTCCAAGGCCGTGCGCATCCTGCGGCCGTACCTGGACGGGGCGCCCTTCACGATGCGGCAGCTGACCGAACGCGCCGGTGAGCGAGTGGGCGGAGCACTGTTCTCCAACCTGACCAGGGCGGGCATGCTGACCGAGGCCGCGAAGGGCGCGGGAGGACACGATGCCCGGCCGTGAGGTCAGACTCGTCGAGAGCGTCCAGGTGTACACCCACGCCGGCGGCATGCTGCTCGTGCAGGGCACCGAGGCGCTGCGGATCCGCTCTGCCGACTCCCCGGTCGCCGACGCGGTACGGCGGCTGCGTACCGGAGCCGACCGCGACGCGCTGGCCGGCGGAGCGTCCGCACCCGCGGTCCGCCGGCTCGTGGAGCACCTGGACACGCTCGGCTGGCTCACGGCCGAACCCCCCTACGCGGAACAGGGCGTCCCGTGGGACCGCCAGGTCGGGTGGCTGACATCGGTGACGCCCGACGGGCAGCGCGCCCAGGACCGCCTGCGTACCTGCTCCGTGGCGGTCCTCGGCGTCGGCGGCATCGGCGCGCTGGCCGCCCAGCACTTCGCCGGTGCGGGCGTGCCGGAGCTGTGGTTGATCGACCACGACGAGGTCGCCGTGCACAACCTCAACCGGCAGTACCTGTTCACCACCGCCGACGTCGGCGAGGCGAAGGTGACGGCTGCGGCACGCGCGCTGCGGGCCGTGAATGCCGACATGCGTCTGCACACCGTGCGACGCAAGGTGGTCTCCCCCGAGGACCTCGACGTCCTTCCGGGCTCCCTCGACCTGCTGGTGGTCGCCGCCGACCAGCCGCGCACCGTCTGGGACACCGCCTGGGCGTGGGCCGAGCGCACCGCGACGCCTCTCATCGGCGGGGCGGTCGGGCTCGGCAGCGGCTACTGGGGGCCACTTCTCGACCCGGCCGCGGGCCACTGCTGGCGCTGCTTCGAGCGGCGCAGGGTGTCGGGGTTCAGCGCCGAGGAACGGTCGCTGGAGAACGACGGAACGCCCACCGCCCACTCCTTCGGTCCGACCAACTCCCTCGTCGCGGCGCTGGTCGCCCGCGACGCACTGCTCTTCCTCGGCACAGGCGACTGCGCGGTCCGCGGACGGCGCCTGGTCCTTGATGTGCTCGGAGCGGGCGGGCCCGTCGCGACGACGGGCGACGCGACCTGCGCCGGCAAGGAGTCGACCCTGCACGGAACGGGACAGGACACATGATCATCCTCGGCATCTCCGCGCTCTACCACGACTCCGCGTGCGCCGTCATGATCGACGGCGAGGTCGTCTCCGCCGCGCAGGAGGAACGCTTCACCCGGACCCGGTTCGACCCCGCCATGCCGGTGCGGGCGGTGCGGGCCTGCCTGCGCGACGCGGGTGTCCGCATCACCGACGTGGAGCACGTGGCCTACTACGAGCAGCCGGAGCGCAAGCTCGGCCGCCAGCTGTGGATGGGCCTGCCGCAGCTGCCCGAGACCTCACCGGCGGCACTCGGCAAGCTGGACGCCGCCCGCCCGTTCCGGCAGATCGAGCAGCTGCTGGGTTTCACCGGCCCGGTGACCGCGGTCGCGCACCACGAGGCCCATGCCGCCAGCGCGTTCTACCAGTCCGGCTTCGACAGCGCCGCGCTGTTCACCGCCGACGCCGTCGGCGAATGGACCACCACCAGCTACGGCCGCGGCGACAAGAACGGCATCGAGCTCTTCGAGGAGGTCAGGTTCCCGCACTCGCTGGGGATCCTCTACAGCGCCGTCACCTCGTACCTCGGGTTCGCCGTCAACAGCGACGAGTACAAGGTGATGGGCCTGGCACCGTACGGCACCCCCCGCCACGTCGACCTGCTGCGTCGCCTGGTGGCCGACCAGGACGGCGGGCAGTTCCGGCTCGACCTCGACCACTTCGACCTGAGCGGCAACGGGCCCATGTACACGGACAGCCTCTGCACGCTCCTCGGCCGTCCCGCAAGGAGCCCCGAGTCGGAGGTAGAGGGTTTCCACACCGACGTCGCGGCCAGTCTGCAGACGCTGGTCGAGGAGCTCCTCCTCCGCAAGCTGGAGCATCTGCACCGGGTGACGGGCAGTCCTCGCCTCGGTTACGCCGGCGGCGTCGCGCTCAACTGCGTGGCGAACCGGCGCATCCGCGAACAGGGGCCGTTCGAGGAGATCTTCGTCCAGCCGGCCGCGGGCGACTCGGGAGGTGCCATCGGCGCCGCCGCCATGGTCCACCACCGGCTGACCGGGGAGTTCAGCCCCCGCAGGCTCACCGACGCACGGCTCGGTCCGGCCGGCTCCACCGCACCCGCACGCGACTGGATGCGCCGGGCCGGCGTGCCGGCCCTGGACTTCGCGGGCGACGAAGCCGGGCTGCTCGCCCACACCGCCGGGCTCCTGGCGGACGGTGCGGTCATCGGCTGGTACCAGGGACGGATGGAGTTCGGGCCCCGCGCGCTCGGCGCGCGCTCGATCCTGGCCGACCCCCGTGACCCCGGGATGCGGGACAAGATCAACGCCCTGGTCAAGAAGCGCGAGGCGTTCCGTCCCTTCGCCCCCGCCGTGGTGGCCGAGCGCTGCGCGGAGTTCTTCGATCTCGCGGAGCCCTCGCCCTTCATGCTCGACACCACCACCGTGCGGCACGGGAGCGAACTGCCCGCCATCACCCACGTCGACGGGAGCGCGCGCGTGCAGACCGTCGACCGGTCCGACGCGCCGCGCTTCCACGGACTGCTCACCGCGTTCGGGAGCCTCACCGGCTTCCCGATCCTGCTGAACACGTCGTTCAACATGCGTGGTGAGCCCATCGTCTGCTCGCCCGCCGACGCCCTGACGTGTTTCGTCCGCTCGAACCTCGACGCCCTGGTGCTCGGCGACCAGGTCATCGCCCGCGCCGACGTGCCGCCGCACTGGCCGGGCCTGCTCGACGACCTGCTGCCCTATCGGCGACCGCCGATCAGCCGCGACGTGTACACCTTCCTGTAGGAGCCGATCGTGAATCACCCGGAAGAGCGCCTCGCGGCCCGCGCCGACAACCTGGCCCGCCTGCTGTCGGACGAGCGGGGCGCGGAGATCCTCGCCGAACTGCAGAAGCTGGCGCTCGTCACCGGCTCCCGGCAAGCGGCCGCGAACGGACCGCGGGCGACCGCGGGAACCGAGCCGGACGCCGCGGCGGTGGGCCCCTGGGACGTGGTCCACACCGACGGCACCACCATCATGCGCCGCCGCCCCCTGCCCGTGGACGAGGCCCGCACCTGGGCCGACGTGGCGGACATCGCCCTGAGCGATACGGCCGAGCGAGTCGTCCTGCTCGGCGAATCCAGCGCCCGGGGCTTCCTTCTCGACCCCGTCTTCAATCCCGCCCTCGCCCTGCAACGCCGACTGGACGACGCCGCGCCGGGCGCCCACCAGTGCATCGACCTCGCCCAGACCGGGCAGAGCCTGCGCGAGCTGATGACCCTCGTCGGCCGACTGCCGGCGCTGCGCCCGGACGTGATCGTCGTCTACGCCGGCAACAACTGGGTGCTGCCCCAGCACACCCCGGCACACCTCGACCTGCTGGCCACGTCTTTGCGCAACGGCGACTACGCCACCATGCGTGACGCCTTCCTCGATGGGATCGTCGCTCCCGAAGCCCAGCGGCTGCTGAACCGGCTCGCACAGGTGGCGCGGTCCTGCGAGGCCCGTGTCGTCCTGGTCGTGCCGGAGTTCAACCTGCGCGGCTGGACACCCGACCCGGAGCTGGAGTTCCCCCCGCTGGCTCCGGACGACCTCACCCGGTGGTCCGGGCTGCGCCGACGGGCAGAAGACGCCCGGGCCCGGGGCGAGGCGGCGTCGGTGCTCACGCTCACCGAGGAGATGGCCGCCCTCGACCGGGGACTCAGCCCCGCCACGGGCTGGCTGCGCGCATCGGCCGCCCGGACGCTCGGCCGTACCGCCGACGAGGAACGTGCCCTGGAAGCGGCCAGGGACGCCGCCGCCGGCCTGCTGACCACCCACACGCCCCGCGTCACCTCCGCGCTGCGGGCCGCGATGGCGGACACCGGTGCGAGGCTCGGCTTCCGCTGCGTCGACCTGGGCGCCCTCCTGCGCCACCGGTCACCGCACGCGCTGCCGGAGCCGTCGTACTTCCTCGACTACTGCCACCTCAGCGATCAGGGCATCGAGCTCCTGGCCGCCGCGGTCACCGACGCGGTCCGCGGGCTGCCCGAGGGCACCACCGCGCCGGGCCCCGGGGCACCCGGGACGGCCAGGGCCATGTCGTTCCTGCTGGCCGCCGTGCACAACAGCTTCTACGGGCAGCCCGAGGAGCGCGTGGCGGAGCTGGCCCGCGCCGCCGTGCGCGGTGTGCCCGAGACGGCACAGGCCCTTCACGACGTGCTCGAAGCCGACGGGCCGGTGTGGACGCACCCGGCGGTCAAGACCCTGGTCGCCGACCCTCAGGCGAACCGCTACCTCGCTCCCATGCTGACCCGGCAGGCGGAGACGCTGGGCATGTGGTCGCTCAGGACGTGCCTGCGGCGCGAGATCGGCCGCGTCCCGCGGCCCGGTGCTCCCGGACGCGCGAACGGAGCAGAGCGGGCACCGGGCCCGCAAGCCCGGCCCGGCCCGACGGACCTGCTGGCCGCGGTGGAACAGGGGCTCATCGACGGCGCCTTCCGGCCCCCCAACCACCTGCCCGAGCGCAGCTACCTGCAGTGCTTCGGACGGACGAGCACCCTCGTCCTCGAACTGCCGCAGGCCGTGTCCGGGGAGGTGACCCTCGTGTACCGCACTCCCGAGACCATCGACCGCACGGCAGCGGCCGCAGTCCTCGCCAACGGAACCGAGATCGGCAAGTTGCCCGCGGCGATGGGCGGTTGGCGGTGCCTGCGGCTCGCGGTCCCCGCATCCGCGGTCCGGCCGGGCGGCAACCGGCTCGTGATTCACTGGCCCCTCGGTGGCGCGCGGTGGCAGGCGAGGCGCACTTCCGACGCCGCGGCCCTGGCACGATCGGAATTCCCCATGGTGCTGCCCGTCCAAGGCGAACTGTTCGAAGCGGTCTTCGCCCCGCATACGACAACCGACGCGTAAGGAACCACCTTGTCGACCGTGTCCCCCGAAGACGCGACAACCGCGCGCAGAGATCTGGCCGACACCGGGTTCTTCCGGCTGTGGGCCGGGGAGTCCATCTCCTTGGCGGGCAGCCAGATCACGCTGTTCGCACTGCCCCTGGTCGCGGTCCTCACCCTGGACGCCGACGCCTGGGACATGGGGCTCCTCGGCGCCGCGGGGTCGCTGGCCGTCCTGCTGCTGGGCCCGTCCATCGGTGTGTGGGTGGACCGGACGGACCGCAGGGCCGTCATGCAGGTCGCGAACCTCCTCAGGTTCCTGCTCCTGCTGACGATTCCGGTCGCCTACCTGGTCGACGCGCTGAACATATGGCTGCTGCTGGTCGTGGCGTTCGCGGTCGGCGGGCTCTCCCTGGTCTTCGACGCGGCGATGTCGAGCTACCTGCCGTCGCTGGTCGGCAGCAGCCGTCTGGTCAGGGCCAACTCCTGGATGCAGAGCACGGCTTCGGTCGCCGACACCGCGGGGCCCGGCCTGGCCGGCCTGCTGGTCCAGTTCCTCGGCGCGCCACTGGCCGTCGCGGCGGACGCGGTGAGCTATCTCGGCAGCTCCCTGGCCCTGGCCTCGTTGCCCAAGGCACCGTCGCCCAAGGGGGAGGAACACGAGGAGGAGCGGCATCTCCAGGCGATCGTCTCCGGCTTCCGGCTCGTGCTCCGCGACAGGGTCCAGCGGCCGATGGCCCTCGCCGCCGCCCACTTCAACCTCTTCGCGACCATGTTCTTCACCGTCTACATGCTGTACGTGATCAAGGTCCTGGGGTTCAGCCCGCTGGCGGTGGGACTCCTCAACGTCGCGGGAGGCGTGGGCGGACTCGCCGGTGCCTGGGCCGCCGGCCGGGTCGCCGAGCGCTTCGGCTACGGGCCCGTGCTCACCGCGGTGTACGCGGTTCCGGGCGCCGCGATCCTCCTGGTTCCTGCCGCACAGCCCTTCGGCAAGGGGGTGGCCGGGGCCCTGGTCGCGGTCTCCACGGCCCTGTGGGCCTTCGCCCTGCTCATCAACCTGATCCTCAGCGAGACCATCAAGCAGGCCCTGGTCCCTTCGGCCCTGCTCGGACGGGTCACCTCCATCATCCGCGTCGTCAGCTGGGGCATCGAACCGCTGGGTGCCCTGCTGGGGGGATGGATCGCCAGTTCGCTGCTCAGCTACCGCGGCACATTGGCCCTGTCCGGCCTCGGCATCCTGACCTCGGCGCTCTGGCCCCTGTTCAGCCGTGTCCGGACCCTGCGCACCCTGCCGGACAGCGAAGAGGCCACGCCGAAGGAGCAGGAGGACGGCCTGACGGGCCAGGCAGTGTGACGACAACGGTCCGGGGTGCGGGCCGGCAGCGCGGTGAGCCCGAGCGTGGCGGGGCGCGGTAGCCCGCCGTCGAACTCAGGCGCCGAGGCGTACGCCCGCCATCCCGGCTCTGCAGCCCGGGGGCAGGGGCCACGACCGCCACCACCCCAGCTCAGGGCCACACCAAGCAATACGGCTGATGCCCCGCCTCATGCAACCGATGGCTGAAGTCCTGCCACTCGTGCAGCGATTGGACACGGCGGGGCGCTGACCTGGTGCTTCTCGGTGAAATGTGCCTTGACCTGCGGAAACTTGTCCCGGTAGTTCTCACGGGGCACCGCCGTTTTCCGGGCTCATGTGCCCTGGATGTGCCCTTGGGCCTCTTACCAGAGGGCACCCTGCTCGCTCGACGGACCGGTACTTGGCGGCTTCGCCGCCGCGCTCACTCGGGTCTTGGTGTTGATGGCACGAGGTTCCGTCGTCACGGCGCCCGACTCACGTAGCTGTCGGACGGCCGTGATCACTTGGGCGGGCCGGTAGACGGTCTCCAAGAGGGTGTAGCGCTGGAGTTCCGGGACGGTTCGCCCCTTGGGCGCTTCGGATATGAAGTCGTACAGGATCCGTCGGAGTGGAGCCGTGTCCGGTTCGAATACGAGATCCAGCATCTGCTGTTCGGTGTCCCTGGGGTCGCGGTAGCGGACGCCGTAGGAAGGATCCACCTTCCACATGGCGTCCTTCATCTTCTCCAGTCCTCGCTCGTGCTGGGTGCCGAAGATCAGGTAAAGCTTCCTGCCGCCCTCGTCGACCATCTCGAAGTACAGCGTGTGCGTGAAACCGGCCTGGCGCAGCGTGGCCCGGTATTGCTCGCGCAGGAACGTGAACTTGTGCGAGGAGGGTTGCCGGAATACGTCTTGCCACTCCCGGCTGCCGAAGGCTTCGTCGCCGAGTTGCCGGTGGCCGTCGTGCCTCTCGGCGAACCGGGTGAGGAAGGCAGGTTCGAAGGTGACCATGACTTCGGTGCTTCGGTAGCGACCGAGTTCATGCAGGAGCGAGTACGGGATGTCGGGCCCACCGAAGCTGTCCAGGAGGACGAAGAGGGGCTTGCCCAGCCTGCCGGTGCTCTGCAGTTTCCTCAGGAGGGCCGGGTGGAAGTCTCCCTGCTCGATGTCGACCGACAGACGTGCAGTGACGTCGTCCGCATGCCTCGATTGAGCGAGGGTCATCTGGCGCTGCAATTCTTCTACCCGTCGGGGGTCTTCTTCCATGAGGACCAGCCGCATGCGCTTCGGGGAACGGTGCAGAGCGCGGGCGAAGACCTCATAGGCGACGATGGGAGATCCGGGCTCGCCCTGCTTGTAGACGCCGGCCCCCGCGAACCCTTCCGCGTATGTGATCACGTCGTTCCGTGACAGCAGAATCGGCGCCCACGCTTCCAGGTACTGCTTGAGTAAGTCGTGTTTGGCGGCAGTGTGCGGATCGCGTTCCCACACGGCATCCTTCGGTACGGCCATGACCGCTCCCCCTACTCCCCATACGGCCCCGCTGGGGAGAGGGTCACACAACGTTGCCATATGCCACCAGAGCGCGTACGGGGTTCGTTGGAGATTGGCCGTTACTGCACTGCTGCCACGCGCAGCCGGGGCGGCATCTGGTCCCACGTGATGCCGGCGAGCTCACGGCCTCCAGACTTGGGGGTGCGGCCACCCCACTGCTTGAAGAAGAACGGCACGTGGGCGTTGTTGCAGGCATCGCGGATCTCGACCAGCCATTCCTCATGCACGGGGCGGTGCTGGGGGCCGGATTCGCCACCTGCGATCACCCAACCGACGCCGTCCAGGCGCAAACCTGTCAGAGGGCCGAGCAATGGTTCGCAGGACAAGAACCGCACTGCGGCTGGCACCTGCCGCAAGTCAGCAATGCGATCCAGGTGATCCGCGTTCTCGACGGAGACGCCCATCCAGAGGTTGGGAGGCCAGTCGAGTTGGCCTGCCAGTCGCCGGAGCCTGCGGGCCCTCTTCGTCAGGAGTTGATAGGTGTGCTGTGGAGTGTCGGCGATTACCTGGAAGACCTGCTGTACGAAGTCCAAGGGCACCTTGGCGTGGAACAGGTCGCTCATTGAGTTGACGAAGACCATGCGGGGGGTCTTCCACTGACGGGGGATGGCCAGCGTGTCCGGATGGAGGGTGAGGCCGAAGCCGGGACCGGAAGTCCTGGGGTCACCGTCGGCTTGGTACTTCGCCACCCCCATCGCCTTGAGGCGTCTGGATAACGTCAGGGCGTAGCAGTTGTCGCACCCGGGAGAGATGCGATCGCAACCGGTGGTCGGATTCCAGGTCGCCTCAGTCCACTCGATGGTGCTGCGATCGCCCATGGGTCCCCTCCCGTAGCAGTTGGGCAAGGGCCACCAGCGCTTGCCCACTCTGCGCTTCGACTGCGCTGCCTAACGAGCGACGTACCGAACTGGCACGCGACCGTGCCCATCTTTCAGGTCGAACGCACGTTCTGTGAAGAGGGTGTCTCCTGCGTGGCTGTCGGAGTCAGGCAGCCGTGGCAGGGCGGGGTTCGCCGTGGAAGACCTGTCGGGCGTGCCAGTCACAGTGAGCTGCGGCAACAGGGCGCGAGCCGGGCTGTGGCCCGATGAGGGGGCGGCCCGCGAGGGCTATGACGTACTCGCGGGCGGCGGGACTGTGACCGACGAAGCGCTGCGAGACCAGGATGCGTTGATCGTCCCCCACCCTGAGGACGCCCTTGTCGAAGAGCTTGTGGTGCAGAGAGCACAGGCACAGCCCGTTCTCGATGTCGTCGGGGCCTCCGAACGCCCACCATCGCACGTGGGCGGCCTCCAGCCCGACCGGCACCGAGCCGATCCTGCCGTCGTATCCGCAGAAGGCGCACCGGTACTCGTAGGCGGTCAGCACCAGCTCGCATCCTCCGGTCCCGCTGCCAGCGTACCGCCGAGAGCCGCTCGGCCTCCGCCGGTTCCAGGTCCAGGCCGACGGCTTCGCACACTTCCCCGTGTAGAGAGGGCGGGAAGTGCAGGTCGAGCAGCAGTCGGGTCATTCTGCCGAGCAGGTCCGGTTCACGGCGCAGGGCCGCTCTCAGGTCCGGTGCGAGCTGCCCGGTGGCGCCCGTCTCGCGGAGGTCCCGTACCCCGCTGCCGGGGCTGCCCGGTCCGCGATCGGTGCGTACTTCCCATACGCCGTCGCTGACCAGGTGGTGGAAGGGGTAGGTCGGTGTCGTCCTGTTGGGTGGGCCGTACTCGGTCAGCAGGCGTTGCAGGTCCTGCTCCACCGCGGTGTACCGCAGACCGCCGTCGGCGTCCTCCCGGAACCGGCCGAGGGCGTACAGGAGCAGCAGCGGCTTGTGCGGAGCGCGGGTACCGCTCCTGGTCCACTGCCTCAGCTTCGCTATCCGCTCCAGCCAGTCCATGGCGGCTGATCGTAGACGGGGCCTGCCCGCACACGTGTGGACACTGCTCAGGACGGCTGCATGTCTGTGAGGTTCCCCCGCTGCGCGGGAGTGGCTGACTAGCAGGTCAGGGCGGATTGACGTGGTTTCAGGTTCACTTGTTCGGCCGCTGCCCGGCTGGCGTAATGCTTCTCCTCGTACTCGATCGGGCTGAGGTAGCCGAGCCGTTTCTGGATGCGGCGGGGGTTGTAGAAGCCGTCGATGTACTCGAAGAGCGCGAGGTTCGCTTCGGCCCTGGTGGCGAAGACCCGGCCGCGGATGCACTCGGTCTTGATGACCATCCACAGGTCCTCCGCGAGGGCATTGTCGAACGAGTCGCCGACCGAGCCCATGGACGCCTGGATCCCGGCCCTGACCAGGCGTGTCGTGAGCTTCACGGACGTGTACTGACAGCCGTGGTCGGCGTGGTGGACGAGTTCGCCGGGCGCGACTTCGCGGCTGGCCAGGGCATACTCCAGCGAAGTGAGGACCAGGTCGGCGTCCGCCCGGGCGGAGGTTTCCCAGGCCACCACCCGGCGGGAGAATGCGTCCCGGATCGCGGACAGCCACAACGGCCCCTCCAGCGTCGTGACCATGGTCAGGTCGGTGACCCACAACCGGTTCGGTCCGTCCGCGGTGAAGTCACGTTGCACCAGGTCAGGGGCGAGGTCGGCGTCAGGGTCACGGCGGGTGAAACCCTTGCCCCGGCGGGGGCTGATCCCTGCGAGGCCGGCCTGGCGCATGAGCCGTTCGACACGCTTGCGGCCGACATGGACGCCCTCACGCTTGAGGACGGCGTGCACACGGGGTGAGCCGTAGATCCCGCCGGAATCGGCGTGGACCTGCCGGATCATGCCCGTCAGCTCGGCGTCCCGGCGGTGCCGCTCGCACGGCTCGGTCGCGGCCTGGCGCCAGCGGTAGTAGGTGGATGAGGGGATGGAAAGTTCCCGGAGTACGGGCTCGACCCCCAGGTGCGGGTGCTCGTCGAGGAGCGCTCTCACCTGGGCCGGGTCGGGTCGAGCTGGGCCGCGAAAAAAGCCGAGGCCGTCCGCAGGACCTCGTTCGCCCGTCGCAGTTCCCGCACCTCGCGCCGCAGCTGAGCCAGCTCGTCCTTCTCCTCGGTGGTGAGCATGTCGTTCCGTTCGCCGGCGTCGGCCTCGGCCTGGCGGATCCAGTTGCGCAGGGCCTCGTGGTGCACACCGAGTTCCTCGGCCATGCGGCGGATCACGGGCTTCGGCTCGGCGGTCCTGTACATCCGGACCGCACGCTCACGCAACTCCAGCGGGTACTTCCTCGGTGCAGGCATCGTCTGGGCTCCTCTCGTGAAACCCATCTGACCCTCTGTCACCTCTTCCCGCATCTCGGGGGAACCTCACTGAGAACAGGACGCGGGGGGGGTGCCTCTATGTCTTTCGTCAAGCGAGGCGTGGGGTTCTGGGTTCGTAGAAGGTGCCGTCGCGGAGCATCGCGAACAGCACGTTGA
>NZ_JBFACU010000053.1:0-36601 GCF_040641015.1 Streptomyces sp. NPDC021356 | reverse complement strand
TCACGCACGCCGTGTCGAACAGCACGGGTACGTCGTGCGGCGGCTCAGCGCCAACCAGACTCTCGAAGAGAGTCACCACGGATTCGGACACCGAAAACTCCAGTCGGTGAGTGGAACGGACCTGGACAGGCGGATCGCCCAGGCAGTCGGCACCAGGACCCGAAGGCCCCGCGAAACCCGCTCGTCCCCGGGAGGGCGGGAGTCGTCCGTTCATGATCACGGGGCCCGGACACCGGCGGCTTGTACCGGTTGGCCCCGTGCGTTGTACTTCCTTGCCACCCAGGGCCGCACGGTGAGCCCGGCCGGGGGCGCTGGCCAGGGGGAGGAGTAGCTTGGTCCAGATGAGCACCGGAGTCAGCGTGCCTCCTTGGCGCATCGGGAACACTTCCACACCCGTGGTCGACGTCACCGTGCCGTACGCGAACGAGAACCGGACCCGTGTGCTGCTCAGGGAGTGGCGGCGCCAGGGCGGCGAACGGGTGCCGGCGCCGCCCTATGCGGCTGCCGCGGCACAGCGAAGGGCCGTACCGCGCTCGCATCTGGAAGCAGAACCACGACCGGGCCCGGCTGGGTCACGCGGCGTGACCTCGCTCCTTGTGCTGTCTGAGTTCCCGCTGCGCTTCCTGCTCGGCCACCCGCTGCTCGGCACTGGGGTCCAGGCTGCTGGGCTCGGCCGCGAAAGCCGCGCCGCTGCGGGCCATGGACGCCTGGAAACCGTCCAGGAACTGCCGCTCCACGGCGGTCGCACGGTCGTAGGCGGCGGAGAGATGTCTTAGCGGTCGGCTCCGGAAGTCCTTCGGGGGTCGACCCCGGGACGGCGCGTCTGTCGGGTGTCGCCGAACTCCTGGCTGGCACAGCCGTCGACGAGGGCTGCTACCGCCAATCCGGATGGCCACGGCCATCACCGACCGCCTGGCCGGCCGCGGGCTCGACGCCATCACTCCCGCGCCAGCGGACCGCGCGTTCGTCCACCAGGTCATCTTCAACGGACACACCCGGAGGTGCGCGTCAAACCAAACGGTTTGGGCGTTGTTCTCAGTCCGAGCGAGGGAACATGCGCTCGACGGCGGCCACCAGTGCGGCGCGGCGGGCGGCGATGGAGGGGTTCACGGCCTGGTCTGCGGCAGCGGCGGCGATTTCGGGCTGACCTGCCCAGGTCATGGCGATCTGGTTGATCAGGGCGAGGACGTCGACCGGGTCCCAGGCCGGGTCGAGCAGCCCGATGCGCTGCGCGTCGCGGAGTTGGTCGAGCTTGCCGGCGATCGTGGCCTGGAGGGGGCTGGTGGTGTTGTCTGCGGGCTCGGCCAGCTCCAGGCGGCCCCACATGATCAGGCGGTAGTGGTCCGGACGTGCCGTGAAGTGGTCGAAGAGGATGCCGGCATAACCGGGCAGGTCGGCCGGGTTGAGCTGAGTGGCCTCGACGAGTGCGGTCGTCTCGCGTTCGGCGACGTGCGCGTAAAGGGCTTCCTTGCTGCGGAAGTAGGCGTAGACACGTTCCTTGCTCGTCCTGGCCTGCTTGGCGATGCGGTCCACGCGGGCGCCGGCGATCCCGTGCCGGGCGAACTCCTCCTTGGCTGCGGCGACGATCCGCTGGCGCGTGGAGTCGGTGGACTCGCCCGCGATGGCGGCGTCCGAGGTCTGGCCAGGGTTGGTGGAGCGAGGCATGAACCCAGGATAGGCGACCGAACCGTTCGGTATTGCGTTGCACTCCAGACAGGCATAGGTTCACACCGAACAGTTTGGTTTGGCCAGCCATGGGCTGCCGACATGACACGAGGAGCGATCTCATGCAGCACCGCACCCTGGGACAGCAGGGACTGCGCGTCTCCGCGCTCGGACTGGGCGTGATGGGGATGTCCCTGGCCTACGGCCCCTCGACCGACGAGGACGGCATCTCCACCATCCGCCGCGCCCACGAACTCGGAGTCGACTTCTTCGACACCGCCGAGCTGTACGGCCAAGGCACCGGCAGCAACGAAACGCTGCTCGGCAGCGCAGTCAAGGACTTCCGCGACGAGGTCATCCTGGCCACCAAGTTCGGCTTCGACATGACCAGCAAGACGCCGGGGAGCGGCGTCAACAGCCGCCCGGAGAACATCCGCAAGGTCGCCGAGAACAGCCTGCGCTACCTCCAGACCGACCGCATCGACCTCTTCTACCAGCACATCTCCGACCCCGACGTACCGGCCGAGGAGGTCGCCGGCACTGTCGGTGACCTGATCGCCGAGGGCAAGGTGCAGTACTTCGGCCTGAGTAACGTCGGCCCGCAGTACATCCGCCGCGCCCACGCCGTCACCCCGGTCACAGCCCTTCAGTACGAGTACTCGGTCTTCGAACGCGAGGTAGAGGACGAGATCCTGCCGGTCCTGCGAGAGTTGGGGATCGGCCTGGTACCGTACTCGCCGCTCGGCCGCGGCTTCCTCTCCGGCGTGGTCAAGCCCGCTGACGAGTACCCCGAGGGCGACATGCGCCGCTGGGACGAGCGCTGGCAGGGCGAGAACTACGCCTACAACCTGAACGCCGCCGAGCAGCTCCGAAAGCTTGCCGCCACCAAGGGCATCACCCCCGCCCAGCTTGCCCTGGCCTGGCTGCTCGCCCAGGGCGACGACGTAATCCCGATCCCGGGCACCCGCAGCGCCACACGTCTGGAGGAGAACGTCGGCGCCACCGACGTAGAACTCACCGAGGCCGACCTGGCTTGTATCCGGGAGGTCCTTCCCCAGGGCTCCGCAGGCAGCCGCTACCCGGCCTCGATCATGGCCGACTACCGCACCGACTGACAGCCCGTACACCAAGTTCGGCGGTCCCGGGCATGCGACGGCGAGCGGCGGCGGCATCTCCTTCCAGGCGGGGCTGTGACCGGGGTCTGTGCCCAGGTGCGCACCAGCCACGGCGCGCCCTGCTCCTCCTGATCGACCTCGAGGTCAACCGCTGACGGACGATCCGGCGGGGTGCCGGGGGTGCCACAGGCAGGGCTTCCCAGAATGCGGGCGGCAAAAACCACTTCTACAGATTGGCCTGCCTGTCTTGTCTGTTGCCCCGGCCCGTGCGATAGCCCCGACCCCCGCCGAGCGCGAGCGGCTGAAGAGGATGGCCTACGGTCAAAAGACCGAGCACCGGCCGCGTATGCGGGCTCAGGTGGTCCTGCACGCGGCGCGTGGGCGCTCCGACGCGCGCGTCGCCCGTGAGACCGGATTACACCTGGACACCGTGCGGACCTGGCGGAACCGATTCGCTGCGCTGGGACTCACTGGGCTAGACGACCGCAAGCACTCCGGTCGTCCGCCCCGCTTCACCGCCTTGCAGGTCGCCCAGGTCAAGGCCCTGGCCGGCCGGCTTCCCTTCGACGCCGGCGCGCCACTGTCGCGTTGGTCGTGCCCGGAGCTGGCCCGCGAGGCCATGGCGCGAGACATCGCCGCGTTCGTGTCGGCCTCCACTGTGCGTCGCTGGCTCGCCCAGGACACCCTCAAGCCCTGGCAGCACCGATCCTGGACCTTCATCACCGGCCCTGACTTCCGCCTCAAGGCCGAGCGCATGCCGGACCTCTACGCCCGCACCTTCAACGGCAGGCCGCTCGGTGCGGACGAGTACGTCATAAGCGCGGATGAGAAGCCCTCCATCCAGGCGCGCTGCCGCTGTCACCCCACCCTCGCAGCAGGGCAGGCGAGGGCGATGCGAGTGAACCACACCTACGGCCGCGGCGGAGCGCTGACCTGCTTGGCCGCCTACGACGTCCACCACGCCCGCGTGTTCGGCCGCACCGAAGCACGCACCGGCATCGACCCGTTCATGGCTCTCGTCGCTCAGGTCATGAGCCAGGAACCGTACACGAGCGCAAAACGCGTGTTCTGGGTCGTCGACGATGGCTCCTCCCACCGCGACAAGAAGGCCGCAGACCGGCTGACCGCGGCGTTCCCGAACACGGTGCCGGTCCACACCCCGGTGCCCGCCTCCTGACTGAACCAGGGGGAGATCTTCTTCTCCGTCGTGCAGCGCAAGGTCGTGGCGCCCGATGACTTCACCGACCTTGCCCAAGTCGGGAACCGGCTCCGAGCTTTCGAAGACCGCTACAACGCCACGGCACAGCCGTTCCAGTGGAAGTTCAGCCACTCCGACCTGGACGATCTGCTGGCCAGACTCGACCGGCACACCGCCGATCACCCAGAAGAATCCTCCGTCGCGCCAGCAGCTTGATCAACCCTCGAAGGACTTCCGGAACCGACCGCCAAGGTCTACTCGGTAACGTGAAGGTTGCGGTGTGTGACGGGGTGCGGGTGTCTGCTCGCGGCTTAGTTCTGCGGTGCCAGGGTGCGCAGGACGCAGAACTCGTTGCCCTCGGGGTCTGCCATGACCACCCAGTTTCGGTCTGAACCTTGGCCCACATCCGTCTTGGTGGCGCCGAGGCCGAGCAATCTGGTCACCTCGTCCGCGGTGCTGCCGTCGATCGGGCTGACGTCGAGGTGAAGCCGGTTCTTCACAGTCTTGCCCTCGGGCACCTGGATGAACAGCAAGGTGGGCGGCATCTGGCGAGCCCGGACATCCTCGACGGTCGGCACCCAGGAGCCGATCTCGACCTTGCCCTCGCTCCGGTCGATCACCTTGAAGTCCAGGACCTGGCACCAGAAGGCCGCGAGCCTCTCCGGATCGTGGCAGTCAACGGCCAACTCGGTGAACCTACTTGTCATTGACTCTCCCAGATAGTGCGGACGGGACTCAGAATATGGCCCGTGCCACCCTCGTCCTGCTCCAGCTCCAACACGGCCGCACCACCTGAACGAAGATCACGAACTGTCACGAGACATTACCGCCAAGGGTTCACTGAAGGAGGATCACCTTGCGGAGTAGTTCGAATCCGGCTCGTCCGTAGAGCTGCCTTTTGATCTCCTTGATGCGGTTCACGGCGCCCTCGGTGCCGCCGGAACACCAGTCCAGGGTGAGTCCGGATGTCCAGCGTCGAGGTCCCGGAGCAGGTGGAGTCCGAAGCCGGTGAGACCGGGTAGTTGGCTGGCATTGACGGCGTCGATCCACGCGGGAAGAGTGGAGCCGAGGCGACCGACCGGGAGGCGTCCACCCTGGCCAAGTGGCTGGTGAAGCGCCCCGGAATCGAGGTCGTCTGCCGGGATCGAGCTCCGTTCTTCGCTGAAGGGGCCAGGGCCGGGGCGCCTCTGGCGGTCCAGGTCGCTGACCGGTGGCATCTTTGGCACAACCTCGGCGAGGCCGCTGAACGGTGCGTCGCCGATCACCGAGCTGGCCTAAGGGGCACGGCGCCCGAGCCACCCCGCCCGGTTGAGGAGCCCGATGCCCCGACGGACAGCTCTGGCTCGCCGCGGCCCACCGGCCACCGGTTCGCCGACCGGACTCGGGCCAACCATGCGGCCGTCCACGCACTGCTCGCATCTGGTCACAGCCGCCGCGGGATCCAACGCCGTCGGGGCGGGGGCTGTGCAAGACAGGCCGTAGCATCACTACCGTTCCTACTGTATATAATCCACATGTACAGTTTGGAAGAGATGGAGGCCCGTCGTGCGGGTGGTGTTGTCCAACAGCAGCGGCGTGCCGCTCTATCAGCAGATCAAAGAGCAGATCGGCGCGGCCATCCTGTCCGGGGAACTCGCCGAGGCCAGCGCCTTGCCCTCCGTGCGGGCCCTCGCTCGTGATCTGAGGATCAGCATCATCACCACCAACCGCGCGTACACCGAGCTGGCCGCCGAGGGATTCATCGCCACGGTCCCCGGCAAGGGCGCCTACGTCCTGCCGTTGGACTCGGCGCTCGTGCGCGAGCAACTGCTGCGCCAGGTGGAGGACGGCCTGCAGACCGCCCTGGACGCCGCCCGGCGGGCTGGCCTCGAACGCGAGGAACTCATCCAGATCCTGGATGGGCTGATGCGGGCCGAGCACGAGCACGCCTGAGATCAGGAGGATCCGTCAGTGTGCAGTGAACTCGCGTTCGCCCTGCGGGGCGTGGGCGCCGAGGTGGGCAACGGCTTCGCGTTACGCGATGTGAGCTTCGAGCTGCCGACCGGCTACGTCATGGGCCTCATCGGCACGAACGGCGCCGGCAAGACGACGACGATCCGCTGCCTGCTGGGCATGCGGGGGTTCAAAACCGGCGAAATCGAGCTGCTCGGCCATCGGGTACCCGGCCCGGTCGCGCTGCGCCAGGACATCGGGGTCGTGCTCGATCACACCTACCTCGTGGGCGACTGGCGGCTGGCCGAGGTCGAGCGGACACTCCGTCCCTTCTACGACCGTTGGGACGGCGACCGTTACCGGCGGTTGCTCGAGGAGTTCGGCCTGGACATGCGAGCTAAGGTCAAGGACCTCTCCCGCGGCATGGCCATGAAGCTCATGATCGCCGTGGCGCTGTCGCACCGCGCGCGGTTGCTCGTCTTCGACGAGCCGACCAGTGGCCTGGATCCCGTCGCCCGGGACGAGCTTGTCGGTATCATCGGGGACTTCCTCCTCGACGAGGGACACAGTGTCCTGTTCTCCACGCACATCACCTCCGATCTGGACCGCATCGGCGACTACCTGACGCTCATTCAAGGCGGCCGCGTCGTCCGGACCGGCCCCAAGGACGAGATTCTGGACGCCTATCGGGTAGTGCGGGGCGGGCCCAAGGATCTGAGCGGCCTCGTCGGGGTCGAGCTGATCGGCCTCAGGCGGACGCCGGCCGGGGCGGAAGCTCTCGTGTCCACCGAGGAAGCCAACCTTCTCTGCGGGGACGTCCTCGTCGAGGCGCCCACCCTGGAGGAGATCGCCATCCACATCGGATCGCCGCCAATGAAGCCGACAGCAACGCAGGACGGCCGAAGCGGGGCGGCCACATGAGTGCCGTCGCCCGTATGGCCGTGCTGCACCTGCGTACCGTCGCACCGTACCGGACCCAGGGCCTGCTGGTATTCGGCCTGATGATCCTGGTGCTCGCCCGCAACCCTGATCATGTTGTACCGGCGCTCGCGGTGCTGCTCGCCCCGTTGATCGCCGTACACCCGTTCGTGGTCGCCGACAAGGCAGGCCTGGAGACGCTGTACGCCGTCCTGCCCCTGCCTCGCCGTACGGTGCTGCTCGGGCACTACGCCTGGGCGCTGGCGAGCTTCGTCGCCACCGTCGCCGCAGGTACGGTGCTGGCCCTTCTCCTCACGCAGGCCGAGGGAGTGCCGTTCGGCGGTCGCACCCTGGTGACGATGCTGACGCTGGCCTGGGTGCTGTTCGCCGTCAACATCGCGATCCAGTTCCCGCTGCTGATCCGGTTCGGGTACGCCCGCATCAGTGTCCTGGGTACCACCATGCCCCTGTGGCTGGTCATGCTGGCGGTCTATCGGCTGCACCTGACCATCGCGTCGATCCAGGCTTGGCTGCCGCTTGTCTGGGTGGCCGGGGCAGCCGCCATAGTGACATCCGCAGTCCTGGCGGCGCATGCGCCAAGGCTGCGCGCATAGCCCGACCGTGCGTACGGCGGCGCAGATAGCGGGGTCTGAGCTTGTTCCGCTTTGACGGAGACCATCGGTGTGATGGCCAGGCCCGCAAAAGCGGCCTCGTAGTCGGCGGGTGTGCGGTAGCCGAGGCTGCTGTGCAGCCGCTGCAAGTTGTACCAGCTCTCGATCCACTCGAAAATCGCGGTACGGGCGGCAGCCCGGCTGGGCCAGGGGGCGGGTGTCGGTCAGCTCGTTCTTCAGGGTGGCGAAGAACGACTCGGCCGGCGCGTTGTCCCAACCCCGCCCGGTGCGGCCGACCGACAGTCGAACGCCGAACTCCGCTGCAGCGTGCGTCGGCCGCCCGCTGCTCCGCCGCGGCCAGCAGCGCCTGCCGCGTCCGTGCGGCGAACCCCATCACCCAGGCCAGCGGCATCGGGGCCAACGCGGCGAGGACGTCCAGACCGCCCCGGAAGTCACTGGAATCGGTCGTCATCCGGTTCAGCCACAGACCGGCCACGCCCAGCAGGATGACGCCGAGCACCGCCGACACGGTCCGCCTCCAACTCGCGCAGTGACTGCCCAGGTTGTAGAGCAGCACCGCCAGCGGCAGGAAGACCAGCGGTGACAGCTTGGCCCCCTCGCCCGCACTCCCCCCAGGTCGCCAGAAGAGCCCCGAAACCTACGACGAAGGCGGTGGCCGGCAGCCGCCGCCGCAGCAGCAGCAGCAGCAGCAGGACCACCATGCCCACCGCCTCGTACACCGTGAGCGACGCCCAGGCCGGCCCGGAGGCGTCCACGTACGGCTGTGACAGCAGCGCCGGCAGAAATGTCAGTACCACCAACCCGGCATCGGCGCCCCACCCGGGCCACCTGCCGTCCATCACTCTCACCCGTCCGACACTAAGACCTCACACGCCGGCCTTCATCACTCCAAAGAACCACTCACGCGCGGCACGGCCGATCCTACGTGTCGTCGGCGGAACTGCGCGGCGCGACTGAGGCCCCGACTGGTGCTGGGCGGGGATCTCGACCGTCCCGGCGTCAAGAGGAGGAACCGACAGGGGCGCGACCACCTCGTCGGCACGCGGGGAAGGACTGGCTGCACATCGACGCCGGCAGCGCTCTGGCGGACCCCGTCGTCACCCTCTGTGTAGGAGCCGACCCCGGAGCGGAGAGCGGCTGGGTGCCCGCCGCCCGCCGAGTGGACCGGTACCGGACGCGGCAACCGCATCCGGCTGAGCACGGACGGCCACCTCACGGTCACCCGCGACGACGACGGCACCGTACGGGCAACGCGCCGGAGGCCGCCAGCCGCCGTACCGTTCCCGCCGGACCCGGCCCGCGCCCGGGTGGCCGAGTCCGGGCGGCGGGGTCCATGGCGGTCAGATCGCCCCACTCCTTCATCGTCAAAGGCAGGTGCGACCCTGAAGTCGGGGCCAGGTGGAGCGCGGCATGGAGAACCCCCGTCGTCTCTGCTGTGCCTGCCGGTCGTGTGGTGCCTGGGCCAGTGCGGCAGGCACTGGCTGGGTGCTGGTTCTACTTGATGTGGACGCAGTAGGCGTCGCCGTTGAGGACGCCCAGGCTTTTGCAGAAGCCCCCGAGGCGGGCCCTTGCCGGTCGCGGCTGCCCCGGGAAACCGACCTCCCCGGCCACCCACTCGACGGGACCGCGAAAAGCCACCGAGCAACAGGTGAATGCTCTGTCCCCGTGTCCCTTCGTCAGCCCTCCGTCAACGCTCGGCGGCTCACGGTGAGTACACACCGGCTGGCACCGGCTCCGATCGCTGTTCGGGGCAGGGGAGGTTGTCGGAGAGCGCGCTGCAGGAAGGGTGACTGTCAGTAATGCTGGTCCCGGTGAAGGCCCTCGGTGCCGACGCCGCGGCCCCAGTCCCCGAAGTTCGTGTTGCCCCACTCCATGTTGACGACGAAGGAGCACGCTGCCGCGAGGGTGACCCTGAACGGGCTGTCGACATCGGGGCGGTGACCCTGCTCGTCGCCTTGATGACACCCGCGGCCGTCCGGCACTTCCTCGCCTGGCCCGCACCCACGACGCCTCGTCGCGGGCGAAGGCCCGAGGGTCCGGGCCATACGCCTGGCGCGACCCACGCACGGTGGTCTTCGGCTCCGTCGCCCTGGCTTTCGCGCTGCCGGAAGGAGCCGGGAGCTCGAGACCACGGCCGAGCCGCCCCCGCGCGACCTCGTCGTCGAGTTCATGGGGCGCCACATCGGCTTCCGGCATGGCGGGCGGGGGCGGCGAGCGCTTCGGGGACACCGACATCTGTGTGCCCGGCGAAGGAAACTGCCTCGTGGCCCTCTGAGGCCACTTGCTTCTGAGCGCCGACGGCACCGGCGTCTCGACTACTTCGAGTGGCCCAGGTTCGAGGCCCACCGGGAGGGAGCGAACGCCGGAAAACAGGACAGGGCGCACGAGGTCTTCTCCAGCATTGGGCGAACGATTCGGCCACGGAAGGTGGTACCGCTGCCACCACTGCCCGTTCCGGCCGCCGACGTGATCCGATCGTGCCGGGGCACCCACTGCGGGGGCTCCGGCTCCGTCGGGAGAAGGAGATCGCACAGGCAATGGATCACCCGTCCCGCTCTCCGGGTACCGTCAGGGTATGAGTCATCCGCACCCTGAACTGAAAGCCGCCCCGCCTCTTCCCGAAGGGGGGCTGCGGGTCATCGGCCTGGGCGGCCTGGGTGAGATCGGCCGCAACATGACCGTCTTCGAGCACGCGGGCAAGCTGCTCATCGTCGACTGCGGAGTGCTGTTCCCCGAGGAGACCCAGCCCGGCGTGGACGTGATCCTGCCGGACTTCACCTCGATCCGGGACCGGCTGGACGACATCGTGGCCGTGGTACTCACCCACGGCCACGAGGACCACATCGGCGGCGTGCCGTACCTGCTGCGCGAGCGGTCCGACATTCCCCTCGTCGGCTCCAAGCTGACGCTGGCGTTCCTGGAGGCCAAGCTCAAGGAACACGGCATCCGGCCGCGCACGGTGCGGGTACGGGAAGGCGACCGGCGCGGCTTCGGGCCCTTCGACTGCGAGTTCGTAGCGGTCAACCACTCCATCCCCGACAGCCTCGCGGTCGCGATCCGCACCCGGGCCGGGATGGTGCTGCACACCGGCGACTTCAAGATGGACCAGTTCCCTCTCGACGACCGCATCACCGATCTGCGCGCCTTCGCCCGCCTCGGCGAGGAGGGCGTGGACCTGTTCCTCACCGACTCCACCAACGCCGAGGTACCCGGCTTCACCACCTCCGAGCGTGAGCTGAACCCGGCGATCGAGCAGGTGATGCGCACCGCGCCGCGCCGGGTCATCGTCTCCAGCTTCGCCAGCCACGTGCACCGAATCCAGCAGGTCCTGGACGCCGCCCACCAGCACGGCCGCAAGGTCGCCTTCGTCGGCCGGTCGATGGTCCGCAACATGGGCATCGCCCGTGACCTGGGCTATCTGAAGGTCCCCTCCGGTCTGGTCGTGAGCACGAAGGAGCTGGAGAAGCTCCCGGACCACAAGATCACTCTGGTGTGCACCGGCTCCCAGGGCGAACCGATGGCCGCGCTGTCACGGATGGCCAACCGCGACCACCAGATCCGCATCGGCAAGGGCGACACCGTCCTGCTCGCCAGCTCCCTCATCCCCGGCAACGAGAACGCCATCTACCGGGTGATCAACGGACTCACCCGGTGGGGCGCCCACGTGGTCCACAAGGGCAACGCCAAGGTGCACGTCTCCGGGCATGCCAGCGCCGGCGAACTCGTCTACTGCTACAACATCGTTCAGCCCCGCAATGTCATGCCCGTGCACGGCGAATGGCGCCACCTGCGGGCCAACGCCGACCTCGCCATCCGTACCGGTGTCGACCCCGACCGGGTCGTCATCGCCGAGGACGGCGTCGTCGTCGACCTCGTCGACGGGCGCGCATCCATCACCGGCAAGGTCACCGCCGGCAACGTCTACGTGGACGGCATGGAAGTCGGCGGCGCCACCGAAGCGTCCCTCAAGGACCGCCTCACCCTCGCCTCCGAGGGCGTGGTCACGGTGGTGGCGATCGTCGACGCGGACACCGGCGCCCTCGCCGAGGCCCCCGACTTCCTGGCCCGGGGCTTCGTCCACGACGACGCCACCTTCGAGCCGGTCGTCCCCGTCATCGAGAAGACCCTGGCCACCGCAGCCGAGGAAGGCGTCGGGGACGCGCGCCAACTCGAACAACTCCTAGCCCGCGCCGTGGCGAACTGGGCGTTCCGCACCCACCGCCGCAAGCCCCTCATCATCCCCGTCATCATCGACGCCTGAGCCACAGCCCGGCAGCACGGTCCCCGTTCCGGCCGCGGTACCGCCCAGGACGGACTTCCCGGGTGGTACCGCCTCAGCGGTGATCAGAAGCTGCCCCAGATTCCTGATCCCCGCCACCCACGGCGACCTCGTCACCCAGTACATCCGTCACGCCCGCTCGCGGTTCTCTCCTCCGGCAGGGCCCGGTCGACGCGTCGAGCACGCCTGAGCTGCGGAACGGCGGTGCGGTTCCTAGGCGGCCTCGTCCGTCGGCGGTGCAGCGGTTGCCTCGGGTTCGGGCGTTCTGATCAGGCTGATGTCTTCGGCTGAGGCTTGCCGCCCTCGGCGCGCAGTTGCTCGTTGATGCGCTGGGCTTCTTCGAGCTGGTCTTCGAGGATGATGATGCGGCAGGCGGCCTCGATGGGGGTGCCCTGGTCGACGAGTTCGCGGGCGCGGGCAGCGATGCGCAGTTGGTAGCGGGAGTAGCGGCGGTGGCCGCCTTCCGAGCGCAGGGGGGTGATCAGGCGGTGTTCGCCGAGGGAGCGGAGGAAGGCAGGGGTGGTGCCGAGCATCTCGGCGGCCCGGCCCATGGTGTAAGCGGGATAGTCGTCATCGTCGAGAGGGTCGATGGGACGGGAACTGGCAGGGGGCATAGACCTCTTCTTCCAGGGGACGCGTCGGGGGGCCCGGGTGCCATACGGCACCCGGGCCCCGAGCTTTGCAACACCATCTACCGGCACACTGCGCCGGCCTTCTGTGTCCGCAGCTTCCGCCCGCGAGGGCAGGGCTGCGGGGATCGCGGATGCGTGACCGGGGACCACCTTCCAATCCGGGGCCTGCGGTACCCGGGCGGACTGCTTCCTCGCCCGGGCGATCCTGATGGCGTTCGGTTCCTTACCTTCGGTTACTCGGTTGTACAGCTGGATACCGCGGGTACTGCTCGCGGCCCCTGCGGGGCCGCGTCCTGCTTGACCTGCTTGCGCGGCAGTTCGTGCCTGCCGTGCCCTCTTCGACTTCCTGGGTACGACGGAAACAGTAACCCCGCGACGGGCCAATGTCTACTGCAGCCATGACAGTTTTTCTCCATGAGATGTACGTCGGCTTCTATCGCGGATACACCAGGAAGAGTGCTCACTCGAATGGCGGCCCCCACTTCCCGTACAGCAGTCCTCGGTGAGACCGGCCCGGTGCTCACCCACGCTGAACGGCGTCCCAAACCACGTCCCCCCTCGTAGCGTGGAGTCCCTGATTGCAGGGGAAGTCGAGGTTCATGGGGTCCGAGCAGCGGACGTACACGCCTTCGGCTGCGGCGGGAGATGTCGGAGAAGAACAAGCGGATCCGCGAGCTGGAGAGGGAGCGCGATGTCTTCAAACGCTGCATGGCCTTGTGGGTGAAATGGCTGCGGCGGACCCGGCCCAGGTGGCCGGGGTGATCAGCGACTGCAGGGCCGAGCAGGACATTCCGCACACCCTGACGTGCCGCGTCCTGGGTGTGAGCGAGTCGTGGTTTTACAAGTGGCGCCACCAGCCCGTCACCGCCCGCGAGGTGCGGCGCAGGAAGCCGGCCGACGCGATCCGGCAGATCTTCGACGCGTCGGGCGGCACGTATGGCTCGCCGAAGGTCTGGATCACGCTCGTGCGCCAGGACTGGAGGGTGTCGGTGAACCCCGTCGCCCGTCTCATGGCCGACCTCGGCCTGGCCGGACGGAAGATCCGAAGGCGCCGGGGGCTGACCAGGCCGGGCAAGCGGACCGCGTGCCCGGACCTCGCGCGCCGCGACTTCACCACCGATGCCCCGGACCAGGTGCGGGCCAGGGATTTGACGGAGATCGTCACCGGCGAGGGCAAGCTGTATCTGGCCACCGTGATCGACCTGTTCTCGCGCCGTCTGCTCGGCTATGCGATGGGCACCCGTCACGACGCGGAGCTGGTCGTCGCCTCCCTGCACATGGCCGCAGCCACCCGCGGCGGGGACGCCAGGGGGTGATCTTCCACTCGGACCGCGGCAGCGAATACCAGTACCGGGGCTTCAGACGGGCCTGTCGCCGGCTCGGCATGACCCAGTCCATGGGCAGAGTCGGCTCGTGCTTCGACAACGCCGTCAGCGAGGCGTTCAACAGCGTGCTCAAAGCCGAGTACGTCCACCGGCGCACCTTCACCACCCGCACCGAGGCCCGGCTGAGGATCGCCACCTGCATCACCGGCTTCTACAACACCCACCGGCTACACAGCGTTTGCGGGCACCGGAGCCCGACCGACTACGAACGAGACCACCAGGCCGACCCCACCGCGGAGTGGGCCGCTTAAGTGGTCCTAACAAAGGCGTTGGACGTGGCGGTAGGTGATCAGGCAGGTGGCGAGGCCGAGGAAGGCTTCATGAATGTCATCGCGCCGCTCCCAGCGGATGCGCAGACGGCGGAAGCCGTGCAGCCAGGAGATGGTGCGTTCGACGACCCGGCGGAAGATACCCAGGCCCGAGCCGTGCGGCTGACCTCGTTCCGCGATGGCCGGACGAATACCGCGTTTGCGCAGCAGACGCCGGTACTTGTCGTGGTCGTACCCACGGTCGGCAAACAGCATGTCCGGCCGTCGCCGCGGCCTGCCCACCATGCCGGCGACCGGTGGAACCTTGTCGAGCAGGGGCAGGAGCTGGGTGACATCGTTGCGGTTCCCGCCGGTCAGCGACACCGCGAGCGGGATGCCCTGCCCGTCGGTGAGCCCGTGGTGCTTGCTGCCCGGCCGTGCTCGGTCGACCGGGCTGGGCCCGCTTTTGGGCCCCGCCGGGCCGCCCGCACATGGGACGAGTCGATCACCGCCCTCGACCAGTCCAGCTTCTTCGCCGACCGTAGCTTCCTCAGCAGTACCAGGTGCAGTTTCTCCCACACGCCGGCCTCGTTCCAGGCCGCCAGGCGTCGCCAGCAGGTCATGCCCGAGCCGAATCCCAGCTCCTGCGGCAGCTACTCCCACTGGATCCCGGTGTGCAGCACGAACAGGATCCCGCACAGTGCCTGCCGGTCCGGTACCCGGTGCCGACCCTCCACCAGCTTCGGCCCTGGCTCCCGCAGCAACGGCTCGATCAATGACCACAGTTCATCCGACACGACCCACGGTCGCGAGTGACGTTTCCCCACGACCACACCAACGAACGAACAAGCCGATGGTCACCTGATCAACAACTTCTGTTAGTACTCCAGTACGGTTTCGTGATCTATCCAGCAGGGTCGTCGGCGGATCGTCGTCGGTAGTGGCTGCGTCGGGCTGTTGACTGGTGTTCTCTGCGCCAGTTGGACCAGTGCAGCCACCGGCTCATGGGGCCCTGAGGCTGGGACGGCAGGTAGTAGGGCTCGCCCCGCGAACGGGGATGACGGAGATCACCCGTGGAGCCACTATCCCCCTGAGACCGTTGCCCGCGGACCTGCCGCCGACGGCTCAACGGATCACCCCAGCTATGACGATGCGAGACAGTCGACGACCGTCTCGATGTATCGACGGAGCCGAGACGACCCGATGAAGCTGGACGACATTCTGTTCATCGCATAGCCGATCGTGACACCGCGGTCCGCATCGGCGATGACGGCCGACCCGCCCCATCCGGTCCAGTAGCACGTACGGCCTTCGGGTACATAGGGCATCGCGCTCGATCCTGACAGCGCGAATCCGATCCCGAACCGCAAAGGCACGCCAAGCACGAGATCAGAGCCCTCACTCTGCTCGTGGAAAACGAGGTCGATCGTGTCGCGGGACAGCAGGCGCTCGCCGCCCACGACCCCCTCACCCGAAATCACCCGGAGCGAGCGGACCAGCGAGCGAGCATTCCCGTGCCCGTTCATCGCGCCGAGCCGAGCTCGCCTCCACCAAGCGGTGTTCGCGGCTTCCGCCAGGAGGACCGGTGCGCTGAACGTCCGGAAGGCCGGGCTGTCCGGAGAGACCGCGCTGAGATCGGCCTTCACCGGTGGTGGTGGAACGATCGGAGCGACCCGCGTCCAGTCCGTCTCCCGCGCTCCCAGCTGAATGTCGGCATCCAGGGCGACGGCGAGGTCGCCCGTGATGAGATCGTTCAGCGGCGCGCCGGTCACACGGCGTACCAGCTCATCGATCAGGGTGCCGTAGGTTGCGACGTGGTAGCCGGAAGCAGCGCCCGGCTCCCACCACGGGGCCTGCCGGGCTAGCGCCGATGCCGCGCTGGTGTGGTCGGCGAGATCCTCGATCGTGAAGGGCGGATCCCAGCCGGAGACCCCGGACGTGTGGCTGAGGATGTGTCGGACCTCGATGCCCTCCTTGTCGTTGACCCCGAACTCCGGCCAGTAAGTGGCCACACGCTCGTAGGGGTCGAGCAGGCCACGATCGATGAGGAACAACGCGGCGAGTGCGGTCACCGTCTTCGTGGTCGACCACAGGTTCGTGATCGTGTTCTCCTCCCAGGGTGCCGTGTGCTCCGGGTCACAGAACCCACCCCAGAGATCGAGGACGCTGTGCCCACCGACGTCGACGGCAAGGCTCGCGCCGAGCTCCTCGCCCGACGCGACCGCCTCTGCGAACATTTCACGGACCGCCGAGAAGCGCGCGTCGCATGTTCCAGATACTTCGGATCGTTCTTCACGGTTAAAGCCCATAGCACGCCTTCCGCTCTCGCGTCGCTTTGATGCCCTGCGGCGAGGGCAGGCACAGGCTAACCATCGCGCTCACGGAGCACCGGATTCTCATGCCGAAACGGCAACACCCAGTACGCGATCACGCCGGACCGCGTACCGCACGCGGATGGGTGTTTCCTACACAGTCGGTGTCGACGACCGTGGAACGAGTGAGGGCCGCGCCCTTCTCGACGGACAGAGACGCATCGCGTTCCTGACTGATAGGACTCCGTTAGTACTCCAGTGCGGTTTCGTGAGCTATCCGGTGGGTTCGTCGACGGTCCGTCGTCGGTAGCGGCTGCGTCGGGCTGTTGCCTGGTGGCGTCTGCGCCAGTTGGACCAGTACAGCAGCCTGGCCGCTGTCACGGCCGGTGGGTGGAAGACGGCGGTGAGCAGGTGGCGGATTTCCGGGACGGTCAGAGTGATCGGGTCGCGGCTGCGGGCGGGGTGGTGTGCATCGGCGGGCCGCTGCGGTGCCGCGTCGGCGGCCAGGGCGGTCAGGAAGGCGAGGGGCCATCCGGTGAGTGCCGCAACCGTCGGGTGCCTGCTGCACGGCCTGGGCTACAGCCTGCAGGGCACCGTCAAGACCACCGAGGGCGCCAGCCATCCGGACCGCGACGCCCAGTTCGTCCACCTGAACGCCACGGCCACCGCCTTCCTGGACGACAGACAGCCGGTGATCAGCGTCGACACCAAGGCCAAGGAATGGCTCGGCAACCGAGACCGGCCCGGTCGCACCTGGCGGCCGGGCAAGGACCCGTTCAAGGTCGACTGCCACACCTTCACCACGAGCGACCAGCCCGTCGCCATCCCGTATGGGATCTACGACATCGCCACCAACACCGGCTGGGTCAACGTCGGGACCGACCACGACACCGCCGAGTTCGCGGTGGAGTCCATACGCCGCTGGTGGCAGCGCCGCGGACAGGTGCACCACCCGGACGCAACCCGGTTGCTGATCACCGCCGACGCCGGCGGCTCGAACGATCCCCGCCGCTGGACCTGGAAGAAACACCTGGCCGCCTTCGCCCTGGAGAGCGGCTTGGAGATCACGGTCTGCCACCTTCCGCCGGGCACGTCGAAATGGAACAAAATCGAACACCGAATGTTCTGCCACATCACCGCGAACTGGCGCGGCCGACCACTGACCAGCTACAAGGTCGTCATCGAAACCATCGCCGCGACGACCACACGCACCGGGTTGACCATCGGCGCCGAACTGGACACCGGCAGCTACCGCCTGGGCACTACGGTGGCCGCCGCCGAGTTCCAGGCCCTGCCGATCACGCCCGACGCGTTCCACGGCGACTGGAACTAACCCATGGCGCCAGTCCCGCCCCGAACGCCGCAGACGCCGGCGACCGCCCGGCGGATCGACCCCGACCTGACCACCATGCTCAGCAATCCGGCCCTGACCGGCATGCCGCGCTCCGACTTCGAACGCCTGGTGGCAGTCTCCGAGCCGTACTGGGACGCCCTGGCCGAAGCGGCCTTCCAGCGACGCTTCCACCGTCCGCGCAGTTACCTCCACCCACAGACCAGCAGCCTGGACCACTACCACCGCCTCCTGGCGGCGCTCTTACGCCGACGCAGGGCGATCACCAGCACCCTCCTGGCCCAGCTTCTTGGCGTTACCCGCACCAACCTCTCCAACCAGTTCCAAGACGGGCACCGACTCCTGGACCTGCATCGCATCGCCGTTACACCGCTGCCTGGGCCGCCCGCCCGGACCCTCGAACAGCTTCGAGTTCGCTCGCCTGACGAGGAGCATCCGAAAGATCAACCCTGACAGTTATTCAGAAACACGCCCCAGCTGTGCCGGTGTACTGCCGCTGCACCCCTGCCGAGGAGCGGCCCTTCTTCAGGAAGCCGGTCTCGTCGACAACGAGAACGCCGCCGTCGGCGTCGAGGAGCTCGGCGGCATAGGCACGCAGGTCGTCGCGGACAGCATCGGCGTCCCAGCGGGCGTAGCGCAGCAGGCGCTGCATCGGCCCCGGCGGGCGTGACCGGCCTGTTGGGCCAACTGCCAGCAGTTCTCGCGCTCGACACGCGACAGCAGCCCGAGCAGATAGGCACGGGCACTCGCCCTCGGCTCAACTCTGCCGAAGCGGCCCGCGATCCGGGACATGACCTGGTCGAACATAACTCGCCAGCGGACAGGGTCTACGCTATGGCCTGCGGCCACCGCACGATCTTCAGGAGTCCACACAACCCCCGATGATCACGCGGTGGCCGTACCCAGTCCTAGCCGGGGCCACCGCAAGATCGCGAAACCAGACTGGAGTATCAGGACCTCTTTGCACACCGGACCTGCTCGCCCGGTGGGCAGCCGAATGTCCGGCAGTCCGGCTGGCACTCGCGGGCCTCGCCGTGACGTTCCCTACTGCCCGCACGCTGCCCGCCTTGACCCCACGGCTTCGGCGCTTCGTCGAGCAGCACCCACAGGGCACCGACATCGGCAACCACGTGCGTTTCATCCTGGTACTGGCCGCCGAGAACGACGACCAGACCCTCGCGACCGTCGAGTCGCTCACCGACGCCTACTGGAAGGGCACCTCCCGCGGAGCACCGACACCACCCCGAGCTCTCCACCTGCTCGACCAGATGCTGAACCGGGTCGGAACGGGCCTCACACGATCACGCCCTGGGGAATAACGCGACCGTGGACGTGAGGAATTACGTGAACGTCCACAGCGCCCTACCCGACCTGGACAATCGTCGGCGTCAGCGACCTCGCCAGCCCGGACCTCCTCATCGAGATCCGCGCGACCGCCGCCTATCCCGACGGTGCTTCCTGACGGACCTCCGAACGACCCGCCGCGCCCACGCGCCTCTCGGGTCAACAGCATGTGCGACGACCGCGGTCCGGGCACGGCCATACTCACACGGCATGTGCTGATCCTCATGCGGCGGGCCGGCTCCGGCCTGATCATCACCGCTTCGTATGTCGCGTCCCTGATGAATGACTGGCGCCGTATGTCGATCTGCAGAAGGTTCACGCCCCCTGTACAGTGCCGAGATGGTTTCGGAGCTGCAGCGACTCGTCGACGCATTGGGCGCCCGCCTTGGACGGTCGATCGCCATCGACGACACGCGACTCAAGCTGCTGGCGTACAACGCGCACACTGGCGACGTGGACGACGCCCGGATCGAATCGATCATGCACCGTGGTGTGTCGACCGCGCTGGTCGCGCACGTCTGCGAGCAGGACGCGGCCCAGGCTTCCGACGTCTTCACTCTTCCGCCGTGCCCCCGGATCGGCATCACGATGGAACGGGTCGGCATGCCGATCCGCTACGCCGATGCCCTGCTCGGCTACGTATGGCTGATCGGCTCCGAGGGCCCCATCGACGACTGGGCCGTCGGGTTGCTGCGCGAGACGGCTGCGCAAGCCGCCCTGGTCCTGCACCGCGGCTACCTCGGCGTCGAAGTGACTCGCAGCCACGCCAGGGAGCTGATCCGCGACCTGATCGCCCCGGACCAGGCACTCCGGACGGAGGCGGGTGCCGCACTCGTCGAGGAGGAACACGCCGTGGCTGGCCCGGTCACCGTCCTGGTAGCCATGGTGGCACGCGAGGAGGGTGAGCCTCTGGCTGAAGACGGCCGTCTGGCCCTGGAGATCGCCGTCGACCACTGCCGACGACGGCTTCTCCCCTCGCGCGGATTGGCCCTGACGCGTCCGGATCACGCGCTTCTGCTGACGATCTGGCCCGGGGCACGTTCCCAGGTCATCGAGCGCAATGCCGCAGAGCTTGCCGAGGTGCTGCGCGAAAAGCTGGTCGCAGAACTCGGCCCGGGACGGGCCGCCCTGTGCTGGGTAGGCGTAGGCGGGCCACGCCCACGCCTCACGGAGGCCCACTTCTCCTACGATGAAGCGCGCCGCGCTGCCGAGGTCGCCCGTCTCACGGGCACCCTGGGTCAAGTGGTGGCTCATACACAACTGGGCGTGTACGCGCTACTGGGCAAGCTCACCCCCGACGAGCTTGCCGAGGGCATCCACCCGGGGCTGCGCTGTCTGCTTTCGAACCCCGTACAGCGCGGGCTGGTCGAAACCCTGCGGGTGTATCTCGATCACGCCGGCGATGCCCAGCATGCCGCCACCGCCCTACATATCCACCGCTCCACACTCTACAAACGGCTGCATCGCGTTGAGCAGCTCACCGGACTGCAACTGGACGTCGGCGATGACCGACTGGCCGCGCATCTCGGCCTGAAAATGGCAGAGTTGCACCTCCGCTCGCCGACATCGGTGAAAGCGCCGGACACGGTGTTCTGAGCACGGGCAGCAGCTGGACAACGTTGCTACGGTTGCCGCACAACCTGCGGCGTTCGCCGTGCCGCCACCACCCGTGACGTGCACAAGCCTGCCCGGTGCCGCAATGAGATGGTCAAGGCGCTCGGGATCTGCGCATACCACGGCGCTGAAGACGGACGTGCCTGCGGACCTGCGCCGGAAGCCCACCTCGTGGATCTCGACGTTGCGGCTGTGCAAAGTCGCCATAATGCGCAGCAGCGTTGACCGGTTACCCGGCACCAGGTCGGCCGAGACGATGTAGTGGTCCATGCAGGTGGGCCCCCCAGCTGGGTGTGCTTTTTCGCCCGTCAGGCGGGTGCGCTGCCGCATGGCCGGAGCGCGCCTGACCGGCCCCCGGAGGCCCGGACCGCGACCGGGGGACAAGTGACACCCCCACCACACCGATCGTCGATTTCAGCAGAGAAGAGAACTGCTGTTGACGCTTTCGCGGCGTCAACGGCGAGCAGGATCCGCTAGCTCGTCGACGACGTCGCTGGTGACGCAGATGTGCGCTACGCACAGTGCGTGGGGTTGCCCAGCTCCGGCTCGCCAGGTCTGCACAGGTGGTCGACTGCCGGGTACGAGCCATCCGCTTCGACGGGGTCCCCGGCTCAGCGGCCAGCGTCAGCCGAGGACTGTGCCCGTGGACGGGGCCGGCCGACGTCGGCGTGAGAACGCGCCGAGGTCGATGGTCTGGCAGGTGTGTTCGCAGGTGTGCGTGAGCGCACTCCGGTCGTGATCGTGCCCGCCTTCGACACCGTGGATCAGGGTGGTCATGAGGCGGCCTGCCAGAGGGGCGTTCTTGAACTGATTGCCGCTGGTGCCTATGGCCACGTAGAAGCCGGCAAGCTCGGTCCGGTCGTATACGGGGGTCCAGTCGTCGGTCACGTCGTATACGCCTGCCACACCACGAGGCTTGTTGGGAACGCGCAGTCCGGGCAGTCGGCGAGCCGCCCGCGTCACCTGCGTCCTGAACCGCGACACGGTCGGAGTGGGACTCCCGTCGTCCGGATCGTCGAGCCATTCCAGCGGGTCGCACTCGGGTTCCGTGCCGCCGACGAGCAGGAACTTCCTGCCCTCGGGCCGTATATACGTGCCGAGGTCCATATCGGCCAGCACCGGTGCGTGCCTGTCGCCGCCGGCGTCGTGGTAGCCGGCGGGCGCTGCTACGTGGTGCACTTCCTGGCGCAGCGGCCGCAGACCGACTGTGAAGTCGCCGCCCACTTCGGCGAGCCGGTTCAGCTGTCCCGACCATGGGCCGGCCGCGTTGACGACCACCCCGGCGGACAGTTCGGTTCCATCCTTGAGGCGCACCCCGCGCACGCGTTCCCCGCTCCGCATCACCGCGGTGACGGGGGTCCTCCACCGGAAGGCGGCTCCGTGCCGCTGGGCCGCCGTAGCAAGGTTGTGCGCGGCGAGTTGCGGGTCGTCGATGAAGCCCCCGTCGGGTGTGTGGAGAGCACCGAGCCGAGCAGATGCGTCGGCGAAGAATTCGTCGTCATCCACGGGGCGGGGCGGGAAGTACCGGCCGGTGTCCGCGGCGGGCAACCGCTTGGACAGCTCTCGTGCACTCCATTTTTCGTACGGGACACCGACCTTGTCGAAGTGTCGCGTGAACATGCCGCAAGGTGCGAAGTCCACATCCAGCATGGTGACGCCGCAGCGGTTGAACGCTGCGAGGGGTTCACTGGCGGGTGCCTGGAGATGGTCGCGCCACGCTTCCCAGCAGTGACGGGACTCCCAAGCAGCAGTGACACCCGCGATCGTGGGATAGGTGAAGCGGACCACGGCGCTCGAGGCGCTGGTGGAGCCGTTGCCTGCGCCGCCGAACTTGTCGACCACGACGACACGCAGACCACTCCGCACCAGTTCGAGAGCGATAGAGGATCCGATTACCCCGGCCCCGACGACGACAGCGTCTGTGCTCTCAGCCATGTTTCGACCACCTTCTCGTTGCCGGACCAGACGGTTCCTCTGGCGGCGCGGAGGGTCACCGCTCCGCCGTTGTCCGCACCTTACGCAGGTCAGAGGCCGTGTTTCGGCGACTGTTGTCGCCACTTCCTGCCGTCGTACCCGACAGTTGTCGCGCGCGTGTGCGCCGATGCTCAGCGGTCAGAACCGCGCGCGCGTGCGCCGATGCTCAGCGGTCAGAACCCGCCATGAGCCTGGCAGAGGCGGGAAAGGACTGCTGGTGAGGTCGCGGCGACCTCGGCTGGTTCGAGAGCCAAGTCGCGCGCTCCTCGGCGATCGCCGTGAAGGCATCCCCGTCATCGGCAGGGCCACAAAGGTGAGGTCGGCTCCGGACGAGACAGCTACGGGACCGTGGCTGTTGCAGGCGCGTCCGCGGACAGGGGCCGAGGGATCAGGTGAGGCGGCGGCAAGGGCGGGGTCCTGCTCAACGCTCCGGACGTGATCGTGGAACGGATCAGCCCTCTCGCATGCGCAGGATCAAGGTGACCGCGTCCTCCGGGCAGGTTCCGGGATTCAGGACTTCCTGCAAGAGGAGGCCGCGAAACGCGGCAATGGTGACGGTGGCCACATCCCTCGCCTCCTTCGTGTCCAGCCCTTCGCGTTCCGCGAGTGAGGACAGCATCCCGGTCAGGTCGCCGATCGACTCTACGAACTCACGGAAGTCCTCGGGGCCATACGCGGCCAGTCCGGCGACGTAGAAGAAGCCGCGGGCACGCGACAGCTGCTCTGGCCGGGTGTAAGTACGCCAGATCGCCACAACGAAATCGTCGAAGGTGCCCTGCCGGGCGGCCTCCAAAAGTGCCTCGTTGTCACGGGATCGCTGCGCCTTGAGCATGGCGGCCAAGACGCCCGAGAGCGACCCGAAGTGGTATCGCAGCAGAGCGTGGCTGGACTCGATCCGGGCGGCGATCTCACGGAGCGACATCTCCGGCGGGGGAAGGGCCTCGCCGAAGGCGTCGAGAAGCCGTGCCAGGAGCCGCTCGCGCGCGCTGCCCTTGCGTTCTGAGGTTGACAGGATCACTCCCACAGTTTATCCATTGGAAAAGAAAAAGCTGGCGGTTCCGTGTTGCTGCACACATGGTCGCAGTCAGCTCGCAAGGACGGAGGATCGGCTATGGGACCTGTTCATGTCGTCGGCGCGGCGGTCATCGACGGATCGGGGCGCGATCCCAGCAACGTCGACATCACTATCGAGAACGGCCGCATCACCCAACTCGGTGCCTCCAGCGCGCACGGCGAGCGTCTCGACGCCGAGGGACTGACGATGACGCCCGGTCTGATCGACGCTCACGTCCACTTGGGCCTGTCGAGCCCGATCCAGCCGCACTTCTCGTTTCGGATAAGCGCCGCCGAGATCGCGGCGGACATCTTCGCCACCGCCGGCGCGACGCTCGACGCCGGCTTCACCACCGTCCGCGACACCGGCGGGATCGACGGCGGTGTGGTCACCGCGATCGCGAAGGGCAAGGTCAGAGGGCCGCGCGTCCTGTCGTGCGGACCTGTTCAGTGCCAGATCGGCGGGCACGGCTACTACGGAGCCGAATGGGAACCCACCGAGCTGTGGAGCAGCCACCACATCCCGGGCCTGTGCGCCCTCTCCATGATGGCGGGCAACGCGGACGAGCTGCGGCACAACGTCCGTGAAGCCTTCCGTCGCGGTGCCTCCTTCCTGAAGCTCTGCGTGACCGGCGGAGTGGTAGGCGCACATGACCGACTGACCGACACCCAGTTCACCGTCGAAGAGATCGCTGTGGCAGTCCAAGAAGCTGCGGCACGGAACACCTACGTGACAGTCCACGCCCACAACAACGAAGGCATACGAAATGCGGTCGAGGCCGGGGTGCGCTGCGTCGAGCACGGCACTAGCCTCGACGAGTCCACAGCGACCCTGATGGCCGCGCGCGAGGTTGCCCTCGTGCCCACGTTCGCTGTCGTCGAGCAACTGCTGCACGACATCGCCGGAACCGGTCTCGCCGAGTCGACCCGCGACCGAGCCAAGGGCGCACGCGAGCAGATGACGAAGGCGCTCGCTGTCGCCAAGCACGCAGGGGTACGGATCGGGCTGGGTTCCGACCTCATCGGCCCGGCCCAGGACCGTCGCGGCAAAGAACTCAGTCTGCGCGCAGCCCTCGAAACGCCGATGGAAGCGCTCGTGGCGGCGACCCGGACCAACGCCGAGATCCTCGGCCTGTCCGGCACGGTGGGTGTCATCACTCCCGGCGCGCAGGCAGACCTCGTTCTTTGGAACGGCAACCCGCTCGAAGACCCAGAACTGTTTTCCGACCCCACCAACGCCGTCCTCGTCATCCAGGCCGGCCGAATCGTGAAGGACCTCAGATGAGCACTATGTGGCAGGGCTGCCTCGCCCACACCGACTACTTCGAGATGCGCTCCAGCGGTGGGCACGACTACGGTGTCTGGGTCACCACGCCACCGCGCTACGACCCTGCCGCGGCGCAAGCGCCTGTGGTGTACGTGCTCGACGGCAACTGGGCGGTGGGCATGACGGCCCCGCTCATCGTCACGCAACTGGACCCCTTGCAGTCGATTCAGCCCTATGTCCAAGTCAGCGTGGGTTACGCAGGCGAGGAAGCAGAGCACTGGGAGCGGTTGCGCAACCGAGACCTCGTGCCCCCCGGCGAGCCCATCGCGAAGGAGTACATCGATGCGGTGGAGATGGGGGTCGAAGCGGGCACGATGACGCGTGAGCAAGCCGACGCCTGCCTCGCTGAATTGAGCGACAGCCGCGGGGACAAGTTCCTGAACTTCCTGACCGACGACCTACACCCGCGGATCGAACGCGACTACGGCACAGCCCCGAGCGGTCACGGCCTCTTCGGCTATTCCTACGGCGGACTCTTCAGTCTCTACGCCTGGCTCACCAACAGCACCTTCTTCGAGAGCATCGGCGCGGGCAGCCCCGGCATTGTCAATGCAGACAGTCAGGTCTTCGCCCGTCTTCAAGCACTGGGTGACTCCGTGCCTGCCACCAAGCTTCACGTGACCTTCAACGACCGAGAGATCCTCGGAGACCTGGCGGTCTACCAGAGTCTCACGAAGAACACTGCCACGTTCCTTCACCGCCTCACCTCACGCAGTAAATCCGTCACCAGCGCACTCATGCACGAAACACACGTGACTGGGCTGCAGGCATCGTTCCTCAGCTACCTCAGGACCTGCCGTGCCCAGTAAGCCTGGACGCCGCGGCTCCTCCTGACCGCCGCGCTGGGCGGGCGGCGCTCCCGGCCAGTGCAGCCGCCGCGAGTGCCTGGCAAACTCGCCGGACCCGACCGGCACACGTTTCGAGCCCGAGCCGGTCGCGCCCAAAAGCGCGCCACCCCGGGAAGGAACGGAACCCGAGCAAGACACGTTCCAAAACTTCCGTCGCCTTTCGCGCATACCGTCCAGGAACCGGCTGCCCGGCGGCGTGATGCCATTTATGTCGCATTCATATTCGAGTCAACTTCTCTGGAGGTGTGGCGGGTGGCCGAGCAGGACTTCGTCAACACGACGCCCCCTGCCGTGGGTATCGCCGAAGCACTCAGGCGACGGCTGCCCGCCGGCCGGGTGGTGACTGATCCGGACATCGTCGCCGGTCTCTCCCACGACCAGGCGGTGTGGGCACCTGTTGGCCGAGCGGTGGCCGTCGTGCGCGCCAAGAGCACCGACGAGGTCCGGACCGTGGTTCGTGCGTGCCTGGAGCAACGAGTCCCGTTGGTTGCACGCGGCGCCGGTACTGGATTGTCGGGGGGCGCCAATGCCGTTGAAGGCGGCGTGATCCTCGCGCTGGACGGCATGGATCGGGTGCTGGAGGTCGACGAGCTGGAGCGCCTCGCCGTCGTGCAGCCTGGGGTGGTCAACGACGACCTGCGCGCCCATGTAGCGGCGCTCGGCCTGTGGTATCCGCCTGACCCCGCCAGTTCGCCCTGGTCGACCATAGGGGGAAATGTCGCGACGAACGCTGGCGGAGTGTGCTGCGTCAAGTACGGCGTCACTCGCGACTATGTCCTCGGTTTGGAGGTCGTGACCGGGACGGGCGAGGTGGTCCGGCTCGGGCGCCGTACGTCGAAGGGGGTCGCCGGCTACGACCTGGTGGGCCTCATGGTGGGTGCCGAAGGCACTCTTGGTGTCATCACCGAGATCACGGTCCGGCTGCGACGCCTGCCTCCGGTCGGCGTGACCGCCGTCGGCTACTTCGACAGCGTCGGGCAGGCCGGTGACGCGGTGCGTGCGACGGCTGCCGCCGGACTGCGGCCGGCCGCGCTGGAACTCGTCGACCGGCACTGTCTGCGCGCGGTCGACGCCTGGAAGAACATGGGGCTCTCCGCCGAGGCGGACGTGGTCCTCCTGGCCCGTTTCGACGATGACGGCCGCGCCGCCGAGGAGGGCGCCCGCCGGATGGTCGACTGCTTCCGCGGGGCTGGCTCTACCTGGGCGGACCGGTCGGAGACAGAGGAAGAAGCCGAGATGCTCTTCACGGCCCGCCGGCTGGCCTTCCCCGCGCTCGAGCGGCTGGGGCCGGTACTCACCGAGGACGTCTGTGTGCCCATCGGGGCGGTGGCGGAGATGCTGGCCCGCATCGACCGGACCGCGGAGAGGCACCGGATCACCATCGCCAACATCGCGCACGTCGGCGACGGCAACCTGCATCCGCTGCTGGTGACGGAACACGGTGACGCGGCGGCTCAGGTCCGGGCTCGCGCGGCGTTCGACGACATCATCGCGGACGCCCTTGAATTGGGTGGGACGGTGACTGGTGAGCACGGTGTGGGACTGCTCAAACGACCCGGCCTCACCCATGAACTCGGCCCGGCCGTCCTGGAGATGCACCGCGCGGTGAAACGTGCTCTCGATCCGGCCGGGATTCTCAACCCTGGCAAAGTTTTCGGGCCGGCATGACCCCTTGGCCAAGGACAAGACCGGGCCACGGACCGACAGAAGGGCCTTGGCCCCCTGGAAAGCACCACCGCGGCGGACTCACCCGTCTTCGACGGGGCCCGTGACGAGATGGCAAGCACGCTCGACCGACTGCGCACCGCAGGTGTCGGAGCAGGTCTGCTGCGCGACGATGTCAGCGGCTGGATCGTCCTGCGAGCGCGTCGCTCCAGTCCGACCAGCTGGCCCCGTCGCAGGACTTGTGCACCACATGGTGCTCACGGTCCTTGGCGAACACATCCAGCCGGTTCGGACCCCACGACGCCGCGCCGGGACCCGACAGCAGGCTGCCGCCCAGGTCGGTCCGGGTACGGTGCCACTGCGTGCCGTACCGGGTGCGGTGGAACAGCTTGTTCGAGGTCGCGCCGCGCGCGAAGACGTCCAGCCGGCCGGTACCCCACGACACCGCGGCCGGCGTGCCCTGGAAGTTCCCACCGATCGCCTTGAACGGCCCCCAGCCCCCGCCGGCGGAAGCGGTGACATGCAGGAGCTGGTTGGCCGGATCCAGCCCGAACAGGTCGATCCGGCTGTCCCTCGCCGAAGCCGCCGCCGGTCCGGACCAGATCGTCGTCTCCGGCCGCGTCTCGTACCACTGGCTCGCCCAGTCGCTGCCCTGGGTGGAGGTCTTGCGGGAGACCTTCCGCCCGCCGCCCACGTGACAGACGGTGTACCGCACGGGCTGGTAGGCGGCGACAGCCGGGTGGGTCGAGGCCTGCCTGGAAACGCCGGTGCAGCGCCGTCACCGGCTTGGTGCCCGAACTGCGGTCACGTACGACGCGTTCCGCTTCGCCCTGGTGGTCCGCGAACCGGTGCAGCACCAGGTCTTCCTCGGTGGGGAAGTACCGGAAGAGGGTCGGCTCGGAGATCTCGGCAGCCGCCGCGATGTCGTCGACCGAGACGCGGTCGAAGCCGTGCTCCAGGAACAGCGAGATGGCCGCGTCGGCGATGGCGTCCCGCGTCCGCGCCTTCTTGCGGGCCCGCGGCCCTGTCGGCCGTTCATCTGACCACTGCAACATTCATGACTGAGTTGCTTTTTTAACCTAGTAACGTTTTTATGGGCGGCATGAACCGGACAGACATTCCTCCCGTGCTGGTAACCGGGGCGACGGGCCGGGTCGGCCGCGTCGTCATCGACCAACTCCTCGACGCGGGCGTGCCGGTCCGCGCCCTTACCCACCGTTCCGAGGCGGCGGCGACGCTGCCGGCGAAGGCCGAGGTCGTCACCGGCGACCTCACCGTGCCCGAGTCGCTCGACCCGGCATTGAATGGCGCCGGTGCGGTCTTCCTCGTCTGGACCGCCCCACCTCGGAACGCCGCGGCAGTCATCGAGCGGCTGGCAGCCCACGTGCGGCGGGTCGTCTTCCTCTCCTCCCCGCACCAGACGCCGCATCCCTTCTTCCAGCAGCCCAACCCCATGGCGGTGCTGCACGCCGACATCGAGCGGCTGATCGCGGCCGCCGGACTCGAGTCGACGATCATCCGGCCGGGGATGCTCGCGTCGAACTCGCTGGCCTGGTGGGCGCCCGCGATCCGGGCCGACGAGGTAGTCCGGTGGCCCTACGGCGCTGCCGAGACGGCACCGGTCGACGACCGCGACGTGGCAGCCGTCGCGGCACGGACGCTCTGTCAGGACGGATACGCCGGAGGCGACTACGTCCTTACGGGCCCCCAATCACTGCCCCAGGCCGCGCAGGTGGACGTCATCGGTGACGCCCTGGGGCGCCGGATCGCGTTCGAGGAGATGACGCCGGACGAGTTCCGAAGCCTGTCGGAGGGTACGGCGCCCAGCTCGGTCATCGACATGCTGCTCGCCGCATGGAGCGCGGCGGTCGGACAGCCCGCGTACATCACCACCGCGGTGGCCGACATCCTCGGGACGGCGCCGCGAACGTTTCGCCAGTGGGCCACCGACCACGCCACCGCGTTCACTCGGGGTTCGTAACCTCGTCGGAGGCGACCTGCGCCCCCGGCCGCACCCCTCAGACCCCGTCGCCCCGGCCTCCGCCTCCGGGATGAGCCGGACGCGTGGGCGCAGGGGGCTCAGAAGGAACAGCAGACGTCCCAGCACATCGGCGGGAGAAGCCCGGTTCGTGCCGCTGCGATTCGACGCGCTCGCACCTGGGCCCGCGTACAGGGGCGAAACAGGCGGCTGCGGCTGCCGCGGTAGCCGCCGAGGGCCGGATGTCCAGGAACAGCCGGGTGCCGCTGCCCCGGCTCTGCGCCTCGGCGAAACAGGCGTCGAGGTATGCCTTGAACGGCTCCAGGACGCCTTTGGGGCGGCGGTTCGAAGGCCGGGCGTGGGCGGTCCCGGGCCGCCCTGGGGCGCGGCGCCATGGGCTATGGATATGGGCCACGGGCTATGGGCTACGGGCTACGGGCTACGGGCTACGGGCTACGGGCTACGGGCAACCCTGAACCGGTTCGGGAGGGCCACGCCCGGCCACCAGCCCGTGGTGGCAGTGGCGCGGACCGCTCTCCAAGCCCGCCGCCTCCTGGAAGGCCACGCTCACCAGCAAGGCCACCGGCGCCACGGTCCGTACGCTCTCCGGCGGCGCGGTGGCCGGCAGCCTGAGGGCACGCTGGGACGAGCGGGACGCCAAGGGCGCTCGTCCCCAACGGCACGTACACCTTCCGGCTGACGGCCACCCCGGCCGACGGCTCGGGACCGGCGCCGACGGTGACGCAGACGGTGCGGGTGTTCGCAGGATCTGAACGGCGACGGCCGCGGTGACCTCCTGGTCCAGGACCGCTCCAACACGCTGTGGCGCCACGACGGCACCGGCACCGGCACCGGAGTCTTCAAGGCCCGCGTGGAGGTGGCCACCGGCTGGGGCGCGTCGTACGACGTCGTCGTCGGCGTCGGCGACAACACCGGCGACGGCGAGGCGGACCTCGTCTCCCGCGACACATCCGGCACCCTATGGCGCAACAACGGCAACGGCAAGGGCTCGTTCGGCACCCGAACGAAGATCGACACCGTAGGCGTAGAGGACGTTGCGGTGCTCGAAGTCCGTGGCGCCGTCCGGGTCGTCGTAGTAGACGTACTCGCCCACGGTGATCTTCGGTGAGGTGACCAGCGGGTTGAGGAACACCATGCGTTCGTGGGCGGGCAGCGGGTGCGCGGTGGTCGGGTCAGGGGACACGGTCGGAGTGCTTTGCGTGGTTGCTGAATGTCGCCCACGGCCCTGATGGGGCGTCGCCGGGCCGGAGAGTCTGTCATGGTCAACGGCTGTTCACGGACGCCTCGTCCGAGGCGGTGACCGCACCTGGATCAGTGGAACGTCGCGGCGCCGCGGAACCTTCCGCGGGCTTGGACCCAGCCAGCCACAGACCGGTGAACACGGCGGTGGCCAAAGTGACGGTGCCGACGGCGACGAAGGCGCTGTTGAGGCCGGTCTCGAAGGAGGCGCCGCCGGATTGCCGGGAGCGGACGACGGCTCCGAGTACCGCCACGCCGAGCACCGCGCCGATCTGCCGGGTGGTGCTGCTGATGCCTGACGCGAGGCCGCCTTCCTGCGGGCTGACCGCCTGGATGGCGGCTCCCGTCAGTGGGGACAGGGTCAAGGCGAAGCCGATGCCGGCGAGTCCCAGCCGCCACCACACGTTCGCGTAACCGGTGTCGGCGTGCACCATGCCGAGCGCCAGCAGTCCCAGGCCGGCCAGGGCCAGCCCGGCGGTGACCACGACGCGGAAGCCGTACCGGGCGGCGAGCCGGCCCGCGTACGGGCTGACGATCACCATGGCGAGGGACACCGGCAGGGTCTGCAGGCCGGCGCGGAGGATCGAGCTGCCCTGGACGTACACGAAGAACTGGGAGAAGAAGAACGACGAACCCATGAGCGCGAACCCCACCACGGTCATGGCGGCGTTGGACACGGTGAACAGGCGCTGCCGGAACAGCCGCAGCGGCAGCATCGGAGCGGAACGACGCGCTTCGACGGCGACGAAGGCGGCGAGGAGGATCACCGCGGCGGCGAAGCTGCCCAGGATCACCGGTGAGGTCCAACCGCGGGCACCGCCCTCGATCAGCCCGTAGGTCAGCGCCCCCACCCCCAGGACGGACAGCACCGTCCCCGGGACGTCGATCGCGGGGGCGCCCGGATTGCGGGTCTCTTCCAGGCTGCGCAGACCGACCAGCACAAGGACCACGCCGATGGGCAGATTGACCAGGAAGACGGCGGGCCAGCCGAAGGCCTCTGTCAGCACGCCGCCAGCCACGGGGCCTGCGGCCAGACCGATTCCGCTGAGTCCGGCCCACAGCCCGATCGCCTTGATCCGTTCTCGCGGCACGGGATGGGCGGCGGCGAGCAGGGCGAGCGAGGCGGGGCTCAGCGCCGCCGCCCCGATGCCCTGCAGCACCCGGCCGACGATCAGCCAGCCGAGCGAGGGCGCGAGGGCGCACACCACCGACGCGGCGGTGAACACCGCCACGCCGGTCAGGTACACGCGCTTGCGACCGAACCGGTCGGCGAAGATTCCGCCGGACAGCAGCAGCATGGCGACCAGCAGTACGTACGCGTCGACGATCCACTGCAGACCGGTCAACTGCGTGTGCAGCCGGTGCTGCATGTCAGGCAGCGCCGCGCCGACGATCGTGTTGTCGAGCAGGACCATGAACTGGCCCAGGCAGGTCACCGTGAGCAGCACGGTCCGGCTTGATCGACTGCCTGCGGTCGCATGCGATGCAGCCATGAGTCCCCCTCGATCGTCAGTTGCGCTCGGCCACGGTCGACGCAGGTTGCGCTACACCGAGCACCCTAAAGCAGTTGTGGACTGCGTTAGGCGACTGTAAGAGGACTTGCGCCGTAAACGCAAGTACCGACTGCGTTAATGTGAGGAGCGTGAACGAGAAACAGCGAGCCCGACGGCCCGGCGGGCGCAGCGCACGCGTCGGCGCGCAGGTGCACCAGGCAGTCACCGAGCTGATCAGCGAGCGCGGCTACGGCAACTTCACCGTCAGCGAGGTCGCAGCCCGGGCAGGCGTGGCCGACAGCAGCATCTACCGCCGGTGGGGCAACCTGGAAACCCTGCTCACCGACGTGGCACTCACCCGCCTCAACGCGCAGTCGCCGATGCCCGACACCGGGAGCCTGGCCGGCGACCTGCGCACTTACGCGGCCCAAGTGGCCCGCGAGATCACCGGACCCGACGGACCGGCGGTGCTGCACCTGGCCGTCGCCCTCTCGAGCAGCGGCCAGCAGGGCCTGCAGGCTGGTGCCGGCCTCCGCGCCGAACGCACCCGGCAACTGCAGTCCATGCTCGATCGCGCCCGCGACCGTGGCGAGCACGCACCCGACGTGCTCGACGTGCTGGACCACATCCTGGCCCCGATGTACATCCGCGTCTTGTTCGGCATGGTGCCGCTCACTCCGGACTACGTCGACGGGCTCGTCGACCGATTGCTGTGACCTCGACCCGGTTCCTCATCCGGCCACGGACGGTTCCTCCTGCAGGACGGGCCCGCCTCCGAGTCCGCGGACGGCGAATGAGCGGGTACGCCTTTCGTCCCTCCGGTCGCTGTGCTCTGCGGCCAAGCCATCACCTGCAGCGGACGTATTCAGCGACTCAGTGGCTTCGGCCCGGATGTGGCTGGGCCGGCAGCGCCCGGACACGGAAGTCGGGCTGCGACAGGGGTGGAGCAACTGCTGGCTGTGTGCGGTCAGTTGGCTCACGGCGTGGACGAGGTGCTCGACGTCCATCCACAGCTGTTCCAGTCCGGTGACGTCCTTGGCACGGAGTTCCCTCAGTTCGACGATCGGCCGGCGCAGGCGGATCTCGGAGTCCGACGTCTGTGCGCGCGCCCTGACCTGCGTGCAGAAGTCGTTCTCGAGGTCGAGGTGGCGCTGGCTGAGCGCGTTGCGCGGTACGCCGGTTTCCTGGGCCAGGGCAACGATCATCAGTGCGCCGGTGGAGTGCTGAGCGGTTCCCTCCCTCGTCCTCACCGCCGGCTTCGCTGCCGCCGGCCCCGTACTGGCGCTCGCCGCTCAGCTGATCAAGTCCCTGGCAGCCGCGGGACAGTGGGAGGACGTGGCACGGCTCGCCCTCCTGTCCCGCATGTCCCCGGCGGACCTGGCGGACCTGGCGGACCTGGCGGACCTCGAACCGGCCGCCCTCGACGAACCGGCCGCCCAGGCCCTGACCGCGATGCCGCCGGGCATGCTGGACCACTTCGACCTGGTGTCCCGCGTGGACGTCCGGGCCGACCTCGCGAAGGTGTCCGCCCCCACCCTGTGGTGGCGCCGACCGGCGACCGACTGGTACTGCCCGACAGCTCGCGCCGTCTGGCGGCTGCCGGCCTCCCGGGCGCCCGACTGATCGAACTGCCCGGCGCCGCCCACATCCTGAACCCGGCAGACCGGGCCACCTGGCTCCGCCACATATGCGAGTTCCTCGCCGCACTCCCCGCCACGTCGGCCTGAGCGCACCGCTCCGCACGGATCGGGCCGGTCCGCCCACGACGCCGCCGGCCCTGCGCCGGACCGGCCTGCTCGTTCTCGCCACCACGACCTTCGCCGCCGTCACCACAGAGCTGCTGCCCGTCGGACTGCTGACGCCGATCAGCGACGATCTGGGGGTCGCGCGATCAGGGGCGCGGCTGCTGGTCACCGTGTCCGGTGATGCGTCTCGGACATGGATGGCGTCCGCCCGCGGAGCCGACCCGGCAGGACCGTCGGGTCTTCGCCTGTACGGGCGACGGGGATCGCCGAACCAGCGGACAGTGGCGAGGATCCGCCGACGTCCGTGCCGTCCCTGCGACCGGCGTCGACCGCCGCGACGTGCGCATCACCTGCTGGGGACGACTCCTCACCTCACTCCGAAATGAGCAGTAACAGCACGTGCTTCTACCGTGTCCCGACATGGTCCCGAAAAGGCATGTTCGCGTGCGCTGTAAAAAGGTTTACCTGCCGGTTGTCTTGTCGAACATCGACCCCGTCGACATGCTGTGGTCATGACATTTCTGAGACGCCTGTTCAGCGACACGGACTGACGTACTCCAGCAACCACACACTCTGAATTCCGCCAGGGGCGGCAAGGCGGGCACCCAGCGATCACGCCCTTTCTCCGGAGGTCACACATATGCGCTTGAGTTTCGCAGGGCCGCGGCGCAGCAGGTGGAAGAGAGCGCTCACCCTGGTTCCCGTCGTCGCGATGACGGTGGCGGCCACCGTCACCGCGACGCTGGACGCCGAGGCCGCCGTGCCCCCGACACCGCCGGGCTTCACACTCACCTGGAGCGACGACTTCAACGGCGCGTCCGGCACCGGCATCGATCAGAGCCTGTGGAAGTACGACACCGGGCCGGGCAGCAACTTCGGCACTGGTGAGATCGAGACCATGACCAACAGCACCTCGAACGTCTACTACGACGGCCAGGGTCATCTGGTGCTCCAGGCCCTGCACTCCGGTTCCGACCCGCGGGGCGGATGGACCTCCGGGCGCGTGGAGACCCAGTCGGCGTCCTTCGGCGCCCCGGCCGGCGGAGTCGTACGCATCGAGTCCGTCCTCCAGCAGCCCAACGTCACCACCGCCAACGGCGCGGGCTACTGGCCGGCGTTCTGGATGCTCGGCGCACCCCTGCGCGACGGTGTGACCTGGCCGAAGTCCGGCGAGATCGACATCATGGAGGACATCAACGGCCGCAGCTCCGTCTTCAGCACCCTGCACTGCGGTGTGAACCCGGGCGGGCCGTGCAACGAGTCGACCGGCATCGGTTCGGGTGAACGCGCCTGTTCGGGCTGCCAGAGCGGGTTCCACGACTACGCGGCGGAGATCGACCGCTCGGTGTCGCCGGAGCAGATCAGGTTCTTTCTCGACGGGAACAACTTCTTCACCGTCAAGGCCAACCAGGTGGACGCCACGACCTGGTCCGACGCGGTCGACCACCCCTTCTTCATCATCTACGACCTGGCGATCGGCGGCGGCTTCCCGGACGCCTTCGGCGGGGGCCCGAACGCGTCCACGGTCTCCGGCGGCAAGCTGGTCATCGACTCGGTGGCCGTCTACAACAAGGCGCCCGGCTCCGGCGGCGGTGGTGGCGGCGGTTCGGTGAGCGGCCAGACGATCAGCGGTCCGGGCGGCAAGTGCGTAGATGTAGCGGGTGACGACACCGGCGGCGACGGCACCGCGGTGCAGCTGTGGGACTGCCAGTCGGCGGCCAGGGACCAGCACTGGACCTGGAGCGGCCAGACCCTGCAGACCCTCGGCAAGTGCCTGGACATCGCCGGCGGCGACAGCGCCGCCGGTACGAAGCTGCAGCTCGCCACCTGCAACAGCGGCGGCTACCAGTCATGGGTGCGGCAGAGCGCCGGCTCGCTGCGGAACCCGGCCAGCGGCCGGTGCATCGACTCGCCATCGGGTGCCACCGCGAACGGCACCCGCCTGCAGATCTGGGACTGCAACAACTCCGGCGCCCAGAAGTTCGCCATCGGCACCCCGATCTACGGTCCGGGGGGCAAGTGCGTGGACGTGGCCGGCGACGACACCGGCGGCGACGGCACCGCGGTGCAGCTGTGGGACTGCCAGCAGGGGACCTCGCTCGACCAGAAGTGGACCTGGAACGGCCAGACCCTGCGCACGCTGGGCAAGTGCCTGGACATCGCGGGCGGTGTCAACGCGGCCGGCACGAAACTCCAGCTGGCCACCTGCAACGGCGGCGGGTACCAGAACTGGGTCACCAACGCCGATGGCTCGATGTCCAACCCGACCACCGGCCGGTGCATCGACTCCCCGTCAGGTGCCACCGCGAACGGCACCCGCCTGCAGATCTGGGACTGCAACAACTCCGGCGCCCAGAAGTTCGCCCTGGCCTGAACGGAAAGAGCAACCGCCGAAGTGCCCCCGCCGAGAGGCGGTTTCTGGGAGTCGTTGCAACACGTGGTCGTGCTGATCAGGCTGCGAGCAGTTTATGCAGGCGCTCGGCTGGGGTTTCCCAGCCGAGCGTTTTGCGTGGGCGGCGGTTGAGCTGGTCGGCGACGGCGGCCAGGTGCTCGGGGGTGTGGACGGACAGGTCGGTGCCCTTGGGGAAGTACTGCCGCAGCAGCCCGTTCGTGTTCTCGTTCGAGCCGCGCTG
>NZ_JBFACU010000052.1:0-40482 GCF_040641015.1 Streptomyces sp. NPDC021356 | reverse complement strand
ACCCCCCCTATTGCACAACCCCCCCCCACTTCTCCGCCGGGCGTGACCCCCCCCGCCGGCTGTCGGGGGGGGGGGGGGGGGCCCCCCGGGGCCCCCCCCACCCCACCCCTTCTCGCTGCTTCCCCGGCGTCTACCAGGAGCCCTCGTCCGGCAGCAGCCGGCCCGCCTTGCGGTACTCACGGCGGGCGCCCTCCAGCACGTCGGCCGAGGTGACCAGCCCGTCGCGGCCGGCGGCGAGGTAGGCGGCGGTCACCACGGCGCTGCGGATCGAGCCGCCCGCCAGCTCGAAACCGGCGACGACCGCGTCGAGTTCGACGCCCTCGGCACAGGGCACGTGGGACAGGCTGTGCCGCCACAGGGCCAGGCGCTGCCGGGCGTCGGGGAACGGGAAGTCGACGACCAGGTCCAGGCGCCGGGTGAACGCCTCGTCGATGTTGGCGCGCAGGTTCGTGGTGAGCAGGGCGATGCCGTCGAAGGACTCGAGGCGCTGGAGCAGGTAGGCGCTCTCCATGTTGGCGTACCGGTCGTGCGAGTCCTTCACCGCGGACCGCTTGCCGAACACGGCGTCGGCCTCGTCGAAGAGGAGCACCGCGTCGGTGCGGTCGGCCTCGGCGAAGATGCGCTCCAGGTTCTTCTCCGTCTCGCCGACGTACTTGTCGACGATGGAGGACAGCTGGACGACGTACAGGTCCAGGCCGAGTTCGGCGGCGACGACCTCCGCGCTCAGCGTCTTGCCGGTGCCGGACTCGCCCGCGAACAGCCCGAGGACGCCCCGGCCCCGGCCGCCGCCCGCGCTCAGCCGCCACTCGCCGAGGACCCGGTCGCGGTGGCGGGCCCGCAGGGCCAGCTCGTGCAGCTGGGCCAGGGGCCCTTCGGGCAGGACCAGGTCGCTCCAGTCGACGGCGGGCCGGATGCGGCGCGCGTGCTGCTCCAGCCCCGACGCGGACTGCCGGCGCGCGGCGACGCGCAGATGGGCCGGGGCCATCGGGACGCCGTCGAAGGCGGCGAGGGCGCGGGCGGCGCGGGCGGCGCGCGCGATCCGGTCGTCGGCCAGATGGTACGGCGCCACGGTGGCGGCCAGGTCGAAGCCGGGCTCCTCGCCGAGCGCGGCCGACCAGGCGCGCAGCGCCCCGGCACGGCGCGGGGGCACCTCCAGGACGAGCGGGTCGCCCGCGTCGTCGTCGCACCAGAGCGGGTCGTAGGGCCGGGAGCCGGCGATCAGTACGGGTACGTCGGTGGCGGCGGCCAGCTCGCGCACGATCCGGGCCGGTTGCTCCGGCAGGGCCGAGACCACGACCACCCGTCCGCTCAGCCGCGCCTCGCGCAGCAGGCCGGGCACGTGGTCCTCGGGCCCCGTGAAGTGCAGGGCGGCCAGGCCGGCCGTGCGCAGCGCGGCGGCGGCACAGGTGAGCGCGTCGCCCTCGCGGCCCTCGCGGAGGTAGGCGGTGGGCGGCGGCGCGGCGGTGAGCCGGGCGGCCAGGCGCCGGGCGAGGACGGTGAACTCCTCGTCCCCGCCGTCGTCCGCGGCGCCGTCGGTGCCGACGGTGTCGTCCGGCCACGGCGGGTCGGGCAGCGAGCGCAGGTGCCCGGCGAGGTCGGGGTCGTGGGTGTCGTCACCGAGGAGATGGGCCACCAGCCGGTCCGGCACGCGCAACGAGCGGCTGAGGAAGGGGCGTTCCGGCTCCTCCACGACGAGCAGCCCGAGCGCGGTCAGCGGTGCGGTGGGGTGCAGCCGGGCCCGCGCGGGCGCCGAGTGGGCGGGGACGCCGCACAGGTCGAGGGCGAGGGCGACGGTGGCCCGCCGGCGGCTGACGTCGTCGTTCAGGTAGCCGTAGAGCGGTTCGAAGGAGCGGTCCAGGTCGGGCGCGAGGGCGACCAGGAGGAGGGCGGTGTCCAGGTCGCCCAGTCCGAACCGCGCGGCCAGCCCGGCCAGCCGGTCACCGGCAGGGCCGGTGGCGCCGGTAGAGCCGGTGGCGGCGGTAGAGCCGAGGGCGGCGGTGGCGGCGGCACCGGCCGGGTCGTCGGACACCGCGTCGGGCTCGGACGCCGGGTCGGGTTCGGACTCCGCCACGCGCAGCAGGTGCCGTACGGCGTCCTCGGACAGGTACAGGCCGCGCAGCGGGTCGGCGGCCGTGGGGTCGTCGGCGGAACGCCTGCCGACCAGCAGCGCGACCCGGTCGCGCAGCACGGCGAGGCGGTCGAGGAGCGCGTCGGCGGGCGCCGGCACCGGCTGCGCGGGTGCCTGTTGCGAGACGGTCATGTCGCCCTTCCCGGACCGCGGCGGCGCCGGGCCGCCTCGCGTGCGGCGCGGATCGCGGCGACCTGCCGCGGCCGATGCGCGCGTTCCTCCGTCCCGGCCCCGCCGTCCAGGGTGCGTACGCGGACGGCGGCACCCTCGGTGACGGGCGGTCCGGCGTCGTACTCGGGGTAGGCGGGGAACGGTGCGGTGACGACGACGTCCAGGGACGGCTTGAGTTCACCGCCGAGCGCGGACCAGATCTCGGCCAGCGAACGGGACTCCGTCTGGATGCCGGCCACCGACACGGGCACGCTCAGACCCAGCGCGCCGAGCGCGGCGGGGAGTTCACCGGGCGCGATCACCTCGCGCGGGATCAGCGTGGCCAGGACCGCGGACAGCAGGCGGTGTTCGTCCTGCGGCTGCTTGGTCCAGGCGGTCACCAGGTACGAGAGCCGGAACCAGCGCGGCGGCTGGCGCCGTTTGACGACCACGTCCCGCTCGTCGGTCACGGGGATGTGACCGCGCTGGCGGCGGTTGACGTCCTCCCGGATGTCGTACAGGTAGGCGTTGATCGTGGGCGCGTTGCGCCGGGCGGCCCAGTCGCGGGTGGGCGCGTCGAGGACCACCTCGATCCCGGATCCCGTCAGGGCGCCGCCGCCCAGCAGGGTCTTGAGGACCTCGTCCACTTCGTGGATCACCGTCGTGCTCCCGCCCTGCCGTGCTCTGTTCCGCGTTCCGTGGCCCGCGTCCCGTGGTCCGCGTTCTGGCCCCGTGTGACTGTGGCCCGTGCCTGGGCCCGTGCTCGTGTGTTCGCCCCGGCGCCCGGGGCCGGCCGCCACGCGGTGTCCGATCATGCCCCGGCGCCTGCCCCCGCGCGCAGGAGCGGCGGGGACAGGGGCCAGGCAGACACCGCTGCCCCGGGGGGCGGCCTCGAGTGCCCGTTCGGTCAGATGTAGCCTTCCCGGAGGGCATGGGCGACGGCATGCGCGCGGTTGCGAAGGTGCAACCGGGTGGTCAGCCCGTGGATGACGTTCTTGACGGTCCGTTCGGAGTAGGACAACTTGCCGGCGATCTCCCCGGTGTCGAACCCCTCGGCGACCAGCCGCAGCACGTCGACCTCGCGCGGCGTCAGCCCGGAGCCGGGCGCACCGGCCCGGCCGGCGGCGTTGCGGTGCAGGGTGCCCACCTGGTCGATGAGGCGTCCGAGCAGGTCGGCGGGCAGGTCGCCGTCGCCGCGCGCCGCGGCGAGCACGGCCTGCACCAGACGGTGCGCGCCGGCCTCGTGGCGCCACACGATGGCGCCCACGCCGCACTCGATCACGTCGAGCAGTTCGGCCTCGCGCAGGGAGCTGACGACGACCACGGCCCGCGCGCCCTCGCTGCGCACGACCCGGCGCAGCCGGGTCAGCGCGGCCTCGTCGAGCGTGTCGTCCACGAGCAGCGCCACGGTGCCGGGGCCCGAACCGGTCTCTTCCCGCAACTCGACCTCGGGGAACCGGCGCAGCTGGCTCAGCACCCCTTCACGCAGGATCGGATCCGTGGCGTGCACCACGACCGGTATGCGGTCGGCGGAACCGGCGGTGCCGGGGTGCGTGGTCCGCGATGAGCTGAGCAACGGTTTCCCCTATGTCCACGTGCCCGTCACCTCTGTGGGGGCGGTGACTGGCGTGTGCTCACCACACTCCTGTGGTGGCGGGGGTCCGCACAATCGTGGAGCACCACGAGCCGCACCACGAGAACAGGCGTACGTACACCACGACGGTGACCGCCCGGGCGGTTCCCTCTGCCCGGCCGTCGGGTGCAGTGGGACTTGTCACGTCACCGGCGGCCGGTGGGGGACGTCCTGGTGTGCGGAGGGCGTCACGTCCGAGCAAGGAGGCAGGGATGGCAGCGTTGCCGGGACCGCGTCGGGAACACCCGTGCGAGCAGTTGCGCACGCGTCCGTTCGACCACCCGACCGACCACGGGACTGACCACATGCCCGAACGGCCCTCCGTCCGGCTGCCCGACCATGCGCCGGCGCGGCCCTTCGAGCACCCTGCGGCCCGGCCTTCCGGGCCCTCGTCCGACGGGTCTTCCGGGTCCTCCTCCGACTGGTTTCCCGGGCCCTCGTCCGAGTGGTCCTCGGGTCCCTCGTCCGACCGGTCCTCGGGTCCCTCGTCCGCGACGCTGCCCGGCCGCCCCTGGGAGCACCCGCAGGCCCGGCTGTCCGGCCACCCCACCGAGCGAATCTCTGACCGGCCTTCCGACCGGCCTTCCGACCGGCCCGGCGAGCGACCCTACGACCGGCCGGCCGAGCAACGGCACGCCCGGCTGCCCGAACAACGGGGTCACCAGCCGCATGCCACGGCGCCCGACCTACGGGACCATCAGCCGCATGCCACGGCGCCCGACCTACGGGACCATCAGCCGCATGCCACGGTGCCCGAACACCGGGACCACCAGCCGCACCCCGTGCCGCCCGAAGAACGTGCCCACCAGCCGCACCCCACGCCGTCCGAGCGACCGGACGACCACCGGTGGCGCGACCTGCCGCCCGAACACCGGGAGGCAGCGGCGCTGCTGGCGGCCAAGGCCGAGCGCGCCCGGGCGGGGTCCGGCGGCCTCGTCCTGCTGCGCGGGGCCACCGGCACCGGACGGACCACGGTCCTGGAGGCCGCTGCCCGGTCCGCCGCCGGGCACGGCATGCGCGTGCTGCGCGCCCGCTGCGCCCCCACCGACGCCGGTCTGCCGTACGCCACCGCGCTCCAACTCCTGGGCGCCGTACCGGGGTTCGAACAGCACGGCCGACCGGACGCGTCCGGCGGCCCAGACGGCCCCGGCGACGAGCGCGGCCGGGCAGAACTGCTGTGGCGCGCCCTGAGCGCGTACGCCGCCCAATCGCCGCTGCTGGTGGCCGTGGACGACGTCCACCTCGCCGACGGGCCCTCCCACCGCTGGCTCGTGGAGACCGCCCGGCACCTGGACCGCTTAGCGCTACCCGTCCTGCTGGTGGTCACCGAACGCAGCCAGTACGACGTCGACCAGCCCCGCCCGGGCTTCACCCACACCCTCTCGCCCGCCCTGGTGCGCACCCACACCCTCGCCCCGCTCACCCCGGGCGCGGCGGCCGCCCTGGTGTACGCCCGGTTCCCGGCCGCGCCCGCCGCCTGGGTCGAGGACTGCGTACGGGCCGGGGCGGGCAGCCCGCTGCTGCTGCGCGCCCTTCTCGACGACCTCGGCGGCCCGGCCCGGCACCCCGCCGTGCCCGAGACGTCGGCGGCGCTGTACCCCGGCGCCTACCCCGCCGCCGTGTCGTGGTGGCTGGACAGCGCCGGAGACGGCACCGCCGAGGTGGCGCGGGCCCTGGCCGTCCTCGACGACGGCCCGGACCGCCGGAACACCCCGCCCGGCGACCGGCGGCCGTCGGGGGCCGGCGCGCGGGCCGCCGAGGAGTCGGTGGCGCTGCTCGCCGACCTCGCGGGCGCCGACCCGGCCCGCGTGACGGGCTGGCTCACCGCCATGACCGGGCTCGGCCTGCTGCGCACCCCGCCCGGCGGCCGGCCCCGCTACGCCCACCCCCTGCTGCGGGACGCGGTGCTCACCGGCGTACCCGAGGCCCGGCGGCGCGCGGCGCACCAGGCCGTCGCCGAGGCGATGCTGCACCACGGCGCGCCCACCGAGACAGTGGCCGGGCAGCTGCTCCGGTCCGGACCGGTCGGCGCCCTCTGGGCGGTGGGCGTGCTCCAGGACGCCGCCTCCCTCGCCCTGGGCGAGGGGCGTGCCACCGACGCCATGGCCTTCCTGCGGCGGGCCCTGGACGAGCCGCTGCCCGAACCGCGCCGGCAGCGGCTGCTGACCGAGCTGGGCTCCCTGGAGTGCGCCGGGGACGAGTCGGCCTCCGGGATCCCCCGGCTCAACGAGGCGCTGCGGCTGCCCGGCGCCCCGCAGGACCGGGCCCGCGCCGCCGTCGCCCTGGGCACCGCGCTCGCCGGCCGCGGCCGGCCGCGCGCCGCCGTGGAGGTGCTGTGCGCGGCGGTGGCCCAACTCGCCGACCGGCCCGACCTGGTGGCCACCTTGCACAGTGCCTCCGCGCTGCTGGCCGACCGGGACCAGACGGTCCGTGGCGAGGTGTACCGGGTGCTGCGCGAGAGCGCCGGCCAGTCGCCCGACCCGGTCGGCGCGGCGGCCCGGATGCTGCTCGTGCGGTACGCGGCCACCGCGGGGCTCACCTCGGCCGAGGACGCCATGCGGCAGGTGCGCGAGCTGCTCGCCGAGCCCGCGCACCCGCTGACCGAGCCGTTCCTGCTGGGCACGGCCGCCGCGGTCGCCCAGTGGGCCGACGAACTCGACGAGGCGGACCGGCTGGTGGACCGCGGGCTGTCCGGTCATCGGCCCGGCCTGCTGCACCCGATGCACGAGGCGCTGCTCAACACCCGGGCCGACATCGCGGCGGCGCGCGGCACCTACGGACGGCTCCCGGCCGAGCCGCCCGCCGTCCACGTCACCGGGCCCGGCAACGTGCACGCCCACACCCTGCTCGCCCTCGTCGAGCAGGACCGTACGGCCGAGGCGCGGAGCCTCGCGGACGGCTTCGACCTGCGCAGCGTGCCCGACTCCTGGGAGCTGAACCGGTTCCTGTACGCCCGCGGCGTGCAGCGCGCCGCCGCCGGGGACCCGGCCGGGGCGCTGCACGACTTCCTGGAGTGCGGACGGCGCCAGTCGGCCCGCGAGGTGGTCAGCCCCGTCGTCACCCCCTGGCGCTCGGCCGCCGCCGAGTGCCGGCTGGCGCTGGGCAGCCCCCTGGACGCCCTCGAACTGGCCGAGGAGGAGCTGCGGCTGGCCCGCGTGTGGGGCACTCCCCGCACGGTCGGCCGGGCGCTCAGGGTGCTGGGCGAGGCCACCGGCGGGCGCCGTGGCCTGCGGCTGGCCGAGGACGCCGTACGGCTGCTGCGGCAGGCCCCGGCCGGTGCGGGGCCTGAACTGGTGGCCGCCCTGCTGGCCCAGGGCCGGCAGCTGACCGCGGCGGGGGAGCGCGTCCGGGCCCGCGCCTGCCTGCGGGAGGCGGCCGAACGCGCCGAACGCCTGGGCGCGCCGCGGCTGCGGACGCTCGCCGAGCAGGCCCTGCGCGCGGGCGGCGCCCGCCGTCCCGCGATCGTCCGCAGCGGTTCAGGCTCGCTCACCGGCAGCGAGCGCCGCATCGCCCGGCTGGCGGCCGACGGCCGCACGAACACCGAGATAGCGGATCTGCTCCACCTGGCCCGGCGCACCGTGGAGACCCATCTGACGAGCACCTACAAGAAGTTGGGCATCCGGCGGCGCGGCGAGCTGAGCAAGGCCCTGGCCGGGGAATGACCTGCCCCGGCCGGCCCGGGCCGGTCCCGGGCCGATCCCGGGCGGTCGGCGAGCCGGTGGGCCCCGTTGTCACCTTCCGGCTGTCAGGAGCTGACCAACAGCCCCTCCCCAGCGCCGCCCTGACCCGGAAGAGGGCCCCGCGGCCGGTGGAGGGAGGACTCGCCGACCCAAGTTTTGAACACGTTCAACACCGGCGTACGCTCCTGCCATGAGCGACAGAGCCGCCCTCCTGAAGGGCATCCGCGTCCGGCTGGTCGTGTTCGTCGTCTGCCTCGCGCTCAGCGGGGCCACCGCCTTCCCGCTCGTCCACGAACTGCACTGGGCCGAAAGCGCGTTGCGCGCCCTGTCGGTGCCCGAGCACCTGCCCGCCCTCATGGGCTGGACCGAGCGGGTGCGGCGCGGGCTCGACACCGCCGACGCCGACTATCCGTTCCTGCTGTACGGCACGGACTGGCTGGCCTTCGCCCACCTGGTCATCGCGGTGGCCTTCTACGGCCCCTACCGGGACCCGGTCCGCAACATCTGGGTCGTGGAGTTCGGGATGATCGCGTGCGTGGGCATCGTGCCCCTCGCCCTCGTCTGCGGACCGCTGCGCGGGATCCCGTTCTGGTGGACGCTGATCGACATGTCCTTCGGGGTGTTCGGCGTCATTCCGCTGTACGGCGTACGCAGGCGCATCAAGCGGCTGGAGGCGCTCCCGGTCAACACCGCCCGTACCGGCGGACAGTGCACTGTGTAGCCGTACCGACCGCCCGTTGAACACGTTGAACAGCGTAGTGATTATCCGGTTGTCATCCTGGGCAGTGCTCTCCGAGCCACCGCACGCGATCTTCAACAGCCCCCGGGTCCTCCCGGAACACCGGCCACGCAGGGTCGTGTGCCTCAGCCCCACCAGAGAGGAAACGCACTCATGAAGCTTCTCTTCGCCGTCCGCAACAAGGTCTCGGCCCGCAAGAGCCTGAAGGCCAGCGCCTGGTACATCTGGTACTGATCCGGCGCGCGGCGCCCCCGCCGTACGGCCGCGGACATCGTTGTCCACCGCGTGACCCGTGCACTCGCACCACGTGCGCACCCGCACTCGTCCACGCATCCGGACCACGGTGCCCGGCCGTCCGGCGGGGGCACCGCACCGGCTCCCACCGCCCCTTCCGGAGAACCCATGCCCCTGTCATCCGTGCCGCGCACCCGCACCACCGTGTTCGCCCCCCGGCTGGCCGCCCTCCTGCACGACCACCTCGGCCAGGACCTCTTCCGGCTCGAACCCGACACCATCGGCGTCGCCGGACCCCGGATCGCGGACCGGATCCTCGCCGCCCGGCGCGCCACGGAGACCGAACGGCCCACCTTCAAGCCCCTGCAGGGCCGCTCGATCTCGCGTACCGAGGCCTCCTCGGTCACCCGGACCGTCGGCAACGACGTCCGCGAGGCGCTGAAGCGGCCGCTGCCCGAGCACGTCGACCTTTCGGGTTCCTGGCCCCTGACCGGGCACCTGTTCCTGCGCGACCTGATCCTCGGTCAGGACCCGCCCAGGCTGCGCATGCTGATGAGCCGCAACCTCGAACTGACCACGAAACTCACCTGGTCCGTGATCGCTGTCGGCGCGGCACTGCCCGGCTGGCCCCGCCCCGGCGGCGGACGCCTCACCGGACTGGGGGAGCGGGCGGCGAACGCCACCGGCTACCAGGAACGCCGGTACGCGATGGGCATGTACCGCAGGGCCGCCGCCCCGGTGTGCTTCACCGTCTCCACGCTGGTGGCCAACGCGCTCTGGCTCGGCTCGCCGTTCGACGAGGGAATGTCCAACCGCAACATCATCCACGAGTCGCTGCGTCTGCTGCCGCCCTCCTGGAACATCCTGCGCAACGCCTCCCCGGAGTACCCCGCCCTCGACGACAGGATCGGCGCGGACGACGACGTGCTGCTGCTGCCGCTGCTCTCCCACCGCGACCCGGCGCTGTGGGAGGACCCCGAGGCCTTCCGCCCGGAACGCTGGGACACGCTCGACCCCGACAACACCCCGGGCTACCTGCCCTTCGGGCACTCCTCCGAACGCTGCTGGGGCCGGCACATGGTCATGCCGCTCGCCGAACTCCTCCTGGACCTCGTGCGGGACGCCGGCCTGGTGGTCGACCCCGGACAGCACACCGGGAACGTGCCGCTGCTCGGGCTGCTGGGCGTGGACGACGTACGCCTCGTCAGACCGGCCTGACCCCGCCCGCACCTCCCCGGCCGCGCAGCGCGCACAGCACGTCGACGCGGTTCGTCGTGACGGAGTCCACGCCCAGGGCGAGGAGGCGGCGCAGCGAGCGGCGGGTGTCCGGGGTCCAGACCGACAGCAGGTGGCCGCCGTGGTGGACCCGGGCCGCGAGGTCCCGGTCCACCAGACCGAAGCGGTAGTTGAGCCACTTGGGCCGCACCGCGTCCAGCAGCCCGGGGCGCGGCGGCGCGAGCGAGGTCCACGTCAGGGCGATCTCCGCGGACGGCTGCGCGGCCCGCACCGCGAGCATCGCCTCGGGGCCCGCGCAGTAGTAGACGCGGTCCTGCGCCCCGCACTCCCGGACCACCCCGGCGACGCGCCCCACCGCCCGCGCTCCCGGCGCCCCCGGCAGGTCGATCATCACGCGGTGGCCCTCCGTGGCGGCGAGCGCCTGCGCGAGCGTGGGCACCCCGCCGTCCGTGAGCCCCTGCACCTCCTCGGCCGAGAGCGACCGCAGCGGCCGGTCGTGCGCCCACAGCCGCTTCAGCGAGTCGTCGTGCAGCAGCACGGGAAGGCCGTCCCGGGTCAGCCGTACGTCGATCTCGACCGCGTCCGCGCCCCGGTCGAGCGCGGAGCGGAGCGATTCGATCGTGTTCTCACGGAAGCGGTAGGGGTCGCCGCGGTGCGCCACGGCCGTCACGGTCTGCATGGGCCCATTGTGTCCCCGGCCGCCGGCCGCCCTCCGATGCGGTCAGGGAGCGAGCCACCGCGCGGTGTACGCGTCGATCTCGTCGGCGATCCGCGCCTTGCCCGCCTCGTCCAGGAAGGAGGCGTGCACCGCGTTCTTGGCCAGCTCGGCGATGCCCCGCTCGTCCAGGCCGAGGAGCCGCGCGGCGACGGCGTACTCGCTGTCGAGGTCCGTGCCGAACATCGGCGGGTCGTCGGAGTTGACCGTGACGAGCACCCCGGCGCGTACGAACTCCCGGATCGGGTGCTCGTCCAGGGTGCGCACGGCCCGCGTGGCGATGTTGGAGGTCGGGCACACCTCCAGCGCGATCCGGTGCTCGGCGAGATGCGCGAGCAGCTTCGGGTCCTGCGCCGAGCTGGTGCCGTGGCCGATCCGCTCGGCGCGCAGCTCGGTCAGCGCGTCCCACACCGTCTCGGGGCCGGTGGTCTCCCCGGCGTGCGGGACGGAGTGCAGCCCGGCGGCGATCGCACGGTCGAAGTACGGCTTGAACTGGGGCCGCGGCACGCCTATCTCGGGGCCGCCGAGCCCGAACGACACCAGCCCCTCGGGACGCAGCCGGTCGTCGGTGGCGAGCCGCACGGTCTCCTCGGCCGACAGCAGCCCGGCCTCGCCGGGGATGTCGAAGCACCAGCGCAGTACGGTCCCGAAGTCCGCCTCGGCAGCCTTGCGGGCGTCCTCGATGGCGTCCATGAACGCGCGCTCGTCGATACCGCGCCGGGTGGACGAGAACGGCGTGATGGTCAGCTCCGCGTAGCGCACCTGCTGGCGGGCCATGTCCCGGGCCACCTCGTACGTGAGCAGGCGCACGTCCTCGGGGGTGCGGATCAGGTCCACGACCGACAGGTACACCTGGATGAAGTGCGCGAAGTCCGTGAACGTGAAGTAGTCGGTCAGCGCCTCGGGGTCGGTGGGCACCTTGGAGTCGGGGTGGCGGGCGGCCAGTTCGGAGACGATCCGCGGGGAGGCGGAGCCGACGTGGTGCACATGGAGTTCGGCCTTGGGCAGTCCGGCGATGAAGGCGTGCGGATCGCGGGGTGCGTGCTGGTCGGTCAAGGTGTCCCTCCCCGGGAACGGCGCCGCGGGCCCCTGGGGCACGCGGCGCGGGTGATCGGCTGATCGATGAGCACGGCCATCGTAGGCGCAGGCCCGGCCGCCGTGCCGTGGGGTCGCGGAGCATGATCCGCCCGGCGGGCAACGGCCGTGAGCCCAGGCCTTAGCATGTCCTGACGATCGACCGAGGGGGACCGGAGAACATGACGGACGGAACACGGGCGGGCGAAGACGCCGGGTCCGGCGACAACCCGTGGGCCCCGCCGGAGAGCGGCTCCTCGCTGGAGAAGCGCCCGCCCGCGCCCGAGCAGCCGCCCGCGGCCCCGCCCTCCGTGCACGACCAGGCCACCATGGCCGCGATGCCGGCCACCCCGCCCCCCGGTTTCCCGCCGCCGGGACACGGCACCCCCGCGGACGTCCCGCCCGGCGCTCCCGCGGACGCCGTTCCCGGCGCTGCGGCCGGTGACTTCGCCGTGCCGCCGCCGCCCGTCGCGCCCACCGGTCCGGCCCCCTCCGCGGGTCCCGGCGGCTACGGCTATCCCGGCGCGCCCGGCTACCCCGGCTACCCGGCCTACGGCTGGCCCGGCATGGCGCCGGCCCCGCGCAACGGCATGGGCATCGCGGCCATGGTGCTCGGCATCCTGGCCTGCTGCCTGTTCTGCCTGTACGGCGTGGTCTCGGTGGTGCTCGGCATCCTCGCCGTGGTCTTCGGCGTCAAGGGCCGTCGCAGGGCGGAGCGGGGCGAGGCCGACAACCGAGGCCAGGCCCAGGCCGGCTTCGTCACCGGCATCATCGGGATCGTCCTGGGCATCGCGATGATCGTCGTTTACGTCGTCCTGATCGCGACCGCCGTCCACGAGTCCCGCACCTCGGACCCGTACTCCTACGACGGCGCCGCGCGCCCGTCCGCGACGGTCCTCGCCGACCGCTGAGACCGGGGCCCGGATCCGGCCGTCCGTCGGCCGTCCGTCGGCCGTCCACCGACCGGAGACGCGACCGGAGCCGGGACCGGCCCGCGCGTGCGGGCGTCCGCGCGGGACGGTGCCGTCCGCGCCCATCCACCGCGCGGAACAGGGGCATTACGATGCCCTGACTGTCAACGGAGGGGAAACCACACCATGTCCAACACCCAGCCCGCACCGGACGGATTCGGACCGCCGTCCCAGCCGCCGCAGCAGCCCGCGCCGGGCTACGGCCAGCCCGCGCCCGGCTACGGCTACCCGCAGGCCGGCCCCGGCTACGGCTACCCGCAGTCCGGCCCCGCCTATCCGGCCGCGCCGCCCGTGGGCTACCCGCAGGCCCCCGGCTACGGCATGCCGATGCAGCCGAGCAACGGCATGGGCACCACGGGACTGGTGCTGGGCATCATCGGCGTCGTCTGCAGCCTGACCTTCTTCCTGTGGTTCTTCGGGATCATCCTCGGCATCCTCGGGATCATCTTCGGCGCCATCGGGCGGGGCAAGGCCAACCGCGGGGAGGCCACCAACAAGGGCGCCGCGACGGGCGGTCTGGTCTGCGGCATCATCGCCACGGTGGTCCTGCCGCTACTGGGCATCCTGGTCTTCGCGAGCATCATGGGCAGCGCCGGCACGTTCTGACCGTCCCCGCCACATCGCAGCACCGCCGCCCCGCACCACCGACACACCGCAGGGGCCGGCCGCCCACCGGGACCGGCCGCCCCTGCCGGCCACCGGCACCGGCCCCTGCGGGGCTGCCCGCCGGGACCGGCCCCTGCCGGGCTGCCCGCCGGGACCGGCCCCTGCCGGGCTGCCCGCCGGCACCGGCCCCTGCCGGGCTGCCCGCCGGCACCGGCCCCGGCCCGGCCGCGCGCCGCCTCAGACGGCCACCCCCTCCTGTCCCGTGCGCAACCGCTCCCGCGCCTCCATCAGGGCGAAGCCCAGCAGGTTGGGGCCCCGCCAGCGGTTCGGGTCCGCCGCCGCCTCGTCGTCCGCGGTCAGGCCTATGCCCCACACCCGGTCCAGCGGCGACGCCTCCACCAGAAGCCGCTCGCCCGTCCCCAGCAGGAACGCGCGCAGCCCGGCATGGGCGGCGAACTTGTGGACGCTGCCCTCCACCACGATCCGGAAGCGCTCGCGCGCCCAGAGCGCGTCGTCGAAGCCGCGCACCAGCCGCCCGGCCTTCTTCGCCTGTGCCGGATGCCCCGCGGCCAGCGCCCGCCGCTCCGCCTCCGCGTCGCCGAACAGCCGCGCCTTGCCCGCCATCATCCAGTGCTCGGCGGTCGCGTACGTCACCCCGTCCACCGTGAACGGCGACGGCCACCACTGGCTCAGGCAGCTCGCGCCCACCTGTCCGTCCGGCCGCGGCCGGTGCCCCCAGAAGTACAGGTACCTGGTCCTCGCCCCCGCGCGAACCTCTCTGATCAGGGCTTCCTGTGAGTCGATCTTCCCCATGCACGCGAGTGTGGCACGCACCACTGACACTCCGTCCTGCCTTTTCCGTGCCGACTCGACACCTGGTCGACAGATTCCGTCGCGTAACCAAAAGGCAACAACGGAATCACTTGTTGGCTCCCGGGTGCTCTGTCAGGATCGGCACTCAAATCGAGCTGAAGCTACGCCACCCGCCCCTGAACAGCGGCGACGGCGGAGGAGAGCGACATGCACAGACCGGGCACCGCCACCCCGGAACGATTCCCCGCACAGGAGCGTTTCGCCGAGGGCGCGCAGTTCGTCGCCGGACGCCTGACGAAGGGCACGTCCGGCCGTACCCACGCCGTGATCGACCCGGCCACCGGCGAGGAGGTCCTCACCTACGAACTGGCCGGCCGCGAGGACGTCGACGCCGCGGTCGCCGCCGCGCGCGCCGCGTTCCCCGGCTGGGCGGGCGCGACGCCCGGTGAGAGGTCGGACGCGCTGCACCGCTTCGCCGCCGTGCTCGCCGAGCGCGCCGAGGACTTCGCCCGCGCCGAGTCGCTCCAGTGCGGCAAGCCGCTCAAGCTGACCCGTGAGTTCGACGTGCCGGGCACCATCGACAACACGGCGTTCTTCGCCGGTGCCGCCCGGCACCTCCAGGGCCAGGCCGCCGCCGAGTACTCCGGCGACCACACCTCGTACGTGCGCCGCGAGCCCATCGGTGTCATCGGCTCCATCGCGCCCTGGAACTACCCGCTCCAGATGGCCGCCTGGAAGATCCTCCCGGCGATCGCGGCGGGCAACACCATCGTCCTGAAGCCCGCCGAGCCGACCCCGCTCACCTCGCTGATGTTCGCCCGGGCGGCCACCGATGCGGGCCTCCCGGACGGCGTGATCAACGTCGTCACCGGCACCGGCAAGGAGGCGGGGGAGCACCTGGTGGGCCACCCCGACGTGGCCATGACCTCCTTCACCGGCTCCACGGGCGTCGGCAGGCGGGTCGCGGAGATCGCCACCGCCACCGTCAAGCGCCTCCACCTGGAACTGGGCGGCAAGGCGCCCTTCGTCGTCTTCGACGACGCCGACCTGGACGCAGCGGTCAACGGCGCTGTCGCGGGCGCGCTGATCAACACCGGCCAGGACTGCACGGCCGCCACGCGCGCGTACGTGCAGCGCCCCCTCTACGAGGAGTTCGTGGCGCGCACCGCCGCCCTCATGGAGACCGTCCGGCTCGGCGACCCGTTCGCCGCCGGCACCGACCTCGGCCCGCTGATCTCGCACGTCCAGCGGGACCGCGTCGCCGGCTTCGTCGACCGGGCGCGCGCCTACGCGCGCGTGGTCACCGGTGGCGAGGCACCGCAGGGCGACCTGAAGCGCGGCGCCTACTACCGGCCCACCCTGGTCGCGGACGCCCCGCAGGACAGCGAGATCGTCCAGGCGGAGATCTTCGGGCCGGTGCTGGTCGTGCTGCCCTTCGACAGCGACGACGAGGGGATCGCGCTGGCCAACGACACCCCGTACGGCCTGGCCGCCTCCGCCTGGAGCCGGGACGTCTACCGCACGGGCCGCGCCACCCGGGAGATCAAGGCGGGCTGCGTGTGGGTGAACGACCACATCCCGATCATCAGCGAGATGCCGCACGGCGGGTACAAGTCCTCCGGCTTCGGCAAGGACATGTCCGCGTACTCGTTCGAGGAGTACACGCAGGTCAAGCATGTCATGTTCGACAACACCGCGGTGGTCCGCAAGGACTGGCACCGCACGATCTTCGGAGACCGATAGCCGAACTCCGGCCCGCGTCGGGCCGAATCCTCCCGAAAGGGCACCACGCGCATGGAGCAGTACGAGCCCGACCGCCCGCCACCGGCCCGACCGGACGCCGCGGGGCGGGGTCTGCCGGGCGGCAGGCCCGCCCCCACCCGCCGATCGCTGCTGCGCGCCGGCGCGGGCGGCGCGCTCACGGCGGGCGCACTCGGGGCGCTGAGCGCCTGCGGCATCCCGGCGGCCGGCCGGACGCAGGGCGGCACCGCCACCGAGGACCGCTCGGCCGAGGAGAAGACCGTGAACTTCTCCAACTGGCCCGAGTACATCGACGTCGACGACAGCGGCAAGCACCACCCGACGCTGGAGACGTTCACCCGGCGCACCGGCATCCGGGTCCAGTACAGCGAGGACATCAACGACAACAACGAGTTCTTCGGCAAGATCAAGCCGCAGCTCGCCGCCGGCCAGGACACCGGCCGTGACGTCATCGTCCTCACCGACTGGCTGGCCGCGCGGGTGATCCGGCTCGGCTGGGTGCAGAAACTGGACCCGGCCAACCTGCCGCACGCCTTCGCGAACCTCGCCGAGCAGTTCCGCAGCCCCGAGTGGGACCCCGGGCACGCCTACTCCTACCCCTGGCAGGGCGTCTCCACGGTCATCGCCTACAACAAGAAGGCGCTGGACGGCATCCAGGTCGGATCGGTCTCGGACCTGCTCGACAACCCCAGGCTCAAGGGACGGGTCGGTTTCCTGTCCGAGATGCGCGACAGCATGGGCATGACCCTGCTCGACATGGGCAAGGACCCGGCGAAGGTCACCGGCGACGACTACGACGCGGCGATCGCCCGCGTCCAGAAGGCCGTGGACAAGGGCCAGATACGCCGCTTCACCGGCAACGACTACACCTCCGACCTCAGCAAGGGCGACCTGGCCGCCTGCCTCGCCTGGGGCGGTGACGTCGTCCAGCTCAAGGCGGACAACCCCGACGTCGGCTACCTCATCCCCGACGCCGGCTACATGACCGCCACCGACTGCATGCTGATCCCCAACAAGGCCCGCCACAAGGCCAACGCCGAGCGCCTGATCGACTTCTTCTACGAGCCCGAGCAGGGCGCCGCGCTCGCCGCCTACATCAACTACGTCTCTCCGGTCGACGGCGTGAAGCCCTACCTTGCGAAGATCGACAAGTCGGCGGCGGACAACCCGCTGATCATTCCCGACAAGGCCACGGCGGCCAGGTCCCACGCCTTCCGCGCGCTCGGCGAGAAGGAAGAGGCGGCCTACGAAGAGAAGTTCGCGAAGCTCACAGGGGCGTGACGACCATGAAGACGACAACTGACGCGACGGACACCAGCGGTGACGTCCGCCTGACCGGGATCGGCAAGCGCTACGGCGCCTTCACCGCCGTGCACCCGCTCGACCTGACCGTGCCGCAGGGCTCCTTCTTCGCCCTGCTCGGCGCGTCCGGCTGCGGCAAGACCACCACCCTGCGGATGATCGCCGGCCTGGAGGAGCCCACCCAGGGCACCGTCCACCTCGGCGACCAGGACGTGACCCACCTGCCGCCCTACAAACGCCCGGTGAACACGGTCTTCCAGTCCTACGCCCTCTTCCCGCACCTGGACATCTTCGAGAACGTGGCCTTCGGCCTGCGCCGGCGCGGCATCAAGAGCGTGAAGAAGCAGGTCGAGGAGATGCTGGACCTCGTCCAGCTCGGCGAGCAGGCCCGCAAGAAGCCGCACCAGCTCTCCGGCGGCCAGCAGCAGCGCGTCGCCGTGGCCCGCGCCCTGATCAACCACCCCAAGGTGCTGCTGCTCGACGAGCCGCTGGGCGCCCTGGACCTCAAGCTGCGCCGCCAGATGCAGCTGGAGCTCAAGCGCATCCAGACCGAGGTGGGCATCACCTTCGTGCACGTCACCCACGACCAGGAGGAGGCCATGACCATGGCCGACACGGTCGCCGTGATGAACGCCGGACGCGTCGAACAACTCGGCTCGCCCAACGACCTCTACGAGAACCCGCGCACCACGTTCGTCGCCAACTTCCTCGGCACCTCCAACTTCATCGAGGCCGAGGTCGACACGGCGAGCGGCGACGAGGTCGTGCTGAGGGCCGGCGGCGGCAAGCTCTGTCTGCCCAAGGCGCGCTGTCCGGCTCCGGCCGGCCCCGGCGGGAAGGTGCTGGCCGGGGTGCGCCCGGAGAAGATCTCCCTCACCCACGCCGACGACGCGGGCGACATCCCCGAGGGGCGCAACCGCATCACCGGCAAGATCGCCGACTCCAGCTTCATCGGCGTCTCCACGCAGTACGTGATCGACAGCCCGCTCTGCGCCGACTTCGAGGTCTACGCCCAGAACATCGACCGCGACCCGCGCCTGGTGCCCGGCGCCGAGGTGGTCCTGCACTGGAACCCGGCCCACACCTTCGGCCTGGACGCCGCCCAGTCCCTGCTTGCCGGGACGACGGGCTCCGCCGGTGCCGGGCCGGCCGAGGAGGACGCCGCCTGATGTCCGCCGTCACCGAGGCGCCGCCCCCGCTCGCGCCCACCGCCCCCCGGGCGAAGCCGCCGCGCAGGCGGGGCCGCCTCACCCCGTACTGGCTGCTGCTGCCCGGCATCCTGTGGCTGGTCGTCTTCTTCGCCCTGCCGATGATCTACCAGGCCTCCACGTCGGTGCAGACCGGCTCCCTGGAACAGGGCTACAAGGTCACCTGGCACTTCGTGACCTACTGGGACGCCCTGTCCGAGTACTGGCCGCAGTTCCTGCGCTCGGTGCTGTACGCGGCCTCCGCGACGATCCTGTGCCTGCTGCTCGGCTACCCGCTGGCGTACCTGATCGCCTTCCGCGCCGGCCGCTGGCGCAACCTGATCATGATCCTCGTGATCGCGCCGTTCTTCACCAGCTTCCTGATCCGCACCCTGGCCTGGAAGACGATCCTCGCCGACGGCGGCCCGGTCGTCGGAGCCCTCGGCGCGCTGCACGTCCTCGACGTCACCAACTGGCTCGGCTGGACCTCCGGCGACCGCGTGCTGGCGACGCCGCTCGCGGTGGTGTGCGGACTGACGTACAACTTCCTGCCCTTCATGATCCTTCCGCTGTACACCTCGCTGGAGCGGATCGACGGGCGGCTGCACGAGGCGGCGGGCGACCTGTACGCCCGGCCCGTCACCACCTTCCGCAAGGTCACCTTCCCGCTCTCCATGCCGGGCGTGGTCTCCGGCACCCTGCTGACCTTCATCCCGGCCGCCGGCGACTACGTCAACGCCGACCTGCTCGGCTCGACCGACACCCGCATGGTCGGCAACGTCATCCAGTCGCAGTTCCTGCGGATCCTGGACTATCCGACGGCCGCCGCCCTCTCCTTCATCCTCATGGCCGCGATCCTCGTCATGGTCACCGTCTACATCCGCCGGTCCGGGACGGAGGATCTCGTCTAAATGCCCTTCGTCACCTGGCTCAAGCGCCGTCTCGTCGTCATCGCGGGACTCCTGACCCTCGGATACCTCCTCCTGCCGAACGTCATCGTCACGGTCTTCTCCTTCAACAAACCCAAGGGCCGTTTCAACTACGAATGGCAGCGGTTCTCCACCGACGCGTGGAAGGACCCGTGCGGCGTCGCCGGAATGTGCGGATCGCTCTCCCTGAGCCTCCAGATCGCCGTCTGGGCCACTCTGGGCGCCACGATCCTCGGCACGATGATCGCCTTCGCGCTGGTCCGCTACCGCTTCCGCGCCCGCGGGGCCGTCAACTCGCTGATCTTCCTGCCGATGGCGATGCCCGAGGTCGTCATGGCCGCCTCGCTGCTAACCCTCTTCCTCAACATGGGTGCCCAGCTGGGCTTCTGGACCATCCTGATCGCCCACATCATGTTCTGCCTCAGCTTCGTCGTCACCGCGGTCAAGGCCCGCGTGATGTCGATGGACCCGAGACTGGAACAGGCCGCGCAGGATCTCTACGCCGGCCCGTTCCAGACGTTCGTCCGGGTCACCCTGCCGATCGCGGCTCCCGGAATCGCCGCGGGCGCGCTGCTCGCCTTCGCGCTCTCCTTCGACGATTTCATCATCACCAATTTCAACGCGGGATCCACCGTCACCTTCCCCATGTTCGTCTGGGGTTCGGCACAGCGCGGCACACCCGTTCAGATCAATGTCATCGGTACGGCCATGTTCGTCATCGCCGTACTGTTCGTGCTCGTCTCCATGGTCATCGGCAATCGCCGTACCAGGCAGAAAGCATGACGGCTCCGGAATACCCCTGAAACACGACCCTGTGGGGAGTTGAAATCATGGCCCCGAGCGCCATGACCCGTTGGACCGGTTCACTGTCCGAGGCACAGCCCGCCCCCTACTGGCTGGACGACCCCGGCCGCCCCCGCCCCGAGCCGGCCCTGACCGGCGCGGAGACCTGCGACCTGCTCGTCGTCGGCGGCGGCTACAGCGGACTGTGGACCGCGCTGATCGCCAAGGAGCGCGACCCCCGGGCGGACGTGGTGCTCGTGGAGGGCCGCGAGGTGGGCTGGGCCGCCTCCGGGCGCAACGGCGGCTTCTGCGCCGCCTCCCTCACCCACGGCCTGTCCAACGGCCTCACCCGCTGGCCGGACGAGATCCACAAGCTGGAGGAGCTGGGCGCCCGCAACCTCGACGCCATCGAGGAGGCGGTCGCCCGTCACGGCATCGGCTGCGAGTTCGAGCGCACCGGCGAGATCGACGTGGCCACCGAGCCGTACCAGGCCCGCGAACTGCGGGAATGGCACGCCGAGCTGGAGCAGAAGGGCCTCGCCGAGGGCCTCGAACTGCTCGACCGGGACGCTGTGCGCGAGCAGGTCGCCTCACCCACCTTCGAGGCCGGGCTGTGGGACCGCCGAGGCGTCGCCATGCTCCACCCCGCCAAGCTGGCCTGGGGCCTGAAGGACGCCTGCCTGCGGCTCGGTGTCCGCGTCCACGAGCACACCCCCGCGCTCACCCTCAGGCCGTACGGCGCCGGGATGAGCGTGGGCACCCCCTACGGTGCCATCCGCGCCCGCCAGGTCGCGCTGGGCACCAACGTCTTCCCGAACCTGGTCAAGCGCGTCCGGTCGTACACCGTCCCGGTCTACGACTACGCCCTGATGACCGAGCCGCTGACCGACGCCCAGCGCGAGTCCATCGGCTGGAAGAACCGCCAGGGGCTCGGCGACTCCGCCAACCAGTTCCACTACTTCCGGCTCTCCGCCGACAACCGGATCCTGTGGGGCGGCTACGACGCCGTCTACCCCTACGGCGGCCGGGTGCGCGCCGAGTACGACGACCGCCCGGAGACGTACGCCAAGCTCGCGGGCCACTTCTTCACCTGCTTCCCGCAGCTCGAAGGGGTCCGCTTCACCCATGCCTGGGGCGGCGCGATCGACACCTGCTCGCGCTTCTCGGCGTTCTTCGGCACCGCCCACCAGGGCAAGGTGGCGTACGCGGCCGGGTACACGGGCCTGGGCGTCGGCGCCACCCGCTTCGGCGCCGAGGTGATGCTCGACCTGCTCTCGGGCGAGCGCACCGAGCGCACCGAACTGGAGATGGTCCGCAGGAAGCCGCTGCCCTTCCCGCCCGAGCCGCTGGCCTGGACCGGCATCGCGCTCACCAAGTGGTCGCTGGCCCGGGCGGACGCCCACGACGGCCGGCGCAACCTGTGGCTGCGCACGATGGACCGCCTGGGCCTGGGCTTCGACAGCTGAGGGCCGGCGGGCCGCCGGCGGACCCACCGGTGTGATCGGCAATGTGGCCTGCATCACTCCGACTCGGTTCCCGAACCCGCGTAATGCCGTGACGGAGGCCTCCCTCTCCCTCGTGGGCGCGACACCGCGCGTCCACGACGAAGAGGGAGGTCTCTCCATGACCGGGACGAAGACGGCGGTCGAGTGGCTGGCATCCGTCGCACCGGACCCCCGGGCCTGCCGCAGGGAGTGGGAGCGCAACCCGCGTGGTGTCGCGCTGCTGCCCGCGGGCAAGGCCTGGGACGTCCTGATCCTGCCGGGCGACCTCGGCTACCCCACGCTCGACGTGCTGAGCCGGGTGCTCGACCGACTCGGCCCGGTCCTCGCCGACTTCGGCGACGGCCGCCTGGGCTTCCTCGTCCCGCCGGGCACGGCGGCACGCTGGCTCGGCACCGGCATCCGCAGCGCCGGCCCCGGCACCTGGATCGTCGTCCCGTACCCCGGCAGGACCGCCGGCACCCTGCGCTGGCTGGTCCCGCCCGACGGCTCGGGCAGCCTCACCGACCCGGTCCTGCTGGAACTCGCGATGCACGAGGCGGCGGCGTCCCTGGCGACGGAGCCGCCGGGGGACGACACATGACGACGAATGACGGGGGGCCGGGGCGCGGGCGACCAGCTGCCCCGCTGCCCCGCTGCCCCGCTGCCTGGGGGCTGGGGTCCGGGAGCCGGGGGCGGGGGGTGCGGCATGGGTCGGGCCCGCCGCAGGGGTGTCCGGGGCGGGGGAGGGCTCCGGGATGCCGTAGGGCTCCGGGGGACGGCGTAAGGCGTCAGGGGCGGCGTAAGGCGTGGCGTCAGAGGTGGCGTCAGAGGTCTTGACAACCTCATTGGTCTGGACCAAATTGGGCGCGCTCCACCCTCCCCACTCCCCTGACCGGAGGCACTTGTGGAACGCGACAGACGACACCGGCCGGCCGCGCGCCGGCTGCTCGCCGGGCTCACCGCCACGCTCCTGGCCGTGCCCGGCGTCACCGCGCTCGCGTCGGCGGCCCGCGCGGCCGACGCCGATCTCGCGCGCAACGGCGGTTTCGAGTCCGGCCTGGACGGCTGGACCTGCACGGCCACCGGCAAGACCGTGACCAGCCCCGTCCACGCGGGCACGGCGGCGCTCCAGGCGACCCCGGCCGGCAGCGACAACGCGCAGTGCGCCCAGACGGTGTCCGTCCAGCCGAACTCCCAGTACACGCTGTCCGGTTACGTCCGCGGCTCCTACGTCTACGTCGGCGCGAGCGGCACCGGCACCACCGACACCTCCGCCTGGACCCAGTCCGCCGCCGACTGGCAGCAGCTCACCACGACCTTCCGCACCGGCGCCGCCACCACCAAGGTCACCATCTACACCCACGGCTGGTACGGCACCGGCGCCTACTACGCCGACGACATCTCGCTCACGGGCCCCGGCGGCGCCCCCGGCCAGCAGCCGCCCGCCACCCCCACCGGCCTGAAGACCGGCACCGTCACCGCCACCAGCGTCGCCCTGTCCTGGTCACCCGTGACGGGCGCGACGGGCTACGCCCTCTACCGCGACGGCACGAAGGTCCAGTCGGCCACCGGCACGACGGCGACCGTCACCGGCCTGACCCCCTCCACCGCGTACTCCTTCCAGGTCGCGGCCGTGAACGACGCCGGCGAGTCCGCGAAGTCGGCGGCGGTGACCGCGACGACGGCGGCGGACCCGGGCGGACCGGGCGGCGGCGGGAACCCGGGCCTGCCCACCCACGCCCTCGTCGGCTATCTGCACGCCAGTTTCGCCAACGGCTCCGGCTACACCCGCATGGCCGACGTCCCCGACAGCTGGGACGTCATCGACCTGGCCTTCGGCGAACCCACCTCGGTCACCTCCGGCGACATCCGGTTCAACCGCTGCCCCGTCACCGAGTGCCCCGGCGTCGAGAGCGACGCCGACTTCAAGGCCGCCATCAAGGCCAAGCAGGCCGCGGGCAAGAAGGTCCTCATCTCCATCGGCGGCCAGAACGGCCAGGTCCAGCTGACCACCACGGCCGCGCGGGACACCTTCGTCTCGTCCGTCTCCAGGATCATCGACGAGTACGGCCTGGACGGCCTCGACATCGACTTCGAGGGCCACTCCCTCTCCCTGAACACCGACGACACCGACTTCAGGAACCCCACGACCCCGGTCATCGTCAACCTGATCTCGGCCTTGAAGACCCTGAAGGCCAGGTACGGCGACAAGTTCGTCCTGACGATGGCCCCGGAGACCTTCTTCGTCCAGATGGGCTACCAGTACTACGGCACGGGCAAGTGGGGCGGCCAGGACCCGCGCTGCGGCGCCTACCTCCCGGTCGTCTACGCCCTGCGCGACGCCCTGACCCTGCTCCACGTCCAGGACTACAACTCCGGCCCGATCATGGGCCTGGACAACCAGTACCACTCCATGGGCGGCGCCGACTTCCACATCGCGATGACCGACATGCTCCTGACCGGCTTCCCGGTGGCCGGGGACACCACCCGCATGTTCCCGCCGCTGCGCCCCGACCAGATCGGCATCGGCATGCCGGCCTCCACCCAGGCGGGCAACGGCTACGTCGCCCCCGCCGAGGTCACCAAGACCCTCGACTGCCTGACCCGGAAGACCGACTGCGGCTCGTACACCACCCACGGCACCTGGCCCGCGCTGCGCGGTCTCATGACCTGGTCGATCAACTGGGACCGCTTCGGCGGCTGGCAGTTCCAGAAGAACTTCGACGCGTACTTCGGCTGAGCACCGCCGACAGCACCGCCAGCAGCACCGCCCCCAGGCACCAACTGGCCACCACGTCCAGCGGCCAGTGGTAGCCGCGCCGCACCAGCCCGTACGACACCCCGAGCACCGGCACCGCGCCCCCGGCGACCGCCACTCGCCGGGCGAGCGAAGTACCCAGCCACGGCCACAGCACGACCACCGCACCTCCGTAGGCGACGACCGCCGTCGCCGTGTGCCCCGAGGGGAAGTACCCGGTCCCCGGCGGCACGGCGGGGGTGCCCGGCCGCGCGATCCACTCCTTCAGCGGCACGAGCAGCAGGGGCAGTACCGCCGTCACCGCCGACGCGGCGAGCGGCGGCCCCCACCACCGCCCCACCCCGGAACCTCGCCCCCGCCACGCCACGTACGCCAGCATCACCAGCAGCACGGGCACGGCGACCTGCACGTTCCCGAGGTCCGACAGCACCTCGGAGAAACGGTCCGGGCGCAGCAGGGCACGGCTGACCCGCCGGTCGGCACCGAGCAGCGGCCCCTGGACCATGACCTGCCAGGTGATCAGCGCGAAGGCCGCGACCGTGACCGGAATCCCGATCAGCGCGGTCGTCCGGGTCGTCCGGGGCGCCAGGCTCGTTCGAGGGTTCGACACGGCACACAGCTTCGCAGAAGGGGCTCCCCGCGCCCGCGGGCCGGGTGCGCCGGGGGCCGGTCCCGGACATGCCGAAGGGCCGGCGCAAAGGGGGGGTTCTGCGTCGGCCCTTCGAAGGGCGGTCGTCCATGCGATTGCGACCGTCCTGACCGGAACGTCGCGCGCCCCGGGGGGTTTGGGGCGAGCGACCGTCCGATCGGTGAGGAGACCCGGAGCCCGGGGGCTCCGGTGGTGTGCGCGAGGCACGGACCAGGTCGAAGCTGGGGAGGCTACGGCCTGATGTCGCCCGCAGTCGCCTGCGGGCGGGGTGTATCTCTCATCTGGAAGAGAACCTACGGCAGGGCGGGGGCGCGGGACAGGGCGATCGACGACCCGACATCCACCCCGCACACCTTCTTCACACGGTCTGCCGCCCCCCGCGCCACCCGTGCGGACGTGCCGCTCAGATGCGCGCGAACGCCTGCTCGATGATGTCGAGGCCCTCGTTCAGGAGGTCCCCGCCGATCACCAGCGGGGGCAGGAAGCGGAGGACGTTGCCGTAGGTGCCACAGGTCAGGACCAGCAGGCCCTCGGCGTGGCAGGCCTTGGCGAGCGCCGCGGTCGCCTCCGGGTTCGGCTCCTTGGTCGCGCGGTCCTTGACCAGCTCGATCGCGATCATCGCGCCGCGCCCGCGGACGTCGCCGATGATGTCGAACTTCTCGGCCATGGCGGACAGGCGGGACTTCATGACCGCCTCGATGTCCTTCGCCCTGGCGTTGAGGTCCAGCTCCTTCATCGTCTCGATCGCGCCGATGGCACCCGCGCAGGCGACCGGGTTGCCGCCGTAGGTGCCGCCCAGGCCGCCCGCGTGCGCGGCGTCCATGATCTCGGCGCGGCCGGTGACGGCGGCCAGCGGCAGACCGCCGGCGATGCCCTTGGCGGTGGTGATCAGGTCCGGGACGATGCCCTCGTCCTCGCACGCGAACCACTGGCCGGTGCGGCAGAAGCCGGACTGGATCTCGTCGGCGACGAAGACGATGCCGTTGTCGGCGGCGAACTGGCGGATCGCCGGCAGGAAGCCCTTGGCCGGCTCGATGAACCCGCCCTCACCGAGCACCGGCTCGATGATGATCGCGGCCACGTTGTCCGCGCCGACCTGCTTGGTGATCTGGTCGATGGCCTGCTTGGCGGCCTCCGGACCCGCGTTCTCGGGACCGGTCGGCCAGCGGTAGCCGTAGGCGACCGGGACGCGGTACACCTCGGGGGCGAACGGACCGAAACCGTGCTTGTACGGCATGTTCTTCGCCGTCAGCGCCATGGTGAGGTTCGTACGGCCGTGGTAGCCGTGGTCGAAGACGACGACGGCCTGCCGCTTGGTGTACGCGCGGGCGATCTTCACCGCGTTCTCGACGGCCTCGGCGCCGCTGTTGAAGAGCGCCGACTTCTTCGCGTGGTCACCCGGGGTCAGCTCGGCCAGCGCCTCGGCGACGGCCACGTAGCCCTCGTAGGGGGTGACCATGAAACAGGTGTGGGTGAAGTCGGCGAGCTGCGCGGAGGCGCGGCGTACGACGGCCTCGGCGGACGCGCCCACGCTGGTCACGGCGATGCCGGAACCGAAGTCGATGATGCGGTTGCCGTCGACGTCCTCGATGATGCCGCCGCCGGCGCGCGTGACGAAGACCGGCAGCGTGGAGCCCACGCCCTGCGCGACCACGGCCGTACGGCGGGCCTGCAGCTCCTGCGACTTCGGGCCGGGAATGGCGGTGACGACGCGGCGCTCCTGCTCAAGTGCGGTCATGGGGGCTCCCTGAAGAGATCTTGCGTTGGGGGGCTTGGTCGAGGACGGCGTTTTCTGGACGCTTTTCCTCCTTTTCTCGCAGGTTAGGGCGGCAGAAGGAGGGTGGGCATGCTCCATGTGGGCGTTGTCGGCGGTCGCGGTTGTCCGTGGTGGATATAGAAGGGGTGCGGGGACGAGCGTGCCGGGTGGCGGTGCCGTGGCGTGCGGCTTGCCGCACGGTCGGTGAACTCCCTTGGCGCGGGCGCTAGATTGACTCGCTGACGGTGGACGGAACCGTGGACGGAACGGCAGCTCAGGGGGCAGGGGAGATGGACGACGGGACGCAGGACGCCCGGGGCACGCATCCGGAACACGCGTACCCGGTGCCTCGCCCGGCGGCGCCGCGGGACACCCCCGCCATGCCGCCCCGGCCCACACGCCCACCGGGCACACCGGCGCCGTACGAATCACCACTGCCACCACTGCCCTCTCAGCTGCCCCCTCAGCACCCCCGGCGGGCCGCCGTCGCCGACTGGCTCGACATGTCCCGCCCGGCTGCCGCACCGGGTATCTGGCGCCTCGGCCACCGGCCGCCCAAGGGCGGTGACGACACCCCCGGCCGGCTGCCCTCCATCACCGTCGTCGGACTGCTGATCCCGCTGGTCGTCGCCCTGCTGGTGTGGTCGCTGTGGCGGCAGGGCGCCCTGCCCTACGAGTCGGCCCCCCTGAAACTGTTCACGCCGGACGACTGGTGGTGGGGCGGGACCGTCTCGCCGAAGGGGTGGCAGGGGCGGGAGGCCCGGGTCGTCTACGACGGCGTCTTCTTCGCCGTGCTCGTCTACGCGGTCGGACGGCTGGGCAGCTGGCCCGAGGTCGCAAGGCACTTCGTGGGCCTCCGCCCGCAGCCCTCCCGGGCCCTGTTCGCCGCCGTCGGGGCGCTCGGCGCCCTCAGCCTCGTCTTCCCGGAGGCATTTCCGCTGGTCGGCTGGGACGCGGTACCGGTCGTCGCACCGCTGTTCTCCCTGGTGGCCCTGGTCTCGGGCGGCTACGGCCTGTTCGCCTCGCAGCTGTTCACCGACAGCCTGTACGCCCTGGTCACCCTCCTGGTCCTCTGGCCCTTCGCCCGGCTCGGCGGCTGGTGGGCGTACGTCCGGGAGCTGGTCGCCCGGCGCCGGGCCGCCGCCGATCCCGCCGCGCCGCCGCCGGCCGACGTACCCCGTTCCCAGTGGCCCGAGCTGCGGCGCGCCGGGCACCACCAGGCGGCCGACGTGCTCACCGCCGAGGTGGCCGCCGGGCGGATGAACGACGTCGACTGCGCCCGCGTCGAGCGGGCCTGGGGCGCGGCGCGGCGCGAGGCGCGGCCCGCCGTCTTCGCCGACACCGTGCTGCGCCAGGGCGGCGCCGCCTGGACCCACCCGTCCGGCGCGCGCGACCTGCCCGCCCGCGCCGCCCGGCACGACCTGCTGGAAGGCCAGGTACGGCTCGGGCGCTGGGTGGCGGGGGAGCGGGCACCGCGTGCCTACCACGACGCCGGCGCCGCCCTCGGACCGGAGCAGCTCGGCACCTCGCTGCTGCTCGTGGGGCCGCCCGGCTCCGGCAAGACCCGGCACGTGGTCGGGCCGGTCACCGAGGCGCTCACCCTCCAGGCGCTGACCGGCCGTTGCGCGGTCGTCGCCGTCTGCGCAGCCGGTACGCCGCTCGGCCCCGACGGCGCGTACGACGTCGTCGTGCGGATCGGCGATCCCGCCTCCGCCCACGACCTCGACCCGTACGCCGAGTCCCTCGACCCCGACGAGGCCGCCGCCTTCCTGGCCGAGGCGCTGGTCGGGGACCTCGACACCGTGGGCACCCAGAGCGCCGCCACCGCCCTCTCCCAGCTGCTCGGCCCCTACCGGGCGGTGCACGGCCGCTTCCCGACGCTGCCGGTGCTGCGTGAACTGCTGGAGGGCGACCCCGGGGCCCTCGCGGCCCTGCGGGCGGGGCTCGCCGCGGGCGAGCCCGCTCCCGAGGACGCCGGCGGGCGCTCCGACGCGCACGCCGTGATGCGCCGTGAGCTGGACGCCCGGATGCGGCAGGCCGGCAGCGCGGCGGACGCCGGCCCGGTCCTGGCCGACCGGCTCGCCCTGCTCGACCGGCCGGTCTTCGCCGAGTTCTTCGGCAGCAGCACCACCGGCAGCCGCCCGTTCTCGCTGCGCGCCGTCGCCCACCATCCGCTGCGGGTCCGCATCGACCTGCCCGAGCGCGGACACGAGGAGGCGTCCCGGATCGTCACCCGGCTGGTCCTGGCCCAGTTCCACAGCGTCGTACGGGAGGCCCGGCGCCCGCACTTCGCCTGCCTGGTCCTCGACGACGCCACCGGCAGCGTCACGGCCGAGTCGGTGCGCCGCATCCAGCGGCTGCGCGCGCAGAACGCCGGCGTCGTCCTCGCGCTGCGCTCGGTCGCGGACGTGCCCGAGGCCCTGCACGGGCCGCTGCTGGGGGCCGTGGGCTGCCGTATGGCGCTGTCCGGGGTGACCACCTGGGACGGCAGCCGGTTCGCGCACGCCTGGGGCACCGAGTGGGTGGAGACGAAGGAGGTCGCCAAGCACACCGTCTTCGCCGACCAGCCGATGACCCGGGCGATCCACGCGCTGCGCAAGCTGGTCACCGGCAAGGCGGTGACCACCGACGCCGTCACCACCAAGCAGGTCGAGCGGGAGCGCTGGTCCGCCTCGCAACTGGCCCACGAGGTTCCGCCGGGGCATGCGGTGCTGTCGCTGACGAGCGTGGCGGGCGAGCACGCGCCCCCGCTCCTGGTGGACCTGCGCGGCTGAATCCCTCGTCGGCTCCGCCCCAGGCCCCCGCCACCGGCGCCCACCGACTCCCTCACCGACCGTGCGACCGGGCGGCCCCGGACGGCCCTGGGAGGCCCCGGACGGGCATCCGGTTCGCACCGACCGTACAGTGAGGCAGAATCGACACAGGCCGTTCATACGCGACGGCCAAAACTCCGCAACGATCACCAGATCAACCAGATCAACCTGATCACCAGATCAACCTGATCACCAGATCAACCGGATCGACCAGATCACCACATCGCCAAGACCTCCGCAGACCTGAAGGTCCCATGCCCCCGACGCTCGCCTCACTCGTCCACCACTCCGCGCTCAAACTGACCGTGCGCGCGGGCGGGGACCGCCTGGACGTGCCCGTCCGCTGGGCGCACGTCAGCGAGCTGGCCGACCCCGTGCCGTACATGGAGGGCGGCGAGCTGCTGCTGATCACCGCGCTCAAGCTGGACGCGGAGGATCCCGAGGCCATGCGCCGCTACGTCAAGCGGCTGGCCGGGGCCGGAGTGGTCGGGCTCGGCTTCGCCATCGGGGTGAACTACGAGGAGATCCCCGAGGCGCTCGTCGCCGCCGCCGAGGAGGAAGGCCTGCCGCTGCTCGAGGTCCCGCGGCGCACCCCCTTCCTCGCGATCAGCAAGGCGGTCTCGGCCGCCATCGCCGCCGACCAGTACCGCGCGGTCACGGCAGGCTTCGCCGCCCAGCGCGAACTGACCAGGCAGGCGCTGAACGCCGGACCCGAGGGACTGCTCACCGCACTCGCCGCCCAGGTGGACGGCTGGGCGGCGCTCTACGACGCCTCCGGCGCCGTCGTCGCCACCGCGCCCGAGTGGGCCACCCGCAGGGCCGCCCGGCTCACCGCGGACGTCGAACGGCTGCGGGACCGGCCCGCGCCCGCCTCCGCCGTCGTCGGCGGACCGGAGACCGAGGACCGCGTCGAACTGCACTCGATCGGCACCGGTCGCCGCCCGCGAGCCGCCCTCGCGGTGGGCACCGCCGCCACCCTCGGCACCGCCGAGCGGTACGCCGTCCACTCCGCCGTCGCCCTGCTGACCCTCACCACGGAGCGCTCCCGCTCCCTGCACGCCGCCGAGCAGCGGATCGGCGCGGCGGTGCTGCGCATGCTGCTCGCCGGCCAGCCCGACCACGCGCGGGCCGTAGCCGGGGACCTGTACGGCAGCCTGCTGGACGCGCCGTTCCGGATGATCGTCGCCGAGTCGGCCTCGGCGTCCGCGGCGCGCGCGCACGCCGACGCACACGCGCGCGTGCAGTCCGCCAAGCCCGCCCCGGCCACCCCGGCGGCCGCCGTCGGCACCGGAGGCGACCCGCTCGCGGGCCTCGCCGAGGTCGTGGAGGCCGCCGCCGCGCGCTCCGGCGAGGCGGTGCTCGTCGTGCCCGACGGGGAGCGGCTGGTGGTGCTGGCCGGGGACGGCAGCGCCGCGGTCACCGCCTGCGGGGAGTACGCCGGTGCTTCGGAGGCCGCGCGGGCCGCCGCCGTGTCCGAGCAGAAGGCCGGTGACGAGGCCGAACTGGTCGTGGGCCTGTCCGCCCCGGCCGGGCCGATCGCCGCGGCGGCCGCCTTCAAGCAGGCCGAACAGGCGCTGTCCGTGGCGCGGCGGCGCGGGCGGGTGCTGGTCGAGCACGAGCAACTGGCGTCGGGTTCCGTGCTGCCGCTGCTGGCGGACGACGCGGTGCGGGCGTTTGCGGACGGGCTGCTGCGGGCCCTGTACGAGCACGACGCGACCGGCCGCGGGGACCTGGTGGCCAGCCTGCGGGCCTGGCTCTCCCGGCACGGCCAGTGGGACGCGGCGGCAGCCGACCTCGGCGTGCACCGCCACACCCTGCGCTACCGGATGCGCCGAGTGGAGGAGATCCTCGGCCGCTCCCTGGACGACCCGGACGTACGCATGGAGCTGTGGCTGGCCCTGAAGGCCACGACAACGGAATAGCCCACCGCCCCGAACCCGGACCGGCTTTGTGGCCCCGCACAGCCGGCCGCCGTCCCGAATCCGGACCGGCTTTGTGGCCCCGCACAGCCGGCCGCCGTCCCGAATCCGGACCGGCTTTGTGGCCCCGCACAGCCGGCCGCCGTCCCGAACCCGGACCGGCCTCGTGGCCCCGCACAGCCGGCCGTCGCCCGAACCTGGACCGGCCCAACCAGCCACCGCCCCCGACGCCCCGGACCCGAACGGGCCCCGCGCAACCACCCGCCGCCCCCTCTGCCAAACCGGCGCACCCCCCGCCCCCACTGCTCCACCCCGGACAAGCGTCCGCGGGGCGTCTCCGTCCTACCGTTGTCGACGCAAGCACTCACCTCCAACGCGGAAGGGCCGGGACTCGTCCAATGACATCCACCACCGCCTTCTGGCTCGCCGGCCGCCAGGCCACCGGCGAGGACACCTTCGACGTCACCTCCCCGTGGGACGGCCGGACGGTCGGCAAGGTCAGCCTGCCGACGGACGCCCAGGTCGAGGAGGCCGTGGCCGCCGCGCACGCCGTGCTGGACGAGTTCGCCGCCACCCCGGCCCACGTACGTGCCGCCGCCCTGGACCAGGTCGGCAAGCGGCTGGTCGAGCGCGGTGAGGAGATCGCCCAGCTGATCTCCGCCGAGAACGGCAAGCCGATCAAGTGGGCGCGCGGCGAGGTCGGTCGCGCCGTGTCGGTGTTCCGGTTCGCCGCGGAGGAGGCCCGCCGGTTCAACGGCGGCGAGGCCCAGCGTCTGGACACGGACGGCGGCGGCCAGGGCCGGCTCGCCCTCACCCGCCGCTTCCCCAAGGGCGTCGTCCTCGGCATCGCGCCGTTCAACTTCCCGCTGAACCTGTGCGCGCACAAGGTCGCCCCGGCCATCGCCGCAGGCGTCCCGATCATCCTCAAGCCGGCCCCGGCCACCCCGCTGTCGGGCCTGATCCTCGGGGAGCTGCTGGCCGAGACGGAGCTGCCCGCCGGTTCCTGGTCCGTCCTGCCCGTCTCCAACGACCGTATGCCCGCCCTGGTCCAGGACGAGCGGCTGCCGGTCATCTCCTTCACGGGGTCCGAGAAGGTCGGCTACGCGATCATGGACTCGGTGCCGCGCAAGCACTGCACCCTGGAGCTGGGCGGCAACGGCGCGGCCGTCGTCCTCGGCGACTGGGCGAGCGACGAGGACCTGGACCGGGCGGCGACCCGCATCGCCACCTTCTCCAACTACCAGGGCGGCCAGTCCTGCATCTCCGTGCAGCGCGTGATCGCCGACGCCTCGGTGTACGACCGGCTGCTGCCCCGCATCGTCTCCGCCGTCGAGGCCCAGGCCACGGGTGACCCGTCCGACCCGAAGACGGACGTCGGCCCGCTGGTCAGCGAGGACGCCGCCCTCCGCGTCGAGTCCTGGGTGCGCGAGGCCGCCGACGCCGGCGCCACCGTGCTCACCGGCGGCAAGCGCGACGGCGCCTCCTACGCGCCGACCGTCCTCGCCGACGTACCGGCCGATGTCACGATCGCCTCCGAGGAGGTCTTCGGGCCGGTCCTGACCGTGCAGAAGGTGAACGGCGAGGCCGAGGCCTTCGCCGCGGTCAACGACTCCAAGTACGGTCTTCAGGCAGGCGTGTTCACCCACGACCTCCAGGCCGCCTTCCGCGCCCACCGCGCCCTGGAGGTCGGCGGCGTGGTCGTCGGCGACGTGCCGTCCTACCGCGCCGACCAGATGCCCTACGGCGGCGTCAAGCAGTCCGGCGTCGGCCGTGAGGGCGTGCGGTTCGCGATGGACGACTACACCTACGAGCGCGTCCTCGTACTGACCGGTCTGGCCCTGTAGGCCGGACGGTCGATCACCGACGACGGCCGGAGCCCGACTGTGCGGGGGCTCCGGCCGTCCGTCCATCCTCTGCCCGCCCATTCCGCCTGTTCGGCCCGTCTCTCCCTCGGCCTGACCGTCCATGACCGCGTGGCGGCGCCGGGCCCGCCCCGCCCGCCGGCTCGGCGGTCGCCTCCCGGACCCCCTCACCGAAGTCGCAGGCGCGGTGGAGCAGTTCGGCGGTGCGGCCCGGGGCCGGGGTGACCGCGTCGCCCGACAGCTTCGTACGGTCGACGATCTCGGCGTCAGACTGTTCGTCGAAGCCGGCGGCGCCCAGGGCGCCCTGCCGGTTCACCCGGTTCGCCCGGTTCACCCGGCGATCGGCAGTCGCGCCCCGTCCCGGAGGGACAGCGGGATGCGGTCCAGCGGCGCCTCGACCGGCACGCTCCCGCCGCCCTCGCGCGTCCGCCCGGTTCACGCGTCCGCCCAGCGGGCTCCAGCGGGGAGACGGACCGTCGCTCGGGCGCGCCCGCGGTCAGCACCGGCGCCACCAGCAGGTCCAGCAGGGCGCCGGGGAGCCCGTCGAGGGCCGGACCGCCGAGCCGGGCGCGCACCCGGACCGCGTCGGCCCCCACGGCTCGACGCCTCAGGGCGCCGTCGGCACGGGACCCGAACTCGCGCGCACGGTCAGCTGCGGGGCGATGAGGACCACCTCGTCGCCGTCGCGCCCGTCCAGCTTGGCCACCAGGCGCTCGACGGCGCACCGGCCCATCTCCTGGGCGGGGACGGCCACCGAGGTGAGCCGCACCGAGGCCTGGACGGCGACCTGGTCGGGGCAGATCGCGGCCACCGACACGTCCTCGGGGACGGCCCGGCCCTGCCGGCGCAGCAGGGCGAGCAGCGGCTCGACCGCGGACTCGTTCTGCACGACGAACCCCGTGGTGCCCGGCCGCTCGTCGAAGATCCGGGCCAGGGTCGCGGCCATCGCGTCGTAACCGCCCTCGCAGGGGCGGTGCAGCACCTTCAGGCCCAGTTCGCGGGCCCGGGAGCGCAGTCCGTCCAGGGTCCGTTCGGCGAAGCCGGTGTGCCGCTCGTAGACGGCGGGTGCCTCGCCGATGACAGCGATGTCGCGGTGGCCCAGCTTCGCCAGGTGCTCCACGCACAGCGCGCCGGTCGCGCCCCAGTCCAGGTCGACGCAGGTCAGACCGGCGGCGTCGGCGGGCAGACCGATGAGCACGCAGGGCTGGTCGGTGCCGCGCAGCAGGGGCAGCCGCTCGTCCTCCAGTTCGACGTCCATGAGGATCATCGCGTCGGCCAGCCCGCTGCCCGTGACCCGGCGCACGGCGTCGGGACCCTCCTCGCCGGTGAGCAGCAGCACGTCGTACCCGTGGGCGCGGGCGGTGGTCGCCACCGCGATGGCGATCTCCATCATCACCGGCACGTACATGTCCGTGCGCAGCGGGATCATCAGGGCGATGACGTTCGACCTGCTGCTGGCCAGGGCGCGGGCGCCCGCGTTCGGGTGGTACCCCAGTTCGCGGACGCTGTGCTCGACCCGCTCCCGGGTGCCCGCGGAGATGGACCGCTTGCCGCTGAGGACATAGCTCACCGTGCTCGCCGAGACTCCGGCGTGCTGCGCGACCTCGGCGAGGGTGACCATCCAGCTCTCCAAGCTTTGTGAAGCGCTTCGACAGTGCGCCTGACCGACAGGGGTGTGTAGGGGTGTGTATGAGGCCCGTTCGACAGTAGCCCCAGCGAGAATGGGTGTCCATAGTGCCCATAGGTTGTCGAAGCGCTTCGACAGCTTCCCGACCGATCATGGCAGACCGGTCCCGCCGTGTCCGGACGGTCCCTCCGCGCCCGCCCCGGCGCCCGCCCGGCCACCGCCGTCCCTCCACCGCATGACACCACACCGGCACGCCCGCGGTCCCACCGCCCGCCCGCGCCCGGACCACCGCCGCGCGAGGGGTGGTGACATCGTCCGGTATCGGGTACATACGAACCAGTAGCACCGGTCGGTAACGAAAGCACCCAAGACCCCTATTCGCGGGGCCCGTCCTCGCGGCGAGGTGAGCCACATGTCCGCACCAGCGACCAGCAAACCCACCGTCACCGAGCGCGAGGCCCGGCAGGTGGCGGAGGCCGCCCGGGAGCAGCACTGGCGCAAGCCCAGCTTCGCCAAGGAACTGTTCCTCGGCCGTTTCCGGCTCGACCTCATCCACCCGCACCCGCTCCCGGCCGACGAGGACGTGCGGCGCGGCGAGGAGTTCCTGGCCCGGCTGCGCGCCTTCTGCGAGACGGAGGTCGACTCCGCCCGCATCGAACGCGACGCCCGGATCCCGGACGAGGTCGTCACCGGACTCAAGGAACTGGGCGCCCTCGGCATGAAGATCGACACCAAGTACGGCGGCCTCGGCCTGACCCAGGTGTACTACAACAAGGCGCTCGCCCTGGCCGGCTCCGCCAGCCCCGCGATCGGCGCGCTGCTCTCCGCCCATCAGTCGATCGGCGTACCGCAGCCGCTGAAACTCTTCGGCACCCAGGAGCAGAAGGACACGTTCCTGCCCCGGTGCGCCCGCACCGACATCTCCGCCTTCCTGCTCACCGAGCCGGACGTCGGCTCCGACCCGGCCCGCCTGGCGACCACGGCCGTGCCGGAAGGGGACGACTACGTCCTGGACGGCGTGAAACTGTGGACCACCAACGGCGTGGTGGCCGACCTGCTCGTCGTCATGGCGCGCGTACCGAAGTCCGAGGGGCACCGGGGCGGCATCACCGCCTTCGTCGTCGAGGCAGCCGCCGAGGGCGTAACGGTGGAGCACCGCAACGCCTTCATGGGCCTGCGCGGCATCGAGAACGGCGTCACCCGCTTCCACCGGGTCCGCGTCCCGGCCGCCCACCGCATCGGCGAGGAGGGCCAGGGCCTGAAGATCGCCCTGACCACCCTCAACACCGGACGCCTCTCCCTGCCGGCCATGTGTGCGGGCGCCGGCAAGTGGTGTCTGAAGATCGCCCGCGAGTGGTCCGCGGTGCGCGAGCAGTGGGGCAAGCCGGTCGCGCTGCACGAGGCGGTGGGCTCCAAGATCTCCTTCATCGCCGCCACCACCTTCGCGCTGGAGGCCGTCCTCGAACTGTCCGCCCAGATGGCCGACGAGAACCGCAACGACATCCGCATCGAGGCCGCCCTCGCCAAGCTCTACGGCTCCGAGATGGCCTGGAAGATGGCCGACGAGCTGGTCCAGATCCGCGGCGGGCGGGGTTTCGAGACCGCCGCCTCCCTCGCCGCCCGCGGCGAACGCGCCGTCCCCGCCGAGCAGATGCTGCGCGACCTGCGCATCAACCGCATCTTCGAGGGCTCGACCGAGATCATGCACCTGCTGATCGCGCGCGAGGCCGTCGACGCCCACCTCTCCGTCGCCGGCGACCTGATCGACCCCGACAAGTCCCTGCCCGACAAGGCGAGGGCGGGCGCGAACGCGGGCGTCTTCTACGCCAAGTGGCTGCCGAAACTGGTCGCCGGCCCCGGGCAACTCCCGCGCTCGTACGCCGAGTTCCACCCCCGCGGCCACGCCGACCTCTCCGGGCACCTGCGCTACGTCGAACGCCACGCCCGCAAACTCGCCCGCTCCACCTTCTACGCCATGTCCCGCTGGCAGGGCCGCATGGAGACCAAGCAGGGCTTCCTCGGTCGCGTCGTCGACATCGGCGCCGAACTGTTCGCGATGAGCGCGGCCTGTGTGCGCGCCGAACTCCTGCGCAGCCGCGGCGAGAGGGGCCAGGAGGCCTACCAGCTCGCCGACGCCTTCTGCCGCCAGTCCCGCATCCGCGTCGGCGAACTCTTCGACCGCCTGTGGAACAACACCGACGACCTGGACCGCAAGGTCGTCAAGGGCGTCCTCGGCGGCGCCTACGAGTGGCTGGAACAGGGCATCGTCGATCCCTCGGACGACGGACCGTGGATCGCCGAGCCGGAACCGGGCCCCAGCGGCCGGGAGAACGTGCACCGGCCGATCCGGTAGACGCCCGCGCCCCACACCCGGCGGTACGCCCCATCGGTCCCCAAGCGGTACGCCCCACCCGCCCCCGGCGGCACGCCCCGCGCGTGCCGCCGGAGCGCACGCCGGGGGCGTGCCGCCGGAGCGCGCACGACCGCAGCGCCCTCCCCGTGCTCCGGCGCGCCCCGGACCCGCCCGAAGGACGCGCTGTCCTGAGACGGAGACGTTGCGGCCACAATGGGGGGATGAGCGACAGTCCAGCCCCTCTCGCCGATCCGCATCTCGTCTTCGACCCCGTCACCGGGGACGGCCCCAAGGACGTCGTCGTCCTCGGGTCCACCGGGTCCGTCGGCACCCAGGCCATCGACCTCGTGCTGCGCCACCCGGACCGTTTCCGGGTCACCGCTCTGTCCGCCAACGGCGGCCGGGTGGGTCTCCTCGCCGAGCAGGCGTTCCGGCTGCGGGTGCGGACCGTGGCCGTGGCCCGCGAGGACGTCGTACCGGCCCTGCGCGAGGCGCTGGCCGCGCAGTACGGGAGCGCCGGGCCGCTCCCCGAGATCCTGGCCGGCCCGGAGGCGGCCACGCACCTCGCCGCCTCCGACTGCCACACCGTCCTCAACGGCATCACCGGTTCCATCGGCCTCGCCCCGACCCTCGCCGCCCTGGAGGCGGGCCGCACCCTCGCGCTCGCCAACAAGGAGTCGCTCATCGTCGGCGGCCCGCTGGTCAAGGCGGTCGCCGAGCCGGGGCAGATCATCCCCGTGGACTCCGAGCACGCCGCGCTCTTCCAGGCCCTGGCCGCCGGGACCAGGGCGGATGTGCGCAAGCTCGTCGTGACCGCGTCCGGCGGCCCCTTCCGCGGCCGTGGCAAGGACGACCTAGCGGACGTCACCGTCGAGGACGCCCTCGCCCACCCCACCTGGGCGATGGGCCCGGTGATCACGGTGAACTCCGCCACCCTCGTCAACAAGGGCCTGGAGGTCATCGAGGCCCACCTGCTGTACGACATCCCCTTCGAGCGCATCGAGGTCGTCGTCCACCCGCAGTCGTACGTCCACTCGATGGTCGAGTTCACCGACGGGTCCACACTCGCCCAGGCGACGCCCCCCGACATGAGCGGGCCCATCGCCATCGGCCTCGGCTGGCCCGAACGGGTGCCCGACGCCGCCCCCGCCTTCGACTGGAGCAAGGCCTCCACCTGGGAGTTCTTCCCTCTCGACACCGAGGCCTTCCCCTCCGTCGGACTCGCCCGGCACGTCGGCCGGCTCGCGGGCACCGCCCCGGCCGTGTTCAATGCGGCCAACGAGGAGTGCGTCGACGCGTTCCTGCGCGGCGCACTGCCCTTCAACGGGATCATGGAGACCGTGACACAGGTGGTCGAGGAGCACGGCACACCCCGCACGGGAACTACGCTGACCCTGCCGGACGTCCTCGAAGCGGAGACCTGGGCCCGCTCCCGCGCCCGGGAACTGACAGCGCAGACGGCGACCGCGGAGGCGCGTGCATGACGTCCCTGATGATGATCCTCGGCATAGTCGTCTTCGTGATCGGCCTGCTGGTCTCCATCGCGTGGCACGAGCTGGGGCATCTGTCCACGGCCAAGCTCTTCGGCATCCGCGTGCCGCAGTACATGGTCGGCTTCGGCCCGACGATCTTCTCGCGCAAGAAGGGCGAGACGGAGTACGGCATCAAGGCCATCCCGTTCGGCGGCTACATCCGCATGATCGGCATGTTCCCGCCGGGTGACGACGGCCGGATCACCGCCCGCTCCACCTCACCCTGGCGGGGCATGATCGAGGACGCCCGCTCGGCCGCGTACGAGGAGCTGGAGCCCGGCGACGAGAAGCGCATGTTCTACACGCGCGCCCCGTGGAAGCGGGTCATCGTCATGTTCGCCGGCCCCTTCATGAACCTCGTCCTCGCGGTCGCCCTGTTCCTCATCGTGCTGATGGGCTTCGGCATCTCCCAGCAGACCACCTCCGTCAGCTCCGTCTCGCAGTGCGTCATCGCGCAGAGCGAGAACCGCGACACGTGCACCAAGAAGGACGCCCCCTCGCCGGCCGCCGCCGCGGGCCTGCGGGCCGGCGACAAGATCGTCTCCTTCGACGGGGTGCGGACCACCGACTGGGACCGCCTGTCCGACCTCATCCGGGCCAACCCTGGCAAGCAGGTGCCGATCGTCGTCGACCGGGGCGGCAAGGACGTCACCCTGCACGCGAAGATCGCCACGAACCAGGTCGCCGAGAAGGACTCGCACGGCCAGATCGTCCAGGGCAAGTACGTCAACGCCGGGTTCCTCGGCTTCAGCGCCGCCACCGGCATCGTCCGCCAGGACTTCGGCCAGTCCGTGACGTGGATGGGCGACCGGCTCGGCGAGGCGGTCGACTCCATCGCGAGCCTGCCCGGCAAGATCCCCGCTCTGTGGGACGCGGCCTTCGACGGCGCCCCCCGCCAGCCCGACTCCCCGATGGGCGTGGTCGGCGCGGCCCGCGTCGGCGGCGACATCTTCACCCTGGACATCCCGCCCACCCAGCAGCTGGCCATGGCCATGATGCTGGTCGCCGGCTTCAACCTCTCCCTGTTCCTCTTCAACATGCTGCCGCTGCTGCCCCTGGACGGCGGCCACATCGCCGGCGCCCTGTGGGAGTCCCTGCGCCGCCACCTGGCCAAGGTGCTGCGCCGCCCGGACCCCGGACCCTTCGACGTGGCGAAGCTCATGCCGGTGGCCTACGTGGTGGCCAGCGTCTTCATCTGCTTCACGATCCTCGTCCTCATCGCGGACGTCGTTAACCCCGTCAAAATCACCTAGCCACCCACTGTTCGAGGCGGCCGGGCAGGTGTCCTGTCCGGCCGCCTCCCATTGAGTGGGTTTGCCGGGTGGGATGTGCCGATGATCGGGGCGGTGCCGTAATCTCGAAGCCTGGAGCCCGCCGCAGAACGGGGCCGGACCTTGATTCACGACTTGGGGTTGCACAGCAGATGACTGCGATTTCTCTCGGCATGCCGTCCGTTCCGACCAAGCTCGCCGAGCGCCGCAGGAGCCGGCAGATCCAGGTCGGATCCGTGGCGGTCGGCGGGGACGCGCCGGTGTCGGTGCAGTCGATGACGACGACCCGTACGTCGGACATCGGTGCCACGTTGCAGCAGATCGCGGAGTTGACGGCGTCGGGTTGCCAGATCGTGCGGGTGGCGTGTCCGACGCAGGACGACGCGGACGCGTTGGCGACGATCGCGCGGAAGTCGCAGATCCCGGTGATCGCGGACATCCATTTCCAGCCGAAGTACGTGTTCGCCGCGATCGAGGCGGGTTGTGCGGCGGTGCGGGTGAATCCGGGGAACATCAA
>NZ_JBFACU010000051.1:0-41215 GCF_040641015.1 Streptomyces sp. NPDC021356 | reverse complement strand
GCGACAAGGGCGACTTCTGAAAACAGCCCCACCACCGCACCACACGCACCACGCCGCAGGACGGAGAACCCCGGCCCGCCGTAATCGGGCCGGGGCTCCACCACCAGGCGCATGACGTGAAACCCCGGCCCGCCGTAATCGGGCCGGGGTTCTCATCTGGGCAACAACCTGGGACGCCGTCGCCCGCCGCGCACGGCAGGTCACCCGGCGCCCCCGGGGCACATTGCACGGGGCGATCGACCGGGACGCGCACGTGTGGTGGTTCGACGAGGACGCCCGCGGGTCGGGACGGCGGCGGTTCCAGCCGTTCGCCGGCGGACCCGACCGGCCGGGACTGACGGACGTGCCGGCGGGGCCGGCCAGGGGCCTGGCGGTGAGCGACCGGGGCACCGTCGCCGTCGCGCTCGGCGGGGACGGCCGGGCCACCACCGTCCACACCGGCCCGCGCGTTGGCACGGCCCGCACGGTCGCCCGGATCGACGGCCATGCCACGCTCCCCGGCATCACCCCCACGGGCGGGCTGCTCGCCCTGGCCGGACCGGACGCCGTCTCCGTCCTCACCGGCGAGGGCGCCGCGGCGGCGGTGCTGCCCGGCGGCGGCGCGGGCCGGCTGTGGTCGCTGGGCTTCGCGCCCGGCGAGGACGGCGACGAGCTGCTCCTCGTCCGCGAGTGCGAGGACCGGTACGTCCTGGTGACCTGGCGGCCGGCGACCGGTCCTGCCGTGCACGACTGGTGCTCCTTCGACACCGATATCACCGCCGGCCGGGAGCCGGACGGCTGGTCCGTGCTGGTACGCCAGGACTGCCACGGCCGCTCCGCCCTGCACCGCGCCGACCTCACCGCGCGCACCCTCACCCCTGCCCCCACCCCGCCGGGCACCCTGCTGGACGCGGCCACCCGGCCCGGCGGCGACCTCCACTGCCTCTGGACGTCCACCGGCCGGCCGCCCCGGCTGTGTTCCACCCGGAACACCCCGCTGCCCGTGCTGCCCACGGCCGCCGACCGGGTGCCCGGCACCCACCGGGACGTGTGGACGCCCGGAGCCGACGGGCCCGTGCACACCCTGCTCAGCCTGCCCGACGACGCGCGCGGCCCGGTCCCGGCGGTCTTCCTGGTGCACGGTGGCCCCGCCGACCACGACCGGGACGCCTACGACGGCGTCGTGCACTCCCTGGTCGCCTCCGGTTTCGCCGTGGCCCGCGTCAACTACCGCGGCTCCACCGGGTACGGTCCGCGCTGGCGGCGTGCCTTCGGCGCGGGAGTCGGCCTCACCCAGGTCGAGGACCTGGCGTCCGTGCGCGCCGACCTCGTGGCACGGCGGCTCGTCCGCGCGGACGCCGTGGGGTTGTGGGGCACCTCCTGGGGCGGCTACCTCGTCCTGCTGGCCCTCGGCACCCGCCCCGGTCTGTGGCAGGCGGGCGTCGCGGTCAAACCGGTCGCCGGCTGCGCGGCCGCCCACCGCACCACTACGCCCGCGCTGCGCGCCCTGGACGAACGGCTCTTCGGCGGCACCCCCGCGCAGGTCCCCGAGCGCTACGCGCGCAGCTCCCCCATGGCGACCCGGACGCGGGGCGGGCCGCCGAGGCGGTGGCCGCGCTGAGCCTGGTGCGGGACCTGACCGCGCGGGCCGTCCTCGTGGAGTGGGACCTGTGCCTCGCGCCGCAGGCGGCCGACGCCTGGCAGGTGCTCAGCCACCTCCAGCCGCCGCGGCGCGTCGAGGGGCCGGCCGGGTCCGTCGAGGCGCTGCGAGCCTGGCGGCGGGGCCACTACCTGTGCAAGTGCCTGTGGCGCAAGGGCCCCGGGTTCGTGCAGATCCGCGACCGCCGCTGGGGCGAGCTGCGCCGCTTCACCGCCGACGAACCGGAGTACGAGCACACCATCGAGCGGCTGGCGTAGGGGGCGCCGGCCGACTCCATGCCGACCGCCGTGCTCGACGACTTCCGCGGTGAGCGGCTCGTCCTGGACGTCGGGCCGCTCGCCTGGTGGCTGCCGTACCGGATCAGTCGCTGGCTCCGGGAGTCGATGACCATCTGACGGCCGTCGGCGAGCCGGTGACCTCCCGGGCGGCGGTCCGGGAGGTCACCGGTGTTCACGGGCGGGCGACCGGGTTCGACACGTCGGTCGACGCGTCGGACCCGGTCGCCCGCCCATGGAGTTGACGACGTGGCTGACGGTGCCGGCCGTGTTGCTGGTCCCGCCGACGCCGCTGCCGTCGTCGGCACGCCAGATCCGCACCTGGTCGCCGATCACATCGTCGCCTATCGCCGTCGCGCCCGTCGCAGCCGCAGCGCCGAGCGCAGCACCACCAGGGCGGCGAGCGCGCCTGCCGCCCCCACGAGCCATGGTGCGACGCCGGCCCCGGAGCCCGGGGCGGACGTCACCACAGCGCCCGGCGCGCCCGGTACGTGGCCGGGGTCCGTCGTCGGCACGCCGCCACCGCCACCGCCAAGCCAGACCTGGCCCTTCCCGGTGTCTGTGGCCGGCGCCTCGATCGACCGGCTCACATCCCGGGTCAGGGAGGGTGACGACGCCTTGAGCTGGGCGTCGGACACGGAGGTGACGGGCACACGGGAGAAGTCGACACCCCCGTAGACGTACGTCCTGGTGTAGACGGTGTCGCCCTCACGGGTGCGGTGCGTGACTTTGAACTCGCCCTTGGTGTACGAGCGTACGTAGGCGTTGAAGGTGTCGACCGGCTTCCAGTCCTCGTGGGTCGCGTACGCGCCGATGTCGCCCTTGCCGATCAACCCGGAGTACGTCGTGCGTGTGCGCAGACTGAGACCTCGGTACCACTCGGCGGCCACCCGGCTGAGATACACGCGCCGCAGATCGGCGTACTCGGGAGCGGTGTTCACCGCCTCCACCACCCTGGGCAGGATCAGCCGCCGGAACAGCGCCTCGTTGTGGTCCTGCACGGTCTGGGACTGCCGCGGGCACGAGACCGCGGACGAGCCGCCGTGCTGCTTCAGGTACTGCGTCTCCATCTGCACGTTCAGCGGCGACTTGAGGATGTAGAGCTCGTCCCCCTTGGTGTACACGGTCGCCGGGGCCGGCACGATCCAGGTGCGGAACGACATGCAGTCCCCGGACAGCGACCGCCAGAACTCCGTCCCGAGAGGCGTGTCCGGATGGATCAGCTTGCCTGTCGTCTTCTTCAACGCCAGGTCCGCCTGGAGCAGCACCCGTCCCGCGTCGGTCCGGCCGAGCCGTGCGTCGACGATGCGGTCGGGCTCGTTCGGGTTGAGGTTGACCCAGAACGTCGAGGGATCCAGCTCCAGCCAGGTGAAGAAGGAGTCGGACGCCTGCGTGGCGTGCCCCAGCCCCGTCAGCGCGGTGCTGCCGCCCGACGTGGCCGACGGCGCCCGGAAGGCGTAGCGCAGACCGCCGGCGCCTGGCCCGGGATCCGCGAGATACCGCAGCTCCAGCCGGGAGAAGTCGATCCCGCCGGGTGTCCGTTCCGGCGCCGCCAGCCCCTTCGCCAGACCGCCCGCGCGCGGCACCCCGGAGCTGCCGCCGCAGCCGACGGCACGGACGCGGGCGAACCCGGCGTACCGGGCGTGCGTCCGGGTGCCCGCGGGCTCGAAGCCGCTCTGCGTCCCGCCCTCGGGGCAGTCGCCCGGCGCGGTGAAAACAGAGCCGGCGGCCGCCTCGAGCCCGTCGGTGCCGGTGTGCAGCTCCCCGCTGTCGAAGCCGGAGCCGGGCCGGATCACGCGGACGTTCGGGTTGTCCTTGAAGCGCTCCGCCACCGCACTGGCCTGTTCGTCGGTGGCCGCCGTGAACACCACGTTGGCGGTCTGGCTCTTGCGACCGCCCGGCAGTTTGCCGGTGATGGTCGTGCCGATCGAGGAGAGGTCCTCGGCGGTGGTGCCGGTGCGGGTGGTGGTGGTCGCGTCGACCGAGTCGACGCTGACGAGCCGCCCGCCGCTCCAGGTGACCTTGATCATGTCCGAGGTGGTCCCGGTGACGCCCTTGCCGACGCTCCCCTTCTCCTCCAGGCGGTTCGTCTCGTCCTGGAAGAGGTACTCGGATCCGGTCTTCGTCGTGGCGTCGTAGCCCAGACCTTGCTGGGCGAGCCGGCGGTTCATGAAGGCCAGGGCCGCGTCCGCGTCTGGCGTGTCACCGCGGGAACCGACGACGTGCGGAACGCCGTTGGCGTCGATGTACGTCGTGCGGCCGTTGATGGCGCGCACCGTGAGCGGCGGCCCCCACTTCGTGTACGGAGGTGTGCTCGGGCTGCCGGGACCGGCCGCTGTCACCGCCGAGGCCGCCGGTGCGAGCCCGGCTGCGGTGCCGGACGGCGCCCCGGTCAGGGCGACCAGAACGGTGAGCAGCGCCGCGACCCGGCGCGTCCAGGACCGTAACCGCCTCTCGTGCAGGTCGGCGTCGTATCTCCGCATGGGCGAACGCACCCCCGTTCCGCCTACGTCGTCCCGCTCGACGGTAGACCCGCGACCGCCGTCGGTACAGGTGCTCGACAGCCACCGGACGGGTGGGCCCGGTGCCCGTCAGTCCCGGTCGGTCCGGCTCAGCCTGCCGGTGACGCTGACCTCGGGGTTGAGATGACGGGCGGTGCGCGGAAGGGGCACCTCGGTGAGTCGGCCGTCGTAGATCATCCACAGCCCGAAGCAGTCGTCCTCCTCGTCGTGGACCAGCACCTGCACGGAGCGGGGATCGGGCCAGGGCAGCGCCTCCAGGTGGGCCAGCAGGCCCCGCCAGTTGTGCCGGGTGAACTGGATGACCCACAGGTAGCACTCGGCCGATCCTGTGCCCGCGCCGGTGAAGACGGAGTCGTCGACACGGGTGAAGCACTGATGCCACTCCCGGCCGGCGTCCGGGTGGGTCAACGGCTCCATGACATCCTCGGCGTCCCGCGCCAGAACGATGACCTCTGCGAATCTGCTCATGTCCCCAGTCTGCGGTGCGCCGCGCCCCTCGATGGCCGAAAGCCATCGCTCGGAAGATCCTCGGACGACGACGGGGAGGGCGTCGGCGTCGGCGTCGGCGTCGGCGTCGGCGGGACGAAGCCAGACCGGCGTGGAAGTGTGTAGGTACTGCACGGAAGTTCGAACAGGTCGGCCGGTGGCCGAGAGGTGGGGGCAGGAGAATGACAGGGATCAGTCGACGGGGGCTGCTGCGTGGGGGCGTGGGGGCCGGGGCTGTCGCGGTCGTGGGGGGTGTGGCGTCGGCGGCCAGAGCCGGTGCGGCGGGCATCAATCCGTCCGTTGCGGGTGAGGCGGCGCACGTGCGGGCTCTGCGCAAGGCGCTGGACGACGCGGCGGCGGGCGTCGTCGGCCCGGACGGTGTCGACGACAAGGGCCGGATCATCGTGAAGGCCGGGTACGCGGGGGTTCCCACCTACACGCTGCTCAACACCTTGGTCATCGGCGGCAACACGGTCCTGGACGGCACCGGTGCGCGGTTCGTCGCCGAGTTCGGCACCGTCATGCGGAAGTACACGCTGGACCGGACCAATCAGCACTCGCCCAGTCCGGAGTACGTGACGGACAGCCAGGGGACGTTCAGCGCGCCTGCCGTCAGCGGTGCGAAGGCCACCATGTTGATCAACCATGTTCCCAGTTCTGCCACGAAGGGCTACTCGGCCCCGGGCAACATCATGGTCAAGGGCGGCGAATGGGACCCCGTTTCGGCGTGGGTGTGGGCGGACTCCGGGCCGGCGTGGGCGCGTGCCGACAAGGCTCCGCCGATGAACGTGCTGACCTTCACCCACACCCAGGACGTGGAGGTCGAAGGCGTGACGGTCTGGAACGTCAAGTGGTGGCACGCGGTCGAACTCAACGCCGTGCGCCGGGGTACGGTTCGCGACTGCTTCTTCAAGGGCTGGATCGAGAATCCGACGTGGGGCCTGTGGCAGGGTGAGGCCGTCCAACTCGACCTGCCCCTGGCCAACAACACATGGGCCGGTGCCAGCGATGGCACCCCGACGGTGGATGTTCAGGTCCTGCGCAACTACGCGGGTGCGTCCGGCTCCCAGCCGTCCTGGGCGAAGCTGGTCGGCTCGCACACCGGCGGCGAGAAGGTCGGCCAGGTGCACGCGCGCGTGCTGATCGAGGGCAATGTCGTGGACGACGCCAAGTGGGACGCCGTCGGCGCGATGAACACCACCGACATCATCGTCCGCGGCAACACCATCAACAACAGCGTCGGTGGGGTCTACGTCAGTTCCATGTCCGCGAGGACGGTCAGCCGACCGCCGGTCCAGGTAGGGCCGAATCCCGTCTCCGGGGTCGACATCGTCGACAACCAGGTGACGGTGGCGGCAGGAGCTTCGGGGGCCTCGCGCAACGCGGTCCGCGTGAGCGCGGACACGGTCGGGTTCGTCTCGCCGGTGAGCGACGTCGCGGTCACCGGCAATCGGGTCAGCGGCGGAGGTTTCTATTACACACCGAACGTGACCTTCCGGCCCGGCACCACACCACAGCGCTGAGTCCGTTCTCACCGCATCCGCGGATCGTGTTCCTCGGCCGGGGCACGGTGGAGCGATCGCCTGCCGCACCTCGGCCCACACCACGGTGAGCCGGTGGGCGGCGAGCAGCGCTCGCCGCCCGGGCCCCGGCGCCCCGGCGCCCCTGCGCCGCGGGGCAGCGCTCTTCCGCACGCTGCCGCCGCGGCAGCGGCGGCAGCGTGCGGAAGCAGCAGCACCGGCAGCCTGCGAGCAGGTGCCGGCCTCATGCGCGTCCGGCTTGCTCTCGACGATCGCCGCCCGTCACCGAGCGTGCTTCGGTGGCGGGCAGCGGCCTCGTACGCAGACGTAGTCGGTGAAGTTTCCTTCAGGGGGACTGGCCGGGCGCAGGACCTGCGAGCGAGGGGCGACCGGCTTCGGGTTCAGCAGCCGGAGTCGGCGAGGACGAAGTATCCAGGCGCGGTTTCCTTCAAGGTGTGCGTGGTGAGCAAGGTGTACAGGCCCATGTTCTGGTCCGAGCCGTTGGCGTATACGTAGCCGAGGCTCTGGTGGGCGCGGCCGGCCTTGACCTGGTTGTAGTTGTTGTCGGTGTAGCACCTGGGGGTGGGGGTGGTGCCGCTGGTCGTCGCGGTGACCGGGGCGGATGCGGTGCCGATCGCTCCGGTGGAGTCGACGGCGGCCACGGTGTAGCTGTAGGAGGTGCCCGCGGACAGACCGGTGTCGGCGAAGGAGGTTCCGGCCGGGGAGGCGACCTTGGTTCCGTTGCGGTAGACGTTGTAGGAGGCAGCGCCGCTGACGGCGTTCCAGGACAGTGACGCGCCCGTGTCGGTGGTCGAGGTGACCTTCACTCCCTGGGGAGCCGGCAGAGAGCCGTTGCCCCCTGAGTTGCCGTCGGGGCTGTCCAGGCCCCAGAACTTGGCGGTGTGGTAGCTGGAGCAGATGGTGTTGAGGTAGTAGGTGCCGGTGGTGCCGCACTGGTCGGCGCCGGAGCCGGGGTCGACGGCGAGACCGTGGGTCATGCCGGAGACCGAGAAGAGGGTGACGGCGGGTTTGCCGGTGGTGTCGTCGTAGGTGGTCTCGGTGGTGTTGCCGGCCAGGGCCTGGGTCGTGGACGGAGTTTGGCCGATGCCCCAGACGTCGGTCCACTGGTCGCGCAGTTCGGTACCGTTGACGGGGGCGACGGTGGTGTCGGAGGAGCCCTGCCAGATCGCGACGCGCGGCCATGGTCCGGTGTGGCCGGGGTAGGAGTTGCGGACCTTGTCGCCCCACTGCTTCGGGGTGAGGTTCTGGTTGCCGTACTGGCAACTGGAGGCGGCGGCCTGAGTGGTGGCACACCGTGCGGGAAGCCCGGAGTCCACGGCGCCGCCGGCGAACACGTCCGGGTAGTCCGCGAGCAGATCGGCGGTCATGCCGCCGCCTGCGGACAGGCCGGTGACGAAGACGCGGCCGCGGTCGGACCCGTACTGCGCCACGGCGGTGTCGACCATCTGCTTGATCGAGGCGGCCTCGCCCTTGCCCCGTGTGTCCTTGGCCGAGTCGAACCAGCTGAAGCAGGACAGGCTGTTGTCGGCCGAGGTGGTCTGCGGGTAGACCACGGCGAAGCCCCACTGGTCGGCGAACTTCTGCCAGCCGCTGTGAGAGTGGTAGTCGCTCGCCGACTGGGTACAGCCGTGCAGGGCGACGACCAGCGGCGCGTTGGCCGGCAGGCCGGCCGGCGCGTACTCGTACATGGTCAGGTTGCCGGGGTTCGAACCGAAGTCGGTGACCTGCTGGAGGGTGCCGGCGGCCGCAGCAGTGGGGGCAAGCGGGGTGAGGAGGGTGAGGCCGGATGCGATGGTGCCGAGCGCAGCGGCCAGCGCGGCGCGCATGAGCTTTCGGCGCAGGGTGGGGAAGCGCATGGGCAACTCCATGTGAACGTGGAGAGGGGGAGTCGGGGGCGGTGCGCACGGTGCCGGTGCCGTGCCGCGGCACGGGGTGCGGGCGACCGGGCCCGTCCTTCGCCTGCCGGAGCGGTGCGCTGATGCCCGGGCAAACTGAGATGGCGGCTTGCTGACAGCGGACCGTACGACCGGCCGGCCGACCCGCGACATGTGAGGGGTCCCCAGCAGAGGAACGGCGTGTGTAGCGCGTATGCACATGGCGGCCGCGATGCTGCTGTGGCAGGGGAACGGGCCCGTCGACCTCCATGACAGTCCGCCCGTTTCAGGTGATCGAGGCGGTCGCTGTCCTCCGTAGCCACCGAGACCCACCGGGACCCGCCGGGGCCCCGTCGGGAACCCGCTGAAGCATGGCGTTGACAGCCATGTCGAGTCTCTGAAATATGTCAGCGACCCACATGTCTCGGCAATGCGTTCCTCCTTACCGTGGTCCCTCATGGAAAGCAGCAGGAGCTCTGCCGAGAGTTCGCACCAGTGCGCCGAGCCCGTCGCCGACACCGCGTCCGGGCTGGTCAGCACCCCATTCCTCGTCGGCCGCAAGGTCTTGGTCACAGGCGCTGCCAGTGGAATCGGCCGGGCCTGCGCCGAGGGTTTCGCCTCGGCCGGTGCGGAGGTCTACGTCGTGGACCGGGCCGAGGCTGCCGCGAAAGAGGTGGCGGCGGTGATCGGCGGCACTACGGTGGTGGTCGACCTCTCCGCCCCCGATGCCGTGGAGACGCTGCCGGACGACGCCGACATCGTGGTCAACAATGCCGGTCTGCAGCATGTGGCTCCCGTTCACGAATTCCCGCCCGAGCGATTCGCGCTGATTCAGCGGGTGATGGTGGAGGCGCCGTTCCGTATCCTGCGTCGCACCCTGCCGCACATGTATGCGCGGGGGTGGGGGCGGGTGGTCAACATCTCCTCGGTCCACGGCTTGCGGGCGAGTGCCTACAAGTCGGCGTACGTCACGGCGAAGCACGCGCTGGAGGGGCTGAGCAAAGTGGTGGCTCTGGAGGGCGCCGCGCACGGTGTGACCAGCAACTGCATCAATCCCGGTTATGTGCGCACCCCGCTGGTGGAGGACCAGATCGCCGACCAGGCGGCAGCTCACGGCATATCGCCGGCGGACGTGATGAACCAGGTGTTCCTGGAACGCACCGCGATCAAACGGCTGATCGATCCGGCCGAGGTGGCCGCGGCCGCTCTGTGGCTGTGCACCGAGCGGAGCGGATACATCACGGGCACCTCCCTTCCCCTGGACGGTGGCTGGACAGCGCACTGACGGGCCTCACCGGGGCCGCCACTCGGGCGCTCGCGCTCCGATCCGACTCGGTGGGCCGATCACCAGGACAGCACCGGTCCTGCGATCCGTCACCATGCCGCACACCCGCACGGTCTGCTCGATTCGAGTCGACCGATCCGCTCCTCCCCTCACGCCGAAACCCACTCCGAAACTCACTTCGAAACGGTGACATGATGTCCAGCGCTCACAACGTCGTGAACGAATCAGGGGCTCCCCGTACACCGGGTGGCCTGCCCAGGATCGTCGTGGCCAGTCTCATCGGGACCACCATCGAGTGGTACGACTACTTCCTCTACGGTTCCGCCGCCGCCCTGGTCTTCGGGCGGGTGTTCTTTCCCGGCTCCGACCCGCTGACCGGCACCCTGCTCTCCTTCCTCACCTACGCCATCGGCTTCGCCGCCCGGCCGATCGGTGCCGTGGTCTTCGGGCACTACGGTGACCGCCTCGGCCGCAAGAAGCTGCTGGTGATCAGTCTGCTGATGATGGGTGGCTCCACCGCCCTGATCGGCTGCGTTCCCGGCTACGACACCATCGGCATCGCCGCTCCCCTGCTGCTCACCACACTGCGGCTGGTGCAGGGTTTCGCGCTCGGCGGCGAGTGGGGCGGGGCCGTCCTGCTGGTGTCCGAGCACGGCGACTCCCGCAGGCGGGGGTTCTGGGCGTCGTGGCCGCAGGGCGGCGCGCCCGCCGGCAACCTGGTCGCCGTCGGGGTCCTCTCCCTGATGACCGGGACGCTCAGCGACGACGCGTTCGACTCCTGGGGCTGGCGCGTGCCGTTCCTGCTCTCCGCCGTGCTGGTCATGATCGGCCTGTGGATCCGGCTGTCCGTCGACGAGTCGCCGCTGTTCAAGGAGGCTCTGGCCAAGGCCGAGCGGCGCAAGGCCCGGCAGCAGGCCGAACAACTGCCCTTCGTCGAGGTCATGCGCAACCACTGGCGCGACGTCCTGGTCGCGATGGGTGCCCGGATGGCCGAGAACATCTCGTACTACGTGATCACCGCCTTCGTCCTCACCTACTGCGTGGAACACCTCGGGCTCGGCAAGCAGACGGCGCTGAATGCGGTGCTGATCGGCTCGGCCGTGCAGTTCTGTCTGATCCCGCTGTTCGGCGCCCTGTCCGACAAGGTCGGCCGCAAGCCGGTGTACCTGGTGGGCGCGGTCGGTGTCGGCCTGTGGTCCTGGGCCTTCTTCGGCCTGCTGGACACCAGGTCCTTCCCCGCGCTCGTCGTCGCCGTCACCGTCGGCCTCATCTTCCACAGCGCCATGTACGCCCCTCAGGCCGCGTTCTTCTCCGAGCTGTTCGCCACCCGGATGCGGTACACCGGCGCCTCCATCGGTGCCCAGCTCTCCTCGGTGGCCGCCGGCGCCCCGGCCCCGCTGATCGCGACCGCGCTGCTCGGCTCCTACGGCACCTCCACCCCGATCTCGGTGTACGTCGGCCTGGCCGCACTGATCACCGTCATCGCCGTGATCGCCTCCCGCGAGACCCGCGGCAGCGACCTGGCCGCCGTCGAACCCGACGGAACCACCCCCGCGCGGGCCGCCGCAGAACGGCAGACTTTTCCCTCCGCGTGACATCCCGAGGCCGGATGCCTGACCGGGCGATGCGTCTCGCCCGTCAGGTGCCAGGACGCCCTCCGCTGCCTCCCCCTCCCCCGACCCGCCCTCTTGCGACTACGGTCCGCCCATGCCCGACAAGACCACGTCCACAGCATCGCTCCTGCGCCGCCTGCTCGACCTCCTCGCCTCCGACGCACCTTCCGAGGACATCGGCGCCGTCGCCGCCGAGGCGCGGCGTGGGGGCGCCGACCCCCGGGACATCGCCGAGGTCGAACAGGCCGTCGCCACGGCGCTACGTGTCCGCGGCACCCTGCGCCAGCACCGGCGCCGTGAGGCGGAACTGGCCGCCCTCTTCGACACTGCCGGGGACCTGGCGGCGCTGCGCGACCTCGACGCCGTCCTGCGCTCCATCGTCCGCCGCGCCAGGATGCTGCTCGGCACCGACACCGCTTACCTCACCCTGTCCGACGAGGCAGCCGGGGACACCTACATGCGGGTCACCGACGGCTCGGTGTCCGAGCTGTTCCAGAACCTGCGGCTCCAGCTCGGGGAGGGGCTCGGCGGCCTGGTCGCGCAGACCGCGCGCCCGTATGCCTCCCCGGACTACCGCACCGACGAGCGCTTCCACCACACCGGCAGCATTGACGCCGGTGTCCTGGACGAGGGTCTGGTCGCCATCCTGGGCGTGCCGCTGCTCCTGGGATCCGGCAGCGGCGGCAAGGTCATCGGCGCGCTCTTCGCCGCCGACCGCGCTCCCCGGACGTTCTCTCCCGAAGAGGTCGCCCTGCTGTGCTCGCTGGCCGACCACGCCGCCATCGCCATCGACACCGCCAGGGCGATGGCCGACGCCCGGGCCGCGCTGGCCGAACTGGCCGAGGCCAACGCCGTGATCCGGGAGCACTCCGCCGCCATGCAGCGCGCCGAGGAGTCCCACGACCGGCTCACCGACCTCGTCCTGCGGGGCGGCGACGTACCGGAGGTGGCCGCAGCCGTCGCCGGTCTCCTCGAAGGGGAGGTGACCGTGCACGACAGCGCGGGATGGCCGCTCACCTCGATCGTCCGTGACAGCGGCCGGGGCCCGAATCCCACAGGTCAGGGGAGCACCACCGGCACCGACGCCGCCGCGCTCGTGGCCGCTGCCGAGCAGTCGCGCGCCACCGCCCACGCGGTGTTCCGGGACGGGCGCTGGGTTTGCGCCGTACTGGCCGGACAGGACCTGCTGGGCAGCCTGGTGCTGCACGGGCGGCCGGATCTCGACGGCCCCGACCGCCGGCTCTTCGAGCGCAGCAGTGTCGTCACCGCACTGCTGCTCCTGCTTCGACGCTCGGTCGCCGAGACCGAGAACCGGGTCCGCGGTGACCTGATGACCGATCTGCTCACCGCTCCCGACCGGGACCCCGTCGGCCTCGTGGACCGCGGCCGTCGTCTGGGCATCGACCTGAACCGGCCCCATCTCCTGCTGGTCGCCCAGGCCGACGCCGCCGTCCGGGAGCGGCTCGCCGCCGCCGCCGTGCAATACCTGTTCGGCAGCGGCAGTGCCGGCGCTGAACACGCTGGCGCCTCGGTGTTGCTGCTGCCCTACGACGCCGGACCGGGCCAGGCCGCCCGCGCCGCCGCCGGGCAGCTCACCCAGCTGGTCGGCGCGCCGGTGACGGTGGCCGGCGCCGGGCCCGCCGCCGGGCCGGGGGCGATCGCGGACGCGTACACCGAAGCCGTGCGCTGTCTACGCGCGCTGCGGGTGCTCGGCCGCCATGGCACCGGTGCGTGCGCCTCAGAACTCGGCTTCCTCGGTGTTCTGTTGGGGAAGGACCACGACGTCGACAGTTTCGTCGACGCCACTCTCGGACCGCTGCTGGAGTACGACGCCCGGCGCGGCACCCAACTGGTCGGCACCCTGAACGCCTACTTCGGCTGCGGCGGAAGCCTGACCCGGGCGAAGGAGGAACTGCACGTGCACGTCAATACCGTGGTGCAGCGACTGGACCGTATCCAGGCGCTGCTGGGACCGGACTGGAGCAGTCCCGAGCAGGCCCTGGAACTCCAGCTCGCTCTGCGGCTCCACCTGTTGCAGGGTGCCTGACAGGTCGCCTGTTGGCGGCAGCACCCTCAAACACGTCACCGTGCACGATCCCACCGCACACCGCGACGAGCGGGCGCGACCGCCCGCAACCAGACCCGCCTCCTCCGTACGGCACCACGACGCCCCCGCGACGGGAACCCCAGAAGAGGACACCAGCGATCCCGGCACCGCCGCTGCCGGCTCGCGCTCACCCTCGGCCTCGGCGTCGCCCTCATGAGCGCAGTGGCCGAGGCCGGGGGACGCTCGCGGAGACGTCGTCCGCCTGTCGGCGTCACCGGCGGGGACTGGCCGGGGCCGCCGCCTACGCACTCACCGGTTGATCCTCGCCTACGAGGCCTTGGGTCAGGAGAGGTGCGCCGGTGGCGGCGACAGCCTCTTCCGCCGTGACGCCGGGAGCGGTTTCGACCAGCCGCAACCCCTGCGGCGTGACGTCGATGACGGCCAGGTCGGTGATGATCCGGTGGACGACGCGGCGGCCCGTGGCGGGCAGCGTCAGCTCCTCGACGATCTTCGGCGACCCGTCCTTCGCGGTGTGTTCCATGACCACGATCAGTCGGCGGGCGCCGTGGACCAGGTCCATCGCCCCGCCCATCCCCTTGACCATCTTCCCCGGGATCATCCAGTTGGCCAGGTCGCCCCGGGCCGACACCTGCATGCCGCCGAGCACGGACACGTCGATCCGGCCGGCCCGGATCATGCCGAAGGAGAACGCCGAATCGAAGTAGGACGTGCCCGCGACGGTGGTCACCGTCTCCTTCCCGGCGTTGATCAGATCGGGGTGCTCCTCCCCCTCGTAAGGGTAGGGGCCGACGCCCAGGATGCCGTTCTCCGAGTGCAGCACCACGTGCACGCCCTCGGGCAGGTGGTCGGGGATGAGCGTGGGCAGGCCGATGCCCAGGTTGACGTACTGGCCGTCGCGCAGTTCCCGCGCGGCACGGGCGGCGAGCTGTTCCCGGTCGAGCGGCATCGTCAGTTCTCCCCGGGGACGGTGGTGGCGGTCGTACTCGTACGGGTGCGAGGGGGGCCGGTCCGCTCCGGGCGGGGGCGTGCGGTGCGGCGTTCTATACGTTTCTCCAAAGACGCGTCGACGGCTACCACCCGGTCCACGTACACGCCCGGGAGATGGACGGTGTCCGGCGGCAACTCGCCTGCCTCGACGATCCGTTCGGCCTCGACCACGGTGATCCGGCCGGCCATCGCGCACAGGGGGTTGAAGTTGCGCGCCGCCGCGTGGAAGACGCAGTTGCCGTGCCGGTCGGCGACCTCGGCCCGGACCAGCCCGAAGTCGGCGGTGATGGCCTCCTCCAGGAGATGGCGGCGGTCGCCGAACTCCCGTACCTCCTTGGGGGGCGAGGCCACCGCGATGCTGCCGTCGGGGGCGTAGCGCCAGGGCAGGCCGCCCGTCTCGACCTGGGTGCCCACACCGGCCGGTGTGTAGAAACCCGGGATGCCCGCGCCGCCGGCCCGCAGCCGCTCGGCGAGTGTGCCCTGCGGCGTGAGCTCCACCTCCAGCTCGCCGGCGAGGTACTGGCGGGCGAACTCCTTGTTCTCTCCCACGTAGGAGGAGGTCATCCGGGCGATCCGGCCGGCTCTCAGCAGCAGGCCCAGCCCCCAGTCGTCCACCCCGCAGTTGTTGGACACCACCCGCAGACCGGACGTACCGGCCTCGGCGAGCGCGCCGATCAGAGTCGACGGGATGCCGCACAGGCCGAAGCCGCCCACAGCGAGCACCGCGCCGTCGGGGACGTCCGCCACCGCCTGCGCGGCCGAGTCCACCACCTTGTCCATGCTGTTTCCTTCCCCGCAGGGGATGTGTTCCGTTGGTCGGCCGGGCCACCGCCGGGTTGCCGACGGCGACCGGTGGCCTTCACCTTCGCGGCACTCGCCGTCCCCGGCCATGTGTGCCATCGCCATGTCTGCACCTCCAGGAGCGGTGGTCGGCACCATGCCGTGTGGTGCGCTCCGCTTCTATCGTTCCGGCCATCCACCCACTGCGATCCCACCGCCGCGGGCTGCGGGAGGCCGTCTCCCCGAAGGAGACGGCGCCTGTCGGCGGCGTGCGGGGCCCGTCCCAGGAGCCGGTCACCATGCGTTCCAGAGCCACGGAAACCCTCAGAAACAGATCCGTATCGATCCTCACCCTGCTCGCCGCCGGCGCCCTGGCCGCGGGCTGCTCCTCGGCCGGCACCGCCGGCACCGCGTCCGCCGGCGACAAGGCCTCGGATCCGGTCAAGGTCGGCCTGGTCTACTCCCGCAGCGGGCTGCTCGCCGCCTACGGAAAGCAGTACGAGGAGGGCTTCAAGGCGGGCCTGGCCTACGCCACCCACGGAACGAACAAGGCCGGCGGTCACCCGGTCGAGGTCACCGAGCAGGACGACGCGGGCGACCCGGCCAAGGCCGTGGCCGCCGCCAAGACCCTCGTCGGCAAGGGCTACAAGATCATCGCCGGGACCACCGACTCCGGTGTGGCCCTTCAGATGGCGCCGCTGGCCGCGCAGAACAAGGTGCTCTACGTCAGCGGCCCCGCCGCCACCGACGCGGTCACCGGCGTCAACACCTACACTTTCCGTTCCGGCCGGCAGTCCTACCAGGACACCCTGACCGCGGGCTCGCTGCTCGGCGACGCGAAGGGCAAGAAGGTCACCGTGCTCGCCCAGAACTCCGCGTTCGGGCAGGCCAACGTGGCCGCTGTGAAGGCCGTCCTCGGTGCCGAGGGCGCGAAGGTCGGCTCCGTGCTGGCCCCGCCCGGCGCCACCGACCTCACGCCGTTCGCCCGTCAGGCCAAGGCGGGCAAGCCGGATCTGGTGTTCGTCGCCTGGGCGGGCGCCACCGCCCCCTCGCTGTGGACCGCGCTGGACCAGCAGGGTGTGCTGGACGCCGGCAAGGTGGTCACCGGTCTCGCGGGCACCGCCTCGTACCCGGTCTTCGGCGCGGCGGGCGCCAAGGTGTCCTTCCTGGCCCACTACTTCCCGGGCGCCGGTGGCGGCAACCCGGTGGAGAAGGCGATGCTCGACGGCATCACCCAGGGCGGCGGCACCCCCGACCTTTTCAGCCCCGACGGCTTCACCGCAGCCCAGATGATCGTGCACGCCATCGAGTCCGGCAGCGCGACCGACACCACCGCCATGGTCAAGGCGCTGGAGGGCTGGAGCTTCGACGGCCCGAAGGGCAAGGAGCAGATCCGCGCCGCCGACCACGCCCTGCTGCAGCCCATGTTCACGGCCAGGCTGAAGGGTACCGGCGCCGCCGCCGAGCCCCAGCTGGTCGCCGGCGTTCCCGCGGCGGCCGTCGCGCCTCCGGTGAAGAAGACGGTGGGCTGAGCCGATGACCTCCCCGAACACGGCGCCGCGAAGCGCCGACGGGGCCCCGGCCGCCGGTGGGGTCCCCACCTCCGCGGCGCCCGCGCCCGTGCTCGCCCTGCGCGACGTCGGCTGGACGGTCGGCGGCGCCACCATCGTCGACGCCGTCACCTTCGACGTCCGCCAAGGCGAGTTCCTCGCCTTCATCGGCCCCAACGGCGCCGGAAAGTCCTCACTGTTCAACCTGATCAGCGGCATCAACCCGGCCACCCGTGGCACGGTCGAGCTGGACGGCGCCGACATCACCGCGGAGGCCGCCTACGCCCGGGCCAGACGCGGCCTCGGCCGCACCTTCCAGACCTCCAGCCTGTGGCCGGGCATGACGGTCGCCGACCATGTGCGACTGGCCGCACAGGCGGCCGGTGGCGGCTCGTACCGGGTGTGGCGGCGCGCCGACACCTACGCCGAGCAGGTCACCGGGGTGCTGGCGCGCACCGAGCTGACCCACCGTGCCGACACCTGCGCCGACTCCCTCTCGCACGGCGAGAAACGCAAGCTGGAACTCGCAGTGCTGCTCGTCGGCGAGCCCCGGCTGATGCTGCTGGACGAGCCGATGGCCGGGGTGAGCGCCGAGGAGGTACCGGCGCTGACCGAGCTGATCCGCTCGTTGCACCGCGAGGAGGGCCGCACCGTCCTCATGGTCGAACACCACATGGACGTCCTGCTCGGCCTGGCCGACCGCCTCGCCGTGATGCACCACGGCACGCTGCTGGCCCTGGACACGCCCAAGGCCGTGATGGCCGACCCGACCGTGCAACAGGCCTACCTCGGGGAGGCCCTGTGACCGCCCCCGCACCGGCCTCCGGGAGAGCCGCGCCGCCCCTGCTCACCGTGCGCGACCTGCGCGTCGTCATCGGCGGCCGGCACATCCTGCACGGCGTCGACCTGGAGGTGGCCGCCACCGGCACCACCGCCCTGCTCGGCCGCAACGGCGCCGGCAAGACCACCACCGTGCGCGGCATCCTCGGCCTCGTCCCGCGCACCGGCAGCGTCCGGCTGGGCGGCGAGGAGACGGTACGCCTGGCCACCCACGCCCTGGTCCGCCGAGGTGTGGGTTACGCGCCCGAGGACAGGGGCGTGTTCGCCGCGCTCACCGTCGCCGAGAACCTGCGCCTGGCCGAACGGCCCTGCGCGGGCGAACCGGCGTACGGCCTCGTCCACGAACTCTTCCCGGAGCTGAAGCAACGCGCCCGGCAGGCGGCCGGCACCCTGTCCGGCGGCCAGCAGCAGATGGTCGCCATCGCACGCACCCTGCTCAACGGCAACCGTCTGGTCATCGCCGACGAACCCACCAAGGGGCTCGCGCCCAAGGTCGTCACCGAGGTCACCCACGTGCTGGAACGCGTCGCCGAGGCCGTGCCCGTGCTCCTGGTGGAGCAGAACCTCGCCATGGTGCGCCGCCTCGCCCGGCACTGCGCCGTCCTCGCCGACGGCCGCACCGCCCACCGCGGCCCCGCGGCCGAACTCCTCGCGGACCCGGACGCGACCCGCCGCCTCCTCGGCGTCGGCCACGGCGGGCACGGGAGCCGCGCGGGCCTGGGGGACACGGACGCCCGCACCCCGTCCCCCGCCGCTCCAGCACACACCGCGGCGCACCCCGCCGCCCGGACCGCGGAGGCGGACGCCTGATGTCCACCGTCGTTCTGCTCACCCTCACCGGACTCGGCCTGGGCGCGCTGTACTTCCTGGTCGCCTCGGGTCTCTCGCTCGTCTTCGGGCTGATGGACGTGCTCAACTTCGCGCACGGCGCGCTGATGTCCGTCGGCGCCTACGGCACCTGGTGGGCCGCGTCCGGCCACCTGCCCGGCGCCGGCCCCGGCGGCGCGGGTTTCGTCCTCGCGGTCGCCTTCGGCACCGCCGTCGGCACGCTCGCCGCCGTCCTGCTCGAACTCACCGTCATCCGTCCCCTCTACACCCGTCCCCGCGAGCAGATCCTCGCCACCGTCGGCGTGGGCCTGGCCGCCCCCGCGCTGCTGTCCGCGATCTGGGGTGCCGACGCCCGCCCCTTCCCCGGCCCCGAGGCGCTGACCGGCACCTTCCGGCTGCTGGGCGCCGACGTACCGCTCAACCGGATGGTGCTGATCGCCGCCGCCCTCGTGGTCCTCGTCGCGCTCAAGCTGTTCCTCGGCCGCACCCGGCACGGACTGGTCGTCCGCGCGGGCGTCGAGGACCGGGCCATGGTCACCGCGCTCGGCATCGACGTACGCAAGGCCTTCACGCTGGTCTTCGCCATCGGCGGCGCCGCCGCGGCCCTCGGCGGCGCGATCGGCGGCCTCTACTTCGGCTCGGTCGACCCCGCACAGGGCACCTCACTGCTCATCTTCGCCTTCGTGGTCGTCGTCATGGGCGGCATGGGTTCGCTCACCGGCGCCGCGCTCGCCTCCGTCGCCGTCGGCCTCGTCCAGCAGTTCGCCAACTACTACACCACCGCCGGGCTCGGCGACCTCGCCGTCGTCGTCCTGCTCGCCGCCCTGCTGCTCGTCCGGCCGCGAGGGCTCACCGGGAGACTCGCATGACCACCGCCACCCAGCCGCGCGGCGAAACCCGCACGGCCGACCACCCCTTCGGCCCGCACACCGGACCGCTGCGGCGCGCCGCCCGCTGGTGGCCGGCGCTGCTGCTGGCGGTCCTGTTCACCGCCCCCTACAGCGCACTGCCGCTGCCCGGCCTGCTGGACGGTCCGATCGGCAGCCCCGGCAACCTCCAACTCCTCGCCCTGTGCCTGGTCTTCGGCGCCCTGGCCACCGGCTACGACCTGCTGCTGGGCCGCACCGGCCTGCTCTCCTTCGGCCACGCCCTGTACTTCGCCGCGGGCACCTACGTCACCAACACCGTCATGCTGGAAGCGGGCCTGCCCTTCGCCGTCGCCGCGCTGCTCGGCCTGCTCTGCGGGGTGGCGCTGTCCGCCCTGCTGGGCGCGGTCAGCCTGCGGGTCAGCGGCATCGGCTTCTCCATGGTGACCCTCGCCTTCGCCCAGGCCGGCTCGATCCTCGTGCAACGCGACCCGGGCGGCGTCACCGGCGGCGAGGAGGGCCGCGCCGCCCCCGCCGAACGGCTGCCCGCCGCGCTCGTCGGCATCGACCACACCGCCGGCCTGTACTGGACCGCCCTGGCCTACCTCGTCGTCGTACTGGCCGTCGTGCACTGGGCGGTCCGCTCGCCCACCGGCCGCGTCTGGGAGGGCATCAAGGAGAACGAGCGCCGGGTGGAGGTGCTGGGCCTTCGCCCCTACGGCTTCAAACTGACCGCCTTCGTCCTCGCCGGAACACTGGCCGCGCTCGGCGGCATCGTCTACCTGCTGCTGACCGGCGGCGCCACTCCGCAGACCACCACCTCCGACTTCACCCTGTCCCTGCTGGTGATGGTCGTCCTCGGCGGATCCGGCACCCGCTGGGGCCCCATGGCAGGCGGCATCCTCTACACCTGGGCCGACCACCGGCTCGGCGACCTCGCGGGCTCCGGCACCGTCGCCGGTCTGCCCGCCGTGCTGCGGGTGCCGCTCTCGCAGCCGCTGTTCCTGCTCGGCGCGCTGTTCGTAGCGGTGATATACCTGCTGCCCGGTGGCCTGGCCCGCCTCCCGGCGCGCCTGCGCGCCGCCCGCACCCCGATATCGCGCAAGGAGGCGACCGCCCCGTGAGACGCACGACGAACGATGACGTGTCGAGGCATCTGGCCGCTGACGAGGCCTCGCCCGAGGAGCTGCGGGTGCCGGTTCCCGGCGGTGAACTGGCCGTGCTGCGCTGGCCGGCCGCCTCCCCGGGCGCGCCGGTCGTGCTGGCGTTGCACGGCATCACAGCCAACGGTCTGAGCTGGTCCCGGGTCGCCCACCACCTGGCCGGCCGGGTCACCCTGGTCGCGCCCGACCTGCGCGGCCGGGGCCGCAGCGGCACGCTTTCGGGGCCGTACGGCATCTCCGCGCACGCCGACGACATGGCCGCCGTGGTGGAGACGCTCGGCCTGGGCCGGGTGGTGCTGACCGGCCACTCCATGGGTGCCTTCACCGCGGCCCTGACCGCCGTACGCCACCCCGGCCTGCTGTCCGGGCTGCTCCTGGTCGACGGCGGAGTGGGTTTCCCGGCGCCGACCGGCCTGGACCCCGACGAACTGATCACCGCGGTCATCGGCCCGGCCATGCGGCGCCTGTCGATGACCTTCCCGGACCGGGACGCCTACCGCGCGTTCTGGCAGGGTCACCCGGCCTTCGCCGAGGCGTGGTCACCGTGGGTGGACGCGTACATCCAGCGCGATCTGGTCGGCGAGGAGCCTGAACTGCGCTCCTCGTGCCGGATCGAGGCCGTACGGGTCGACGGCGTCGACCAGCTCGGCGGGCAGGTGCTCGGTGCGGTCCACCAACTCCCCCTCCCCACCGTGCTGCTGTGGGCCGAACGCGGCCTGATGGACGAGCCGCAGGGCCTGTACGACGAACAGCGCCTCGCCGCCGCCGGCCTCGACCCGCGCCTGGTCCGGCCGGAACGCGTACCCGGCGTCAACCACTACACGATCCTCGTGGGCGACGCGGGCGCACGGCTGATTGCGCGCCACCTGCTGGCGGAAGCGGGCGTGGGGGACGCGGAGCTCTAGCCTGTCGTCGAATTCCCGTCGTCTGCCCGGAGGGCGGCCGCGCGGCGTCAGGTGCGTGCTGTCAGGCGGTGGATCAGCCAGGGGTAGCCGTGGTAGGCGAAGATCACCGGCTTGTCCGCGGTGAACAGGCCGTCGTACTCGAAGTCGCTCATGCCGTGCGGGTGTTCCTCGCCGGGCAGCAGCCGGGCGATGTCCACGACGTTGACCACGCGCACGGCCAGCTCGGGCAGATGGCGGCAGAGCAACTGGGCGGCGGCGAGCACCTCCTGGGCAGGGACGTCGCCCGCGCAGGCCAGGACGGCGTCGGGTTCGCGGGTGCCGTCCTCGGTGCCCGCCCAGTCCCAGATGCCGGCTCCACGGGCGCAGTGCACCTTGGCCTGGTCCATGGGCAGCCGGTCGAAACAGGGCTGCTTGCCGGCGACGATCACGTTGACGTAGTCGCGGCTGCGCAGGGCGTGGTCGGCCACCGAGATCAGGGTGTTGGCGTCCGGCGGAAAGTAGCCCCGGACCGCCTCCGGGCTCTCGTTGAGGATGTGGTCGACGAAGCCCGGGTCCTGGTGGGAGAAGCCGTCGTGGTCCTGACGCCACACGTGTGAGGTCAGCAGGTAGTCGAGGGAGGCGATGGGAGCGCGCCAGGGCAGGCGGCGGGTGGTGCGCGCCCTCTCGGCTTCGGGTCCTGTCGCCGGATTCGCCCGACGTGTCCAGCGTGTGCGGCGCGAGCCGGGTCGCGCATGGGCCGGTCGGCCCCATCGGCCGGCCGACCGGTGCGTGTCCGGCGCCGCACCGTCCGACTGTCCCCTGCCCCGGGCCGCGGCGCTCTCGACGATCCACCGTCCGGGCAGCACCACGAAGCCGCGCATGTCGTCGCCGTGGGCGGCGGGGCGGTCACCGGTCTCCACCGCGGTGGCCATGACGTCCAGCGGCTAGCCGAGCGTGTCGACCAGGACGTGCCGCTCACGGGCAGCGGCCGCCGCGTAGAGGGTGGTGAGGCGCTGCTTGCCTCGCCCGGCGTCCACGGGCGGGGCGAGGACGAGTGCCATCGCGGCTGCAGGCGACGCGAGCACGGGTGGACCGAAAGCGAGAGCGCTGCCCTGTGACGCGGGAGGAGACGGACATGGTGGCGCAGGCGAACCACGGCGGTTCGTGCAGCGGTTCCAGGAGCGGGCGCAGGGGGCACATCATGGTCGGCGCCGGAATCGACGGCTCCCTCGAACTCGCTGCCGGGTCCAGGACAGATGAACCGGCGGAGCGGTGCAGACCGGCGGGGCATATACCCTGGCGGGTATATGAGAGGATGTGTCGTGCATCGGTTTCGCAGCTCGCTCCTTGCGGCGGTCCGGCCCTCCGCGACCTGACGGTCCTGCACGCCCGGCAGCGCGCACCGGCCCCGCAGGTACTGCTGAAGGTGACCGGCAGGTGCAGGTAGCAGGCGTGGACCCGGTGCGATGCAAGGTCGCCCCGGGCGCAGCCGACCGCGGCTGAACGCGTCGGCGATCGGGCGGCGCCGTCACGGGCCGGGGCACGCGACGTCCCGGAGCTTTTGGAACGAGGAGTGATCGTGGAACTGGAGCTTCAGGACGCGGATCTGAAGTCCGTGCTGAACCGGCTGCGTCGCGCGCAGGGCCAGATCGCCGGCGTGATCAGGATGATCGAGGAGGGGCGCGACTGCGAGGATGTCATCACGCAACTCGCCGCCGCGTCCCGCGCCCTGGACCGCGCCGGTTTCGCCATCATCGCCACGGGTCTGCAGCAGTGCGTGACCGGCGTCGAAGCAGGCCGGAAGAACGACGAGGACGTCGAGCAGATCCGCGCACGCCTGGAGCGGCTCTTCCTGTCCCTGGCGTGAAGACCGTGGGGCGCCGTTCCTGCGGGGGCTCGCGAGTGGCCCGGCGTTCCGAGTTCGCCTGCAAAGGCGGGGACGCCCGCTCCGTGCGGCCCTGTCCCCGCACGCCTTCGGCGTCCTCACCGAGATCGACGTCACCGCCGCCGCGAGGGACCAGCTGGACCAGGACGTGAAGGTCTACGTCGTCCTCGGCTTCTGCAGCCCTCCGCCCGTCCGCCGCGAACCCGCTGCGGAGGGCTCCATCGGCCTGTTGCCGTCCCTGCAATGCCGTCGTCCGCACCGGCGACGACCGTGCCGCCGGCCGGGCCCTCGCCCCCTCCACCGTGCTCACGCCGACCGGACCGGACGGCCCGTCGCTGACGCGGCGACGCACCGCCTCCACGCGGCCGGCCCGACTCGCCGTCCAGGCCTCTGACGTCTGCCCCGGGGTGCGGAAGGCAGGCACTCCCTCGGTTCCCCAGTCGGCCGCACAGTCGTCGGGGGCCCGCCTCGCATCGCCATGGCGGGTCCGGCACACACTTGTGACAGCGAGGGCGGACAGCAGCCTCCAACGCACCGTCCGCCCTGCGCCGACCGGTCCCGAGACTCGTCGCGCCGTCCGCCGGCCCGGCTGCTCCCCGGGTTGTCGCGCCCGTACGATCGCCGCCGACCGTACAAGCCTCCGGGTTTCCACTCGTCCCACGCCGCGACCGTCGTCCCCCGTGGCGCCAGGACCTGCCTGCCCGACCGGCCGCATGCCTTCTCTCGGCCAGGACACACGTCCGGCGTCCGACCGGTGCGGGGAGCCCGACCGGCAGGCACCCGCAAGGGCACCCGGTGGGCCGCGCGGAGCAAGACCGAGGGCACGATCACGCCCGGCGCCCGCCTCTTCTCACGTGCGCGGGCCGCGGCAGCCCCTGCCGCGGCCCGCGCACGGGTGCGACCTGACTGACGAACACGGCGAACACAGGGTCGGTCGAATACCCCCGGGGGTACCTGTTACGGTGGGCAACATACCCCGGGGGGTACTTAGCAGAAGGGAACGTCTCCGTGTTCTTCATCGACACCATCGAGCTGGAAGGCCTCGGCAACCGCCACTACCTGGCCGGCGGCCCACGGGCGGCCGTGGCGGTGGACCCACCGCGCGACTTCGACCAGGTTCTGGCGGCAGCGGGCCGGCGCGGTGTGCGCATCACGCATGTGGTGGAGACACACATCCACAACGACTACGTCACCGGCGGTCTGGAGCTGGCGCGGGTGACGGGCGCCGCCTACCTGGTGCCGGCCGGGGCCGACGTATCGTTCGCACGGGTGCCGGTGGCCGACGGCGACACCGCCGCCGTGGACGACGGGCTGGAACTGCGGGCGGTGGCCACTCCGGGGCACACCCCGCATCACACCTCCTACGTGCTGCGGGAGCGGGGCAGGCCGGTGGCCGCGTTCACCGGCGGTTCGCTGCTGATCGGCACGGTGGGCCGCCCGGACCTGGTCGAGCCCCGGCTGACCGAGCAGCTGGCCCGCGCCCAGCACGCCTCCGCGCACCGCCTGGCGGCCGAGCTTCCGGACGAGACGTCCGTGCTGCCCACCCACGGTTTCGGCAGCTTCTGCTCCTCGGCGCAGGCCGAGGGCGGTGCCACCACGATAGGCAAGGAGAAGGCCGTCAACGCGGCGCTCACCACCGACGTCGACGCCTTCGTGGCCCGGCTGCTGGCCGGCCTCGACGACACCCCCGCCTACTACGCGCACATGGGCCCGGTCAACGCCGGCGGCCCCGCCCCGGTGGATCTGACTCCCCCCGCGGTGGCGGACGCCGCCGGTATCGCCGCCCGCCTCGCGGCCGGTGAATGGGTCGTGGACCTGCGCAACAGGGTCGCGTTCGCCGAGGGCCACGTCGCCGGATCGTTCAACTTCGAGGCCGACGGCAAGATCGCCACCTACCTGGCGTGGATGATCCCGTGGGGCAGGCCCGTGACGCTGCTCGCCGAGTCGCCCGGGCAACTGGCCGCGGCCCAGCGCGAACTCGTGCGGGTCGGCATCGACCGGCCCGTGGCAGCCGCGACCGGAACGCCCGAGGAGTGGGTGGCCCAAGGCGCCCCGCTCGCCTCCTTCTCCCGCTCCACCTTCGCCGGCCTGGCCGATCGGGGCACGGACGGCATCGTGGTCCTGGACGTGCGCCGTGACTCCGAGCGGGTGGGCGGACACATCGCCGGGTCCGTGCACATTCCGATCCACGAGCTGCACAAGCGGCTCGGCGAGGTCCCGGCGGGCACGGTGTGGGTGCACTGCGCCGGCGGCATGCGGGCCGCCATCGCCGCCTCCCTGCTCGACGCCTCCGGCCGCGATGTGGTCGCCGTCGACGACGGGTTCGACGCGGCCAACGACGCCGGCCTGACCGTCATCACCGGCTGAACGGCCCCGCCCCCTACCACTGTCACGAGGTCGTGCGATGTTCTCCTACCGTCGCGGCGAGAGCCGCGTCACCACCGGCGAAGCCGACCGGCGCGCCCAGGACGCCGATGCCCCGGCGATCCTCCTAGGCGTGCGCGGACAGGACGAGTGGAGCGCCGGACACGCGCCCGGCGCCGCCCGCGCACCGCTGTCCGGCCCGAAGCGGCGCGCCGCCCTGGCAGGCGCCGCGGCCCAGGGCCGGCCGCCGACGGTGGGCCGCCGCGGCGGACACCGCTCCCGGCGGGCCGCCGGGCCGCCGGCCGAACGCGGCGCCGAGGCGGTGGATGTCAAGGACGGCGTGGACGCGTGGGCCGCCGCAGGTCGCCCGGTCACCGACGGACACGGGAACCACGGCTTCATAGCATGACCGCTCTGATTCTCGCGCTCGTCGCCGGTGCCGTCGTCGGCCTGGCCCTGGGCGGCCTCGGCGGCGGCGGCAGCGTCCTGGCCGTACCCATCCTGATCTACCTGCTCGGTTTCACCCCTGCGCAAGCGGCCACCGCCAGTTTGATCATCGTCACCCTGACGTCGATCCCGGTGCTCGTCGGGCACGCCCGGGACGGCCACGTGGCCTGGCGTACGGGACTGCTGTTCGCAGCCGCAGGCATCGTGCCCGCGATGCTCACGGGGGCCGCCGCGGGCCACCTGCCCCAGGCGGCGCTGACCATCGCTTTCGCCCTCGTCGCGGGACTGGCGGCCCTGCGCATGCTGCGGCCCTCACCCGCCAGGACCACCGGCACGGCGCACCCCGGCAAGGCCGGCGACGCCGGGGCCGGCCTCGGCGCGGTGACCGGGTTCCTCGGCGTGGGCGGCGGTTTCCTCGCCGTGCCGACGCTGGTCGGTGTCCTGGGGCTGCCCATGCGCCGGGCCGTCGGCACCAGCCTGCTGGTGATCACGGCCAACTCGGTGGCCGCACTCGGCGCCCGGGCCGGCAGCGGGACACATCTGGACTGGGCCGTCATCGCGCCGTTCACCGCGGCGGCGGTCCTGGGCGCCTGGGACGGCAAACGTCTGTCGTACAAGCTCAAAGGCGCAACACTCCAGCGCGTCTTCGCCTGCGTGCTGCTCGCGGTCACCGTCTTCATGCTGGCCGACGCACTCCTGTGACCACTCCGGCAAGCCGAACGTCCGCACGGCCGCGCACCGGTGCCCGATCGGCCGTGCACCGGGTCAGCGGCCGAGCGCCACCCTCGGCGAGCCGCCGTGGGGCCCGCGGCGGTTCAACACGGTCCGCGCACCGACAGAACAAGACCCACGAGCATTCCCCACCGGCACTCCGCGGGGGACGCACGTTCCCCGGCGGCCCGCCGTCGACACGCAAGGATCACACTCACCATGAACACCGCCCCCACGGCACTCACCCCCGACCAGGCCCGCTCCTGCCTGCACGAGCTGACCGTCATCGACGTGCGCACCCCCGGTGAGTACGCCGGCGGCCACGTCCCCGGCGCCCTCAACATCCCCCTCGACCAGATCGAGCGCGCCCTGCCGGACATCCGAAGCGCCGCCGGGCGCGGCGGGGTCCTCGTCGTCTGCGCCTCCGGCGCCCGCTCCGAGAACGCCTGCCGGACACTCGCCGCCGGCGGTGTCGACGCCGCCACCCTCACGGGCGGCACCGGCGCCTGGGCGGCGCGGGGCTACGACCTGGAACGCCCCCAGGAGAGCACGAAGCCGGTCTGGGGCATGGAACGCCAGGTCCGGCTCACCGCCGGCTCGGTCATCCTGCTCGGCCTCGCCCTCGGCGAGTTCGCCCACCCCGCCTTCCGGCTGCTGTCCGCGGGCATCGCCGGCGGCCTTCTCTTCTCCGCCGTCACCGACACCTGCGGTATGGCGGCCATGCTGGCCAGGCTCCCCCACAACCGACCCCGCCAGGCAGACCTGAACGTGGCACTGGCCCGCCTGCGTAGCAGCTGAGCACGGTTCACCGAACGCCCCGTGTGCCCCTGAGGCGCGCGGGGCCTCTGCCTCCGCCCAGGCCGAATGCCGCGGTTCTCCCCTCCTCCCCGCCCCCGGCCCGGAGGCGGCGAGGCCGTCCGCCCGGCCACGCCGCCGGCGGCGGCGAGGGCGAAATTGTTCCCGTGCGCGGTGGCGAGAACCCGCCGGTGTCCGGCAGGGCGTCCTCGTCGGGAGGATCACCGGCCCCGAGGACTCAGGACGGCGTTTGGCGGGAGGCGGCGGTCGTGTTCCGGCCACACTCGGACGCGTTGAACCTCCCTTATACGACCCCGGGTCATGTGGCGGTGACTTCCGCGTTTCGTCAACAGGCGCGGAAGAGGAAGCCTTGAGCAGCCATCCATTGATCGCGGCACGGCGGAGAGAGATCTCCCAAGTGAGTGGACAATCGGCCGCACATGGGCCGAGGTGAATGATCCCGGCGCCGTGAACAGTCCGCTTGCGCACGGCCGTTGAAGTCGGTTAGCGTGCCGGTCGCTGGAGCAGAATCCGTTTCCGTGACGGGCAGGACCACCCGTCGGGACACCGGGGCACCACGCACCGCGCCTTCAGGGGGAGGCATACGCATGGACACCGCAAGAAAAGGTCATTGCGCCGATTCCACCGAGCCGACGGCCGCCCGCGACCGGCCCGGGAACCCTTCATGATCCCTCGCATCGGAATCACCTCGCGTTTCCGCCGGAAAATCATGAGCCACAGCCTGCACCAGGGATACGCGGATCATGTGGCGTGCGCGGGCGGGCTGCCACTGATGATTCCCTGCATCGACCCGGAACTCAGCGACGCTTATCTGTCCACTTGTGATGGCCTGTTGCTCACAGGCGGCGAGGACATTGATCCACTCTACTGCACCGGCACGGCGAGGCAGCCGGATTACACCTACCACCCACGGCGCGACGCGTTCGAGATGCGACTCACCCGCCGTGCGCTCGACCGGGGAATCCCGGTCCTCGGGATCTGCAGAGGAACTCAGGTTCTCTATGCCGCCACCGGGAATTCACTGATTCCACATATTCCCGACGTCAATGGCGGTCTGGTCGCGCACCGCGCCTCCGTCACGGAGCCGGTACCGCATTCCGTCACCCTCGCCGGGGAAAGCAGAGTTCTCGCGGCGTACGGGCAGAGCACGGTGAAAGTGACCTCGTACCACCATCAGGGCCTGGGTGAGCAGACGCCGGGAGACGTGCGCTGGCGGGTGACCGCCACGGCCGACGACCTGCTCCCCGAGGCCGTCGAAGCGGAGGGGGACCGATGGACGGTAGGGGTGCTGTGGCATCCGGAGCTTCCAGCCGAGGAGAGCCGTCCGGGGACCGACCCGCTGATCGCGTCGTTCGTGGCAGCGTCGGCAGCGGCAGCGGCAGCGGGGTGACCTTCGGCGTCCGCCGGCTCGGCCCCGGCGACCTGCCCCTGCTGCTCGATCTCCAGCAGCGGATCCGGTCCGCCCTGGACGACACCTCGGTCTTCCAGACCAGTACGCCCGACTTCATCGCCTACTGCCTTGCCGGGGGCGGGCGTTGCTACGGCGTGCTGCACGAGCGGGAGACGGTCGCCTACCGCATCGTCTACTTCCCCCGTGACCGTGACTTCAACCTGGCCAAGGACACCACGCTGGATCCCGCCGAGTACCACCGCGTCGCCCACTGGGACACCGTCGCCGTGCTGCCCGGATGGCGCGGGCACGCCCTGGCCCGGCTGATGAACGCCCGGGCCCTGGCCGACCTGGCGGACACGGACGTACGCCATCTCTTCGCCACCAGCTCACCGGCCAACCCCCACGGGGTGCGTACGCTCATGGAGGCCGGGTTCCGGCCGATCTGCCTGGTCCGCAAGTTCGGCGGCAAGCTGCGGTTCCTGCTTCACCGGACCGTGCAGCCCGGTACCCCCACCCGGATCGACGACCCCCTGGACCCGGTCGGCCCAGCGGGTGAAGGGCCGGAGAAGGCCGTCGACCTCACGGCCACCGCGGAACTGGAGGCCGCCTTCGCCGAGGGGTGGACCGATTCCGGCATGCTCGTGGATCCACGCGGTGGACACGCCCGGCTGCTCATGCGGCACCGGCCACTGCCGTTCGCCCCCGTCCGGCGCTGACCCCGCCGGCCCGTCCTGGCCCCGGCGCGGTCAGGACGGCGCACCGCTCCGCCCCCCCCTTCCGGCCCGCCGGGCTGCTCCTCTCCCGCGCCCGCACGCCGTCCACCGGAGGACCCGGCCTGCTCCCCCGCATCCCGACCGTCAGAACAGGAACCGCAGCACGATGAAGATTCTGCTCACCTGCCCGCACACCGACGCTGAGACGACGGACTTCATGCGCGCCGGCAACATCGTCCACGCACCCGGGCTGGACGCCGCTCCCGGCGAGCGGCTCCTCGACGCCCTGCTGCGGCACGGCGCCACCGGCCTGATCACCTCGCGCCGGCCCGACGAGCGGCTTCTCGGCCGCTGGGAGAGCCATGTGCCGGACGTCAAGTTCCTGGCGTACGAGACCGGTTCGCCGTCGTCGTCGCGGCCGGGTGGGATCACCGAGCACCGCTGTGACCTCGCCGGTGTGGAGGCGCTCGCCAGCGCCCTGGCCCGCTGCGAACGCCGCTTCACGCTCGACCGCCCCCTGCCGGACCCGGGCGGCGGAGGCGGCAGCCCGCGCTTGAGGGAGGTGGTCCTCATCGGTGCCGGGATCGTCAACCTGGTCACAGCGGTGAGCCTGGTCCTGGAGGGCCACCGGGTGACCGTCCTGGACCGGTCCCCGGCTCCCGGCAGCACCGGCTGGCAGGCCTACGGCTGCACCCATGCCGGGGACGACGCGCGGATGTTCACCTTCACGGAGATGGACAGCTACAACAACCAGGACTTCCACGGGAGCGCGCCCGGTGTCTTCCGGCGCACCGTCGAGGAGCACGGCTGGCTGGCCCGGGAGTTCTGGTCCCTGTCCGCCCACGAACACGCCTGGATCGAGGAGTTCGAACGGGTGCCGTCCTGGCTGGCGCGCACCTACAACGACGACGTCTTCGCCCTGAGCGCCGAGGCCGCCGGGGAGTGGGCCCGGCTGCGCGGCCAAGTGCCCGAGCTGTTCGACGGGGTCGTCCTGGCCGACGGGATCCTGCGGCTCTACGCCGACCCGGACCACCGCGAGGCCTCCCTCGCCCGGCACCGGGCCGTCGGGGCCGTGCTGAGCGAGCCCTCAGCAGGCCGGCTGGCCCACGACTTCCCCGGGCTGGCCGGTCCGCTGGGCGACGGCACGCTCGCGGGCGGCTTCCTGGTGCCGGGATTCACCCTGAACGTGCACAAGTTCGTCCGGCGGACCGTCGCCTGGCTGGCCGATCGCGGTGCGCGGTTCCACTGGAACACTCCCGTGACGGGCGTCCGGCGGGACGCCTTCGGCACGGTGACCGGGCTCGACTGCGCGGTGCAGGCACCGCCCGACGCACACGTCGTCGTCTCACCGGGCGTGCCCGGCGACGCGCTGCTGGCCGGCACGCCGTGCGCGGGAATGATCCACGGTGTCCTGGGCGGCTGGATCAGGGTCGGCAACCACGCCACGCGGCTGCGCCACTCGCTCAAGGTGGCCCGGCGCGGGCACATCACCGAGGACGCCAACGTGACGGTGGCCGTCGACGGCGACGGGCGGCAGATCCTGATCGTCGGCTCCGGCTACGGCTACACCGGGGCCGGCGGCCGGCCCGACGAGCGGCAACTGCGCGCCATGCGGCACGGCATCCTCGACACCGTCGAGCGGATCTTCCCCGGGTGCGACGAGCCGGGCCCCTCCTCCCGGTCCCACGACGACTACACGTTCAAGTACTGCGTACGCCCATGGACAGCGACCTCCCTCGGGCTCTACCACACGGAACCGATCCTCGGCGGCGGACTGTTCATCATCACCGGCGGTCACAACACCGGAGGGTTCGCCCAGTCCCCTGCCGTCGCCCGCGCGGTGCTGGCGTCACTGCACCACGAGCCGCACCCAATGCACCGGCTCTACCACCCCGAGCGCTTCTCCGCCTTCGCACCCCGGGCGCAGGCGTCCGAGGCGAGTGCCGCTCTCCCTCTGGCCACCCACCACTGACAGCCGACGCGGCGCGCGCGAGACGAGGACGACATGCATCCCGACCCCGCTCTTGACCCGGACTGGGACGAGTTCCGCGCCCTGGGCAAGCGCATCATCGACGACATGGCGGATCACCTCTCCGGGATCCGGGAACACCCCGTGTGGCAGCCGGTACCCGAAGCGGTCCGTGCCTCCTTCGACACCCCCCTGCCCACCGCGGGCAAGCCGATGGCCGAGGCGTACCAGGAGTTCCGGGAGACGGTCCTGCCCTTCCCCCGAGGCAACATCCATCCCCGGTTCTGGGGCTGGGCCAACGGCTCGGGGCTGCCCGTGGCCGCCCTGGGTGATCTGCTGGCCTCGCTGATCAACTGCACGCTCGGCTCGGGTGAGAACGCCGCCATGATGGTCGAGCAGCAGGTCGTGGAGTGGCTGAAACAGGCCATGGAGTGGCCCGCCAAGGGCTCCGGACTGCTCACCAGCGGCGCCTCCATGGGACAGGTCACCGCGCTGGCCGCCGCGCGCGAGGCCGACGGCGCTGCCGTCGACTTCCGCGCCGACGGGGCGGTGAGCAGCGGGGTCCAGTACACCGTGTACGGCTCCACCGAGACCCACCACTCCCTGGAGAAGGCGGTGGAACTGCTCGGCATCGGGCGGCGGTTCTTCCGGCGCGTCCCGGTGGACCGGCACCACCGCGTCGACGTCGGCGCCCTGCGTCGCGCGATCCGCGCCGACCGGGAGGCCGGGTTGCGCCCGCTGTGCGTGGTGGGCAACGCCGGTACGGTCAACACCGGCGCGATCGACCCGCTCCACGAGCTGCTCACGCTCGCCCGGCAGGAGGACCTGTGGTTCCACGTGGACGGCGCCTTCGGCGCGTTCGCGCAGCTGGTTCCCTCTCACCGCCCGCTGCTCACCGGTCTGACCGGCGCCGACTCGCTCGTCTTCGACCTGCACAAGTGGCTGTACCTCCCGTTCGACGTCAGCTGTGTGCTGACCCGGGAGCCACGCGCGCTGGAGGCGGCGTTCAGCTCCAGCGCCGACTACATCAGCCGGACCGCCCACGGGCCGGCGTCCTACACCCTGGCCTTCTCCGACCGCGGTGTCGAGCAGTCGCGGCGGTTCCGGGCGCTGAAGGTGTGGTTCGCGCTCAAGACGCACGGGGTGGACGCCTTCACCGAGGCGATCGCCGGCAACATCGCCCAGGTCGCGCACCTGGTGCGGCTGATCGAGTCGAACGAGCACCTGGAGCTGGTCGCACGTAGCGACCTCAACGTGGTCTGCTTCCGCTACGTGTGGCCGGAGGCCACCCCCGAAGCGCTCGACCAGGTCAACCGGACCGTCCTGGAGCTGCTTCAGACCCAGGGCCTGGCGATGCCCTCGCACACGGTGCTCGACGGGGCGTTCGTGCTGCGCGTGGCCAACAACAACCACCGGACGCACGCCGCCGACTTCGACTTCCTGGTCGCCCAGGTGCTCCGCCTGGGCGACCGCACGGTGCGCGACCAGGTCGGCGGCCCCGCGCTGCACCGGGGCCGCTGACGTGGTCTTCGGGGAGACCTACGCCGTCTTCGGGGCCGAGCCCCCGTCTGTCCGGACTGACCGTAGGGCGCAACGGCCAGGTCTGGGGGTGGTGCCGTCTGCGCCCCGCGCTCCTGCCGCTCGGGGAGGCCGAGGACCGGCCGGGCGAGTGGGCCCGCTCCTGACCGAGGCAGCGGCTCGGGCCGGTCCCGTCCCGTGTGCATCGTGTCCAGGTCCGGGGGCGTCCGGCTCCGCGGTGGCGGGTGGACGGGGCCGGGCGCCGCTCACCACACTGGGCGTGCCGTCCGTGCCACGGTGACCACTGCGGCGCGAGGGTGCCCTGCTCGGTGACGTGTGTCCTGGTCAATACGGTGTTCGCGGAAGGACGTGGGGAAGAGTGCACGGATGACGAGTACGCCGGCACGCACGCTGACCACCGGACTGGCGGCCGCGCTGGCGGCAACGGCCCTGTGGGGTTTCACTTTCCTGGGACCGGCCGCGGTGGCTCCGGTGAACGTCTACGCCCTCGTGGTGGGACGCTACACGGTCTTCGGCATGGTGTCGCTGACCGTGCTCCTGGTGCACCGCCGCAGGCTGCGGGCCCTGGGTACACGGCAGGTGCTTGCCGCGCTGCACCTGGGGATCGTCGGCTACATCGGCTTCTACCTGCTGTTGTCGCTGTCCTCCAAGAGCGCGGGCAGTGTTCTGGCCGCCACACTGACCGGCCTGATCCCGCTGCTGGTGGCGGTGGTGTCCAACGCCATGGAGAAGGTGCTGCCCTGGCGCAGGCTCGTCCTGCCCATCACCCTGACCTCCGCGGGACTGCTGCTGGTCAACAGCGGTGGCGCCCCGGGCCGGACCGCGACGGGGCACGGGCTGGCCGCCGGAGTGCTCCTCGGTTTCCTCGCCAGCGCGGCGTGGTCGTACTTCGTCGTCGTCAACCACCGCCTGCTGCGGCGAAGTCCGCGCCCGGTCGGCAACAGCCTGTGGACGGCCTGCATCGGCCTCGGGGCGTTCGCCGGTTCGCTGCTCCTGGTGCCCGTGGCACGCTCCGTCCGCGGTGTCTCACCGTTCTCGGGCACCGCCACGCTCGTGCCGTTCCTGTTGTGGTGCGTGGCGATCGCCATTCTGGGCTCCTGGTGCGCCACCTGGTTCTGGAACATCGCCTCCCGGCGCCTGCCGGCCACCGTCATGGGACCGGTCATCGCCATGGAGGCCGTCTTCGGCGCGGCCTTCAACCTCCTGTGGCAGCACCGTTCCCCCACCTCCCACGAACTGTGGGGCGGCCTGCTGGTGGTTGCCGGCGTCCTGCTGGGCTCCGCACTCTTCCACCGGGCCGGTCCGGGACGGCCGCAGCCCGACAGGCCGGCTGCCCGGCGGCCGGATGCACTCACCACCCGGCAGGGAACCGGCGGCCCGCGGCGGGATCCGCGGCAGCCGTGAGCCGAAGGCGTCAGGGCCGCACGGTGCGCTGCGCGGTGGACGGGACGCCTCTCGCCTGCCGCACGGTTTCGGCGCCTCGTCCTCCCGTCGGTCGCGAGAACGCCGGCTGACGCCTGCGGCCGAGCCGGAAGAGATCCACTGATCCGACGGATGCGGTTGAGCAGCGCTCCAGCGTCGTCAGGCGGAGCGGCCACCGGTCCGTTCCTTGGCGTCGTAGGCCCGGCGGGCTTGTTCGACGTGGTCGAGGTTGGGCGACCACTCGGCCAGCGCCGCGAACAACGGTGCCAGACTGCGGCCGAGTTCGCTGATCTCGTACTCCACCCTCGGTGGGACTTCGGGGTGGTAAGTGCGCAGGACGAGTCCATCGCGCTCCAACTGCCGCAGCCGCTGGGTCAGCACCTTGGGAGTGATGGTGGCGATCCGGCGTTCCAGCTCCACGAATCGCTGCTGTCCGTACTCGTTGAGCGCCCACAGGATCGGGGTGGTCCAGCGACTGAAGACGATGTCGACGACGGGAGCGATCGGGCAGGCGTTGCTGGGCGAGACCTCGACCCGGGCCTCCTGAGCTGTGGTCTCCGTCCCATCGACCCCTTTCACCCGTTACTTTCCTCTAGGTACCTACTGGCCTGCCGACAGTAGCTTCGCCGTGTATCAGAGACGCTGAACGGGGCCGCCCGCCCCGTGCCTTCGCCCAGTGGGTGACACGCAACATCACCGCCTTCCAGTGACCCCCGGCGACGTGAAAGGTGCCGGTCGCGGCGGAGCGTTGAGGACCGCGACCGGCGCGGCCGCTTCTGGGGCGGCAAGCGGCTGGTCAGTGCACAGCAGGTCGATCACGCCCGTCAGGTCCTCCTCGCCCCTGCCCTCGGCCAGGCGGCGGCGCATCAGCTGGAAGTAGGGGCTGAGCAGTTCCGGACTGACGCCCTGCTGCTCGGCGGTGCTCAGGAAGGCCGGCGTGCCGGCCACCTGCATGGCGAGGTTGGAGACGACGCCCCTGGTGTAGTCGCCGCTGCGCAGCTGGTCGGCGGTCCGGTGAACTGCCGGGGCCATCGCGACCAGCCAGTCGGCGAGCAGCGGTGCGAGCGCCGTGGGGTCGATGTCCTCCTTGCGGATCAGGGCGAAGGCGTGCGCGGCGCCGGCGAACATCCCGTACATGGCGCTGAGCAGGGCCACGTCGTGCAGGGCCGCGAAGCCGGCGTCCTCGCCGACGTAGGTGGTGCCGGCCGGGACGCTCAGGGTCTCCTGGTGCTGTTGGAGCAGTTCCCGTGAGCCGCTGTAGAAGACGTAGCCGCCGGTTTCGGGGGCGCCGATCATCGGGGGGACGGCCATGATCCCGCCGTCCAGGTAGCGGGCGCCGCGCTCGCGGGCCCACTCGGCGCGGGCGCGGGCCTGGGCGGGCGTGCTGGTGGTCAGGTTGACCAGGTCCCGGTCGGCCAGGCCGGTGCCGGTCAGTACCTCCTCGACCGAGGTGTCGTCCAGGAGACAGACGACGATCAGGGTGTTCGCTGCGACCGCCTCGGCGGCGGTGTCCGCGACCCTCGCCCCCTCGGCTGCGAGTCCCGCTGCTCGGGCCGGGGTCCGGTTCCAGACGGTGAGAGGGTGACCGGCGGCAAGCCAGGTGCGGGCCAGCGCGGTGCCCATGGCGCCGAGGCCCAGAATCGTGACGGGGGTCTTCTCAACAGTGTTCTGTGTCATGGCGGTTAGGCTGTCCCCAAGCCCGGAGGCGATCAAGTACGTACTCGGGAGTGGGTGGTTACCCCGGGGTGAGCGAGCAGGTCGAAGGGGTGGGGCATGACGACGCTGAACCGGCCGGGCACACCGGACGGACACGTCTGCGGGATCGACACCGCGATGGAGGTGATCGGCGGCAAGTGGAAGGTGCTGATCCTCTGGGCGCTCCACGAGCACCCCTGCCGCCGCTTCGGCGAACTGCGTCGGCTGCTCCCGGGGGTCACCGAGAAGGTGCTGGCCTCTCATCTGCGTGAGCTGGAAGCGGACGGCGTCGTGCACCGCGTCTCCTACGGCGAGGTGCCACCCCGCGTCGAGTACTCACTGACCGAGGACGGCATGCGCCTCAACGACGCCCTCCAGCCGCTGGCCGCCTGGGGCCGCGAGCGGCCGGCCGCTCGAGACCGGGGGGAGAAGGCAGGCCAGGGTCCGGTGTGAACGTTCCGGTCGCACCCCCACGTCGAGGACCGCGACCAGCTGTCGTTTCATGGCGGACGGTGAGTTCGTCGTATCGAGCGGCCCCGGCCCGACCACTCCCGCACTGTCGCAACCGGTTACGGCAGGCGGACCTCCTTCTTCCACGGCACGGTCACCGACGCAGCCACCGCGGCAACGATCCGTTTCCGGGTTCTCCCGTGATCCGCCGAACAGGAAATCAAGCGGACTCCATCACCTGCTTGAGCCGGCCCAGGTCGGCGGCGACCATGCCGGCGTCACGCTCGAAGTCGGCGCCGCTCATCTCCGGCTGTCGCCGGAGGGTGAACACCACCTCGCTCCCCCTGCCGTCGGCGATCACACGGACCGGGTTGTGGACGGTCTTGCCGGAGGGCAACGTGACGTCGTGATCGAGCACACCCAACTCGTTGCGTGGCGTGAAGACGACCTCCACCCGGCCCATCGGAGAGGACTCCGCGACCCATCGGCCGTCGATCTCCTCGATGGACCCTCCCAGGCCGTGTGCCCACGCAGGCAGGTTGGCCGGGTTCGACGCATAGGCGTAGACGTCCTCGACGGGGCGGTCGATGTGGACACTGAGATGGCGTGATTCCCTGCCGGTGCTGTTCATGGCAGCGAGGGTAGCGGCCCGCCACCACCCTCTTCTTGAACGAATCAGACGTGCGTGATCACCGGACGAGCCCTTCGTGACCGCTGTGGTGGGTGTCTGCGGCTCCACGAGGCAGAGGCGAGCAGGGGTTCGGGTCGTGTTTCGCCGCCGCACCCCTACGGCCACAGTTCGGCGCTGTCGCACACATGGGCGCTCATGTTGCGTTCCATCATGCGCAGGGCCGCGTCCGCGAGGTCGGTGTGGATGTGGGCGACCGCGTCGCGCGGGACGACCACGTCGAAATGGCGGATGTGAGCGTCCAGGGCCGAGTACAGCACGCACTGCTCCGTCACCTGCCCGCACAGGACCAGCCGGTCGACCCCCTGCTGGCGCAGCAGATAGGCCAGCGGGGTGTCGTAGAAGACCGAGTGGCGGGCCTTGAGGACGAACAGGGACGATGCGTCGGGCCGCAGCGGTTCGACGAGGTCGGCGTGGGGTCCGGCGAGGGCGTGGTCGAGGAGTTCGCCGTGGTGCGAGCGCCATTCGCCGAAGTTGTCGTTGACGTAGATCACGGGCGCGTCCGCGCGGCGCGCCCGGTGCAGCAGGCCGGCCACGGCCGGCACCACGGAACGCGCGGAGGGGAGCAGGAGGTCGGCGTCCTTGTGGTCGTATGTGTTGATCATGTCGATGACGATCAGTGCGGACTTGCTCATGCCTTCAGGTTCGCACCGGTGTGCGGCGGGTGGTCGCGCGACGCGGTGGATCGACCGTGACATCGCCGATGCATTCGCCCGGCGGGCGGAGGGCCCACCGCTACGCCGGGAGGCGCCTGTACGCCATCGCCACCGCCGTCGTGCCGGCCAGCGCCCTTTTCGGCTGAGCAACGCGGCCTCCTCCCACGCCCGCCACCCCGGATGCCGACGGGGCAGGGACAGCCGGCCCGTGTCCTCGTCGCCGACCGTCCGGAGCTCCGGACGATCAACGCACGGCCGCCCGTTTCCCCTCACCCTCCGGCAGGCGGCCGCGGCGTCGGCCCTGTGGTCCATCCCCCGTCGACGGCCAGTTCGGCGCCGGTGACGTACGAGGCGGCGTCCGAGAGCAGGAAGGTGACGGCCGCCGCGATCTCCGGGGGTTCGCCGACCCGGCCCATGGGGGTGTGCGGGTACTTCCCTTCACCCTGCTCGATGCCGACGTGGGCGGTCATCGGCGTGTAGGTCATCCCGGGGTGGACGGAATTGACGCGGATCCGCGCAGCGGCCAGTTCGACGGCGGCGACCTTGGTCAGGCCGCGCACCCCCCATTTGGCGGCTCCGTAGCCGGCGGTCATGGCCAGGCCCATCAGGCCCGCCGCCGAGGAGATGTTCACGATCGAGCCGCCCGCGCCCTGTTCCTTCATCAGCGGGATCACCGTACGCATGCCGATGAAGACGCCGGTGAGATCGATGTCCAGGACCCGGCGGAAGTCGTCGACCGACTGCTCTTCGAGCAGTTGCGAACCGCCGGAGATCCCCGCGTTGTTGACGAGCCCGTCGACCGTGCCGAACTCGGCGACCGTGTACTGCGCCACCTGCCGCCAGTCCGCCTCGGAGGTGACGTCGTGCGGGACGAACCGGGCGGCGTCGCCGAGTCCGGCGGCGGTGTCGCGGCCCTCGTCCCCCAGCACGTCGGTGAGCACGACGCGGGCACCGGCCCGGACGGCCGCGCGGGCGGCCTCGGCACCCAGTCCGCGCGCTCCGCCGGTGATGATCACCGTTCTGCCCCGGAGGTCCGTCATCACGCCGCTCCCCTGTCCGGCCGCTGCCCGGCCTGTGCCCACGTCCATGGCGCAAGGACCGACCGTACGTCCCCCTGCCAGGCGAGGGAACCCGGTCCTCCCGCTGAGCGGGAGCGGACGCTGTGCACCCCTCCCCCTCCCCTTGTATTACTGCTAGGCATATGCCGAACAGAAATAGCAGGGAGGAGTCGCCGTGAAGTTCTCGATGATCTTCGAGGCGCAGATCGCGGACCCGACCCCCGAGCGGGAGCGCCAGGTCCTTCACGACTGCGTCGAACAGGCCGTCCTGGCCGAGGAGATGGGCTTCGACCGGATCTGGGCGGTCGAGCACCACGCGCTGACGCAGTACGCGCACATGAGCGCGTCCGAGGTGTTCCTCACCTGGGTCGCGGCGAAGACGTCCCGCATCCGCATCGGCCACGGCGTGGTCACCATGCCCTTCGGTTACCAGCACCCGGTGCGGGTCGCCGAACGCGCCGCGATGCTGGACGTCCTGTCGGGCGGGCGGGTCGACATCGGCGCCGGCCGCGGTGCCACGAAGCAGGAGATGTCCATGTACGGGGTGCGGCCCGAGGACACCTACCCGCAGATGGAGGAGGCGCTGCGGATCTTCAGCAGCGCCTGGCGCGAGGAGCGGTTCGAGTGGCACGGGTCGATCGACATCGGCCCGGGGGCGATCCTGCCCCGCCCCGTGCAGGCCCCGCACCCGCCGCTGTTCATGGCCTGCAGCAAGCACGACACCCTCAAGCTCGCCGCCGAACTGGGCATCGGCGCGCTGGTGCTGGGCTTCGCCGGGGCCGACGACATCCGCGAGATGCGCAAGATCTACGACGAGGCCGTCGCCACCCGCGGCGGGGACCGGCTGGTCTCCACCGAGGTCAACAACCACTTCTCCGCACTGTGCCCGACCATCGTGCTGGACGACGCAGAGCGGGCGTACCGGATCGGCACCCGCGGGCAGCGGTTCTTCGCCGAGTCCATCGCCCACTGGTACGGCAACGGCCCCGCGCCCACCGGGTACGACGAGGGCGAGGACCACGTGGCCGCCATGGAGCGGGACCGCGAGGTCCTGGTCGCCAAGCTGCACGAGGCGAACGTCCCCGTCCGCCCGGCCGACACGGGCCAGTTCAACGCCAAGCACGCGTACGGCACCGCGGAGACCGCCATCGCCTACGTCGACCAGCTGCGCCAGATCGGCGTGGACGAGGTCATGTGCCTGGTCCAGATGGGCACCGTGCCCCAGGAGGCGTGCCTGGAGACCGTCCGCCAGTGGGGTGAGAAGGTCATCCCGCACTTCCGTGCCCTGGAGAAGGGTACGGCGGCATGACGGGGCGGCTGGAGGGCAGGACCGTCCTCGTCACGGGCGCGGGGCGTGGTCAGGGAGCCGCGGAGGCACGGCTGTTCGCGCGGGAAGGCGCGCGGGTCGTGGTCACGGACGTACGGGAGGAGGAGGGCCGTTCGGTCGCGGAGGAGCTGGGCGACCAGGCACTGTTCGTCGCCCACGACGTGACCGACGCGGCCGGCTGGCGCCGTCTCACCGGGGCGGCTCTCGACGCCTTCGGGCGGATCGACGCCCTGGTCAACAACGCGGCACTGTGGCGCACCGCCCCGGTCGAGGAGGACACCGAGGACAACCTGCGGCGCCTGCTGGACGTGAACCTCGTCGGGCCGTTCCTGGGCATCCGGGCCGTCGTCCCGGCGATGCGTGAGACCGGCGACGGCGGATCGATCGTGAACATCTCCTCCACCGCCGGCCTGGTCGGCATCGAGGGCCACGCCTCCTACGGGGCCACGAAGTTCGCTCTGCGCGGGCTGACCAAGTCCGCCGCGCTGGACCTGGCCCCGCACCGCATCCGGGTCAATTCAGTCCATCCCGGCATGGTCGACACCCCCATGATCGCGGGCGCTCTCGGTGCGGACGTCGGGCAGCGCGCGTGGCCGAACATGCCGCTGGGCCGGGCGGGCCGCCCCGAGGAGGTCGCGGAGCTGGTGCTCTACCTGGTCTCGGACGCCTCGTCGTACGTCACCGGCGCCGAGTTCGCCGTCGACGGCGGGCTGACGGCGAAATGAGCGATGCCCACGGCCCCCGTGCCGCGACCGATCCGCTCACCCCCCGTGCCCGGGAACTCGCCGACGCCATGTCGGCGGGGTTCCCCGATCCGGCCCTGGGTCCCGTCGATCCGGCGGCGGTCCGGGAGGCCTCCCGGACCGCCGCCGGATCGACGG
>NZ_JBFACU010000050.1:0-42088 GCF_040641015.1 Streptomyces sp. NPDC021356 | reverse complement strand
CGGGGGCTTGGTGCGGGTGCCCGGCCCCGGGGGGGCCGGGGCGCCCCCCCCCGCCCGGGGGGCGGGGCCCGGCCCCCCCGGGGGGGGGGGGGGGCCCCCCCCCCCGGCCCCTGGTCGTGTCAGCGGGTCACGGCGTGCCGCTCGTCGGGGACGCAGTGGGTCATGGTCAGGCCCTCGACGTCGCGCGGCGGGTTCTTGCCCAGGTCGGACAGCCGCTTGCGGTCCTCATCCGTGAGGTCCTGGCCCGCCAGCGGCCCCAGGGCCGCCACGTCCTGCGGCGAGATGCCCAGCCCCTCGCCGACCTTCAGCCCCAGCTCGTTCTCGACCAGCAGGAAGTGCCACACCATGCGCTCCTGCACCGGCCGGTCGCACTGGGACAGCTGGCCGACGAAGTTCTTCACGAGGTCGTCGCGCTCCCACTGCTCCATCAGCAGGTAGCGCTGACCGGCCTGAAGGTAGTCGTTGGCGCGCGGGATGCGCGCGCGGGTCAGCCGGCCGCGGATCTCCGGCCCCTGTTCCTCGTGCGCGGGATAGGTCGCCTCGGGCAGGCCGCCGGTGATCGACGGCTCGTAGGTGACGATGGGGTTCACCCCGCCGCCGTCGATGTGGTACGTCATCTGGCCGTCGCGCTGGTTGGTGCGCACGGGGGCGTTCTTCGGCTGGTTGACCGGGAGCTGGAGGTAGTTCGGGCCGACCCGGTAGCGCTGGGTGTCGCTGTAGGAGAAGGTGCGCCCGACGAGCATCTTGTCGTCGGAGAAGTCCAGGCCGTCGACGAGGACGCCGGTGCCGAAGGAGATCTGCTCGTTCTCGGCGAAGAAGTCCTGGGGCATCCGGTCGAGCACCATCCGGCCCACGGCCCGGGGCGGGAAGTCCTGCTCGGGCCAGGTCTTGGTGTCGTCCAGCGGATCGAAGTCCAGCTCCGGGTGGTCGTGGTCGTCCATCATCTGGACCAGCAACTCCCACTCGGGGTACTCGCCGCGCCCGACCGCCTCGTACAGGTCCTTGGTCGCGTGGCCGAGGGAGTCCGCCTGGACGTTGGCCGCGTCCTCCTCGGTCATGCTGCGCACGCCCTGCTTGGGCATCCAGTGGTACTTCACCAGGACCGTGCGGCCGTCGTCGTTGACCCACTTGTAGGTGTTGACGCCGAAGCCCTGCATGTGGCGGTAGTCGGCGGGGATGCCGCGCGGGCTGAAGACGTTGACCAGCATGTGCATGGACTCGGGGGTCTGCGACATGAAGTCGAAGATCCGCCGGGGCTGCTGCTCGAAGGTCACCGGGTCGGGCTTGAGGGCGTGGATGACGTCGGGGAACTTGATGGCGTCCCGGATGAAGAAGACGCCGAGGTTGTTGCCGACGAGGTCCCAGTTGCCGTCCTCGGTGTAGAACTTGACCGCGAAGCCGCGCGGGTCGCGGGCGGTCTCGGAGGAGTCCCGGCCGCCGATCACGGTGGAGAAGCGCACGGCGACGTCGGTGCGCTTGCCGCGCTCCTGGAAGAGTCGGGCCCGCGTGTAGCGGCCGATGGGCTCGTCGCCCCAGGCGCCGTACGCCTCGAAGTAGCCGTACGCGGTCACGCCCCGCGCGTGCACGACCCGCTCCGGGATGCGCTCGCGGTCGAAGTGGCTGATCTTCTCCAGGAACTGGTAGTTCTCCAGCGTCGCCGGGCCCCGGGCACCGACGGTCCGCTGGTTCTGGTTGTCGTAGACCGGATGGCCCTGCCGGTTGGTGAGGACCTTCCGGTCGTCGCCCGGGGCGGGCCCCGCGCTGGCTGCGTCCGTCATGCCCGTGGACTCCTTCGACGTCGACTCGGCCCCGCGTCGCTCGGCGGGCTGTGCCCGGGATCGCCGTCCGGCACAGCGGGCGGCGGCCCGGCCGCACGCCGGCGCGTGCCCGGCCCGGCCCGCACCCACGCGGGTACGCCCACCTTCGCACCGTTGTGTCCACCTCACGGCCGGGGTTAGCCCGTTCGACGCGGCGCGGCCCGTTGGAGGCGGCGCGGCCCGTCGGAGGCGGCACGCCCCGTCGGAGGCGGCCCCGGCAGGCCTGCGCGGCTCCGGCCCGTTCAGCCGCATGCGGCGCCGCCTCCGTTCGAGGCCGGCCGTCGGTGTTCCTTGCGGCGTCAGCCGTCCGCGTGGCCCGGGGCGCCGCGGCCGGCCGTGCCGACGGTGTCGCCGGAGCGGGTCTCGCCGGCCAGGGTCTGCTGGGCGTGCGGGACGACGCGGATCAGCCGCAGGACGCCCCAGACGATGAGCCCGGCCCCCGCGAGTTCCGGCAGGAGCCACACCCCCGTGCGGATGTGCTCGCCGAACAGGGTGACGCCCAGCAGCAGGCTCACCGTCGCGTCGCCGATGGTCAGCGCCGGCTGCGAGGCCGCCAGCGAACCGGCCTGCAGCGCGTTCTCCAGGAGCAGCAGCGAACTGACTCCGACGACGGCGAACCCGTAGGTCTGCCAGGTGGTCAGGAAGGCGACGAAGCCGTCGGCGTCCAGGATGCCGCTGGCCGACTTGAGCATGGCGGCGGTCAGCGCGTTGCCGATGGCCGCGGCGGCGGCCAGGACGGCGGCCCGCAGCAGCGGGGAGCGCCGGGCCCGGGCCAGGACCACCGCCCCCGCCATCGCGCCGAGGCAGACGATCAAGGCGGGGACCCAGCGCACCATGGGTGCCTGGTCGTGGGAGCCGGAGGGCGAGGCCGAGACGAGGACGAGCGCGAGACCCCCGACCACTGCCGCGACGGCCCACCAGCCCGCGGCGGGCAGGCGCCGGTGCATGAGAGTGCCGGCGATGAGCAGGGCGAAGGGCAGTTCCATGATGAACAGCGGCTGGACGAGCGCCATCGGCCCGTTGACGAGCGCGAGCGCCTGGAACATGGCGGAGGCGATGACTCCGCAGATGCCCGCGAGCCACACCGGCCGCCGCGCCAGGGCGAGCACCAGGCGCAGACCGCCGCCGGTGGGCACGGTGGAGGCGGCCTTCCGCTGGAAGGCGGTGCCCACGGCGTTGCTCGCGGCGCCCAGGACGGCGAAGAACACGGCCAGCCCGATCACAGGTCCACCATGCCCGACGGACGGCGTCCCGTCCTGCCGCGGCACCCGACGCGCGGTCATCACGACCTCTTGGACTTGTCATAAGAGCGCCTTATGACCTCATAGGCCGGACCCGCGTACCCACTTAGGCTTGCCTTAGCTTAGGGTTGCCGACGAGTCGTACGTTCACCGCTCGAAGGGAACCTGATCATGCCGCGCCCCCTGCGGGTAGCCATCGTCGGAGCCGGCCCCGCCGGTATCTACGCCGCCGACGCCCTGCTCAAGTCCGGCGTGGCCGCCGAGCCGGGCGTGTCCATCGACCTCTTCGAGCGGATGCCGGCGCCGTTCGGCCTGATCCGCTACGGCGTCGCCCCCGACCACCCCCGGATCAAGGGCATCGTCACGGCCCTCCACCAGGTGCTGGACAAGCCGCAGATACGCCTGTTCGGCAACGTCGACTACCCCGGCGACATCAGCCTGGACGACCTGCGCGCCTTCTACGACGCGGTGATCTTCTCCACCGGCGCCACGGCCGACCGGGCGCTGTCCGTGCCCGGCATCGAACTGGACGGCTCTTACGGCGCGGCCGACTTCGTCTCCTGGTACGACGGGCACCCGGACGTGCCGCGCACCTGGCCCCTGGAGGCGGAGAAGGTCGCCGTCCTCGGCGTCGGCAACGTGGCCCTCGACGTGGCGCGGATCCTGGCCAAGACCGCCGACGAACTGCTGCCCACGGAGATCCCGCCGAACGTGTACGAGGGCCTGAAGGCCAACAAGGCGCTGGAGATCCACGTGTTCGGCCGCCGTGGCCCGGCGCAGGCGAAGTTCAGCCCGATGGAGCTGCGCGAGCTGGACCACTCCCCCAACATCGAGGTCGTCGTCGACCCCGAGGACATCGACTACGACGAGGGCTCCATCGCCACCCGGCGCGGCAACAAGCAGGCCGACATGGTCGCCAAGACGCTGGAGAACTGGGCGATCCGCGACGTCGGCGACCGGCCGCACAAGCTGTTCCTGCACTTCTTCGAGTCCCCGGCGGAGATCCTCGGCGAGGACGGCAGGGTGACCGGCCTGCGCACCGAGCGCACCGAGCTGGACGGCACCGGCAACGTCAAGGGCACCGGCACCTTCAAGGACTGGAACGTCACGGCCGTCTACCGGGCCGTGGGCTACCTCTCCGACCGGCTGCCGAAGCTGCCCTGGGACGACGACTCGGGCACCGTCCCCGACGAGGGCGGCCGGATCATCGGCGAGACGGGCGAGCACGTGCAGTCGGCGTACGTCACCGGCTGGATCCGGCGTGGCCCGGTGGGGCTGATCGGCCACACCAAGGGCGACGCCAACGAGACGGTCGCCAACCTGCTGGCCGACCACGCGGCCGGCCGGCTGCACACCCCGGCCTCCCCCGACCCTGAGGCCGTCGACGCCTTCCTCGCCGAGCGCGAGGTCCGGTTCACCACCTGGGAGGGCTGGTACCGCCTCGACGCCGCGGAGAAGGCCCTGGGCGAGCCGCAGGGCCGGGAGCGCGTGAAGATCGTCGAGCGTGAGGACATGCTGAAGGCGAGCGGCGCGTAAGGACCGCGGGCCCGCGGACAGAGGACACGCACGAGCCGTGCCGCCTTCGCGGTGGCACGGCTCGTGCGTCGTTCGCCGCCCGGAGGGGCCCGTTGCCGCAGGCGCCCCTACTTGTTCGCGCAGGCGTTCCCGGCGGCGGGGTTGAGCAGGCCGACCACGTTGATCGAGTTGCCGCACACGTTCAGGTCGAGGTCGATGGGGACCTGGATGACATTGCCCGAGAGCACACCCGGGCTGTTGGCCGCGACGCCTTCCGCGCCGGCGTCGGCGGCGGCGGTGCCCGCGCACGTCATCAGGGCCGCGCCCGCCAGGACCGCGGCAGCCGTCATTCGGATCCTCATGGAGAACTCCTGTCGTTCGAAGTGGTACGTGCCCTCCACAGTGAGGGCCTCCGGCGGCCCGGGGCAGGAGGCGGCGGCCGAACGGAGTAGCCATGTCAGCCTCCCCGGGTGCGGGTTGAGCCGAACGGGGCGCGGCGCCACCGCCGTACGGGGGGCGCCTCATGGCGCTCGTAGGGACGTCTCACTGTCCTACCGGCGCGTCAACGAGGCTTCGCCGCCCGCCGCGGGCACCGCGGCCGTCCCCGGCGCCGCCGGGCGGCAGCGGGGCCGGCCGCGCGCGGTCGCGCTGACCTCCCGCGAAGCCGGTCGCGGAGGGCGCAGCGGGGGCGGGCAGGCCGTCCGCGCCGCGCCGGTGGCGGGACCCCCCGCACCGATCATGATCCGGAGCGGTGATACTGGGGGACGAACGCCGTCCCCGCCCGCAGATTGGCCCATGTCGAACTCTCCCGCCTCCCGCCCCGCGGCACCGGCCACCGTGTGGACCGCCCGCGGCCGCCATCCCGGTCCTGCCGCGGCGGACGCCGTCCGGCGCCGCCTGGAGAAGCTCAAGGCCGACGACGTCCTGCACAGCCACGCCGAGCCGGACGACGTCGACCGCTCCCGCGAGCACGTCTTCGAGGCCCGCTGGCTCGCCCCCGGCGAGGTGACCGTGCGGGCGCGCCTCGCGCTCACGCCGCTGCGCGGCGCCGCCGAGGGACAGCAGTGGGTGCTGGTGGCGGAGGCGGAGCAGCCGTGGGAACCGCGCTGGCCCTCCCCCGTGTCCATGTTCTGGCCGAGCGAGCCCGGCCCCGGCGGCTGGGACCACGAGGCCGTCACCGGGCTGCGGCTCGGGAACGTCAACCCGCTGCCCGAGGACGACAAGGAGCTGCGACGCGTCCTGCGGCACGCGGTGCGCGACACCTGGTGCGTCCACGTCGTCGTGCACGAGGCCATGACCCCGGACGAGCGCGGCCGGTCGGCGCTGGTGCGCCTGCTGCCCGAGGGGCTGCGGCACCGGGTCGTCGAGCACCGCGCCGCCCCGCAGCGACTGCGGGCCGTCAACTGGGTGCTGGACGACTACGGGGCGCGGGTGCCGCGCGGCGGCGCCGTCGTCCTGCCCGGCTCTGCGGAGCCCCCCGGTTACGACGCGGAGCGGTTCTCCGTGCGCAGCGTCTTCCTGGACGGCAACGAACCGACGGAGGTGCTGGACGCCGTCCGGCGTTTCGACGCGCTGCCCAGGCCGCTGCCGGACGGCGGCGACCAGGCGCTGGCCGCGCTGCGTGAGCAGTGGCACCTGATGACTCTGGAGGAGCAGCTCGCCCACGCGCGCGAGCTGGTGGCCATGTACGCGGAGGCCCTGGACGCGATGACGAAGTCCCGGGACCTGTACCGGGACGCGGCCGAGCGTGCCAACGAGGCTCTTGCGGTCTACCGCGAGTCGGCCGGGCAGGGTGCGCTGCCCGGCCGCAAGCCGTCCGGTCCGTCGGGCCGCTCACCCTTCCAGCACCTGGCGCGCGGCCTCGAACGGCTCCGGGGCAGCGCCGTGACGCGCCGCCCGGACGCCACGGCGGAGTCCGCGCGGGAGTCCGCGCCCGCGCCGGAGAGCGGACCGGAGAACGGACCGGAGAACGGACCGCCCTCGGATCCGGCCGGAAGCTGATCCCCCGCCCTGCCCGGCTCGGGAGGGGAGGGCGGTCGGTCGAGCGCGGCCGGTCGGGCGCCGCGCCGGGCGCGGCCCGGGGTGCCGGGACGTGTCAGGTGCCGCAGTCTGGATACGCGGGGTGCACGGCATCACGGCCGTCCGCACCGCGCGCCCGCGCCACGCCCGTCCGGAAGGTCACGTCATGGGCAGCGACCAACACACCGGGCACCGTTCCGGAACGACGCTCCGGGTCAACGGCAAGCCCCACACCCTCGAACTGGACCACCGCCGGGTCCTGCTGGACGTCCTGCGCGAGGATCTCGACCTCACCGGGGCGAAGAAGGGCTGCGACCACGGCCAGTGCGGGGCCTGCACGGTCCTCGTCGACGGGCGCCGGACGAACAGCTGCCTGCTGCTCGCCGTCGCCCTGGACGGCTGCGAGGTGACGACCGTCGAAGGGCTGGCGGGCGACGGCGAGGAACTGCACCCGCTGCAACGGGCGTTCCTGGACCGGGACGCCTTCCAGTGCGGGTACTGCACGCCGGGGCAGCTCTGCTCCGCCGTCGGTGCCCTGGCCGAGGCCGCGGCGGGCCATCCGTCCCACGTCACCGACCCTGCCGCGCCCTCCGGCCGCCCCGTCGCGCTGGACGCGCGGGAGATCCGGGAGCGGATGAGCGGCAACCTGTGCCGTTGCGGCGCCTATCCGCGCATCGTCGAGGCCGTGGAGGACATCGCCCCGTGAAACCCTTCGGCTACGTACGCGCGGGCAGTGTGGACGAGGCGGCGGAGGCGTTCGCCGCGCACCCCGGCGCCCGCTATCTCGGCGGCGGCACCAACCTGGTCGACCTGATGAAGCTGGGCGTGGAGCGGCCGGACTTCCTGGTCGACGTCTCCCGGCTGCCGCTGGACGCGGTCGAGGAGCTGCCCGACGGTTCGCTGCGGGTGGGCGCCACCGTGCGCAACAGCGACCTGGCGGCGCACCCCCTGGTCCGGGACCGCTGGCCGGCGCTGTCCCAGGCGCTGCTCGCGGGCGCCTCCGGCCAGCTGCGCAACGCGGCCACGACCGGCGGCAACCTGTTGCAGCGCACCCGCTGCCCGTACTTCCAGGACCTGTCCAAGCCCTGCAACAAGCGGGAGCCCGGCAGCGGCTGCGGGGCCCTGGAGAGCGTGCACCGCGACCACGCGGTGCTCGGGTACTCCGAGCGGTGCATCGCCACCAACCCGTCGGACATGGCCGTGGCGCTGGCCGCCCTGGACGCGACGGTGGAACTGTACGGGCGGGAGGGCGCTCGCAGTGTCCCGGCGTCGGAGTTCCACCGGCTGCCCGGGGAGCATCCGGAGCGGGACACCGAGATCCGCCCCGGCGAGCTGATCACCTCCGTGGTGCTCCCGGCGGCCACCGCCGGGCTGCCCTCGGCGTACCGCAAGGCCCGCGACCGGGCGTCGTACGCGTTCGCCCTGGCGTCGGTCGCGGTGGTGCTGCGGGTGTCGGAGGGCACCGTGGCGTACGCGGGGATCGCCTTCGGGGCGCTGGCCCACCGGCCCTGGCGGGCCACCCGCGCCGAGGAGGCGCTGCGGGGCGGCCCGGCCACCGCCGGGGCGTTCGCGGACGCGGTGGACCGGGAACTCGCCGCGGCCCGGCCCCTGCGCGACAACGCCTACAAGGTGCCGCTGGCCCGCAACCTCGCCGTGGACGTCCTGACCCGGCTCGCCGCACCCGCCGCGGTCTGACTCCGCCGGGACGGGCACCCGCCGCCCGTCAGCCGTCAGCCGTCAGCCCAGCCATCACCCGTCACCTGTCACCCATCAGCCCCGACCGTCTTGTCACAGGAGGACTCCATGGCCGGCACCGGTACCGCGCTGGGCGCTCCCGTCGAGCGCCGCGAAGGGCGCCTGAAGGTCACCGGCGGTGCCCGCTACGCCGCCGAGCACCCGCTGCCGGGGCGTGTCCACGCCTGGCCCGTGCCGGCGGCGGTCGCCCGGGGCCGGGTGACGTCGGTCGACGCCGCGGCCGCCCTGGCCCTGCCCGGCGTCCTGGCGGTCCTCACCCCCGAGAACGCGCCCAAGATCGCCGAACCGGAGGACGCCGCGCTCGCCGTGCTGCAAGGACCCGGGGTGCCGCACCGCGGCTGGTTCGTCGCGCTCGCCGTGGCCGAGTCGCCGGAGGCGGCCCGCGCCGCCGCGGCGGCGGTCCGTGTCGGCTACGAGGCGGAGGACCCCGACGTCAGGCTGACGGAGAACCACCCGGGGGTCTACGAGCCGGAGACCGCGAACGGCGGCTTCCCGGGCCGCCGCGAACACGGCCACCCCGAGAGCGCGTTCGCCTCCTCCTCCGTCCGGATCGACGTCACCTACCGCGTGCCGCCGCTGCACAACCACCCGATGGAGCCGCACAGCAGCACGGCCCACTGGGACGGCGACCGTCTGATCGTGTACACATCCAGCCAGGGCGGCACGGCCGTACGTGACACGCTCGCCCAGCTGTTCGAGATGTCCGAGGAGCGGATCACCGTCGTCGCCGACCACGTGGGCGGGGGCTTCGGCTCCAAGGGCACCGCGCGCCCCGACGTGGTGCTCGCCGTGATGGCCGCGCAGGTGACCGGACGGCCGGTCACCGTGGCGCTGCCGCGCCGGTTCATGCCCGCTGTCGTCGGCCACCGCGCGCCCACCCTGAACCGGCTTCGCCTGGGGGCCGACTCCGACGGCCGCCTGACGTCCCTCACCCATGTGGCCACCACCTGGACCTCGCGCATCACGGAGTTCGTGGAGCAGGCCGCGGTGCCCGCCCGCGTCATGTACGCCGCGCCGCAGAGCCTCACCACACACCGGGTGGTGCCCCTGGACGTGCCCTCCCCCTCCTGGATGCGCGCGCCCGGCGAGGCGCCCGGCATGTACGCGCTGGAGTCCGCCATGGACGAACTGGCCGACGCGCTCGGCATGGACCCGGTGGAACTGCGGGTGCGCAACGAGCCGGACCGGGAGCCGGACAGCGGCAGACCGTTCAGCAGCAGGCACCTCGTGGAGTGCCTGCGCGAGGGCGCCCGGCGCTTCGGCTGGCAGCGGCGCGACCCGCGGCCCGGGTCGCGCCGGGAAGGCCCCCTGCTGGTCGGCACGGGCGTGGCCGCGGCCACCTACCCGGTGTACGTGCAGCCCTCCGCCGCGCAGGCGCGGACACTGCCCGACGGGACGTTCGTGGTGGGGATCAACGCCACCGACATCGGCACCGGGGCCCGGACGGTCCTCGCGCAGGTGGCGGCGGACGCGCTCGGCGTGCCGCTGGAGTCGGTGCGCATGGAGGTGGGCGACAGCGACCTGCCGCCCGCGTCCCTGGCCGGCGGATCCTCGGGGACCGCGTCGTGGGGCTGGGCCGTGCACGAGGCGTGCACCCGGCTGGCGGCGCGCCTGGCCGACCACGCGGGGCCCCCGCCCGGGTCGGGGCTCAGCGTCCGCGCGGACACCACCGGGCAGGCCGACGCGGAGAGCTCCTACGCGCGCCACGCCTTCGGGGCGCACTTCGCCGAGGTCACCGTCGACACCGTGACGGGCGAGGTCCGGGTGCGCCGGCTGCTCGGCGTCTTCGCGGCGGGCCGGATCCTCAACGCCCGTACCGCGCGCTCGCAGTTCATCGGCGGGATGACCATGGGGCTCGGCATGGCGCTGACCGAGGGCAGCACCATGGACCCGGTGTTCGGCGATTTCGTCGAGTCGGACCTGGCGTCCTACCACGTTCCGGCGCACGCCGACGTGCCCGCGGTGGAGGCGCACTGGATCGAGGAGACCGACACCCGGCTCAACCCGATGGGGAGCAAGGGGATCGGCGAGATCGGCATCGTGGGCACCGCCGCCGCCGTCGGCAACGCCGTCCACCACGCGACCGGGGTGCGTTTCCGTGAACTGCCGCTGACCCCGGACAAGGTGCTCGGCGGCCTGGCGGGCTGACGCACGGCCCTTCCGGGACACCCCGTGCGGAGTGCCCCGGTTCGTCCCGCAGGCGCCGGTATAGCCGGGTTCCTCCCACGGGCGCCGGTGCGGCCGGTGGTCAGGCCTCGGGCTGGGGTGCCGATGCCTCGGGCAGCGACGCCGGTGCCTCGGGGCCTGGCCCCGGGTGCCGTTCGGCCACCTGCACCATCAGCAGCAGGGCCAGGGCCGCGAGCGAGGCCAGCGCGGCGCACACGGCGGTGAGCCCGGCGCTCGACGGCGGAGCCACCGTGACGGCGAGGGCCCGGGACAGGGCGGCCGGGGCGAACCTGCCCTCGACGTAGCCGAGCGCGGCCAGCGCCGCCGGCACCACCGAACCCGCGACCAGGACCGCCACCCCGGCGCGCAGGACCAGCGCGAGCGCCAGGGCGCCGCACAGGCCCGACACCGCGAGGGCGGCGCCGTGGGCGAGGGCGGACGTGCCGTCGCGGCGCAGCGGGAAGTGGGCCGCGCCGCACACCACGAGAGCCGCCGCCGCGACCCAGCCGGGCCAGAACACGAGCCGCGGGTGGGCTCGTTCGCCGTCGTCGTCCCGTGGGACCGGCAGGCCGGCCGCCTCGAAGCCGACGGGGCACTCGGCAGCGGCGTCGAGGGGGCCGCCCGGGCGGCCGGGCGGTGCTTCCGCGTCGGTGGCGGCGGCTTCCGCGTACGGCTGTTCGAAGGCGAGGGCGGGCGCGAGGGCGCTCTTGCGGGTCAGGCCGCCGATGAGGTCCGCCAGTTCCTCTGCGGTGCGGGCGCCGACCGCCGCCCGGACGGCCTCCCGGGCGCAGTGCGGCTGCTGCGGTGCCTCGTGCAGCAGCGCCACCAGGCGGGTGACCTCGTCGAGGTCGCGGTGCTCGACGGCGGCGCGGATCGTGGCGTCGGCGCTCTCGGCCGGCCGCGGTGGCCGGGTCAGCTCGGCGACCAGCCGGGCGACGTCCTCCACCGGGCGGTCCAGGGCGGCGGCGCGCAGCACCCGCCCGGCCGTGTCGGCGTAGTGCGGGGACTTCTCCAGGAGGGTGACGAGCCGGACGACCTCCTCCAGGGGCCGGCCGCCCACGGCGTAGCGGACCGGGCGATGGGCGGGCTCGCCGTCCGCACCGTCCGTCCCACCGCCGCCGGGAATCCCGCCGGGCGGAGCGGCCCGGTGGATCTCCTCGGTGAAGGCGATGACGGACGGGTTCGGCTGGGGTGGTGAAGAGCGGGTGGTCATCTGGGCTCCATGGCAGGCATGCGGCCGCTCCTGTGCCCCCGAGGTGCGGCACGCGACTTACCCTGACCATTACTAGAGCGGACTGCGAAGCGGCGCCACCCGGGCGCGGCACGGGAGTGACGGCGTCCCGGGACGCGCGCCCCGGGACGAGGAGGAGGGAGACAGGAACGGTGGACTCCACCACGACGGTGATCCTGGTCACCGCCGTCCTCGCGGGCGCCGTGCTCGCCGGGGCCGTCGCCGTGCTCGTACGCCTGGTGCGCGCCCGGCGCGCGCTGCGCCGCGCCGGACTGCCGACGGGCCCTCGCTGGGTTTTCTGGGGCGCCGTCCTCTACCTGGTGCTGCCGGTCGACCTGGTGCCCGATCCGGTGTACCTCGACGACATCGGTGTCCTGCTCCTGGCGCTGCGCACGCTGCACGGCGCGGCCGGCGGTGCCGATCTGCGCGGGGTCCTGCCGGGGCGCCGAGCGGGGCGTTCGGGCTCGCGGGGGCTGCCGGACGCCCATGATTACGGTCCGTAAGGAAACCATTCACCCGTTCGATTCGTATAAGTCTCCGGAACCCGAAACAAAGTCAGCGGGCCAAGCGACACCGCAAGGATGACCACCGCTTGATCGCGGCTGCACCGACAGGGGAGAGACGATGCAACCGTTCGCGCTCAACTACGCACGTCCGGCCGTGGAGTGGGAGGCCGGTACGCCGTACGTCTACGACTCCGGACTCCAGTTGAACGTGCTGCCCGACGGCAGGATCGCCGCGTGCGACCAGGCACTGCTGAGGGAGCTGGGCACCACCACCTCGACGGCGGGCTCCAAGACGCATTTCGACGACTGAACACGGTCGGCGACGATGACCGTTCTGATCCTCACGGGCGAGGAGGATGTGACGGCGGACATGGTGGTGGTCCACCTGAACGCCTCCTCGGTCCCGGTGGTCCGGCTCGATCCGGCCGACCTGACCGCGGGCGCCGCGCTCTCGGGCGAGTACGTGCACGGCTCCTTCCACGGCCATCTGTCGTGCGCGGGACGGCTGGTGGGCCTGAGCGGGCTGCGCTCCGTCTGGGTGCGCAGGCCCGGCGCGCCGGCGGCCCGTGCGCCGCAGCCGTCGGCCTGGCTCACCGAGGAGGCGGCCCAGGCGCTGTACGGCATGCTGCGCGGCAGCGGGGCGCGGTGGATGAACCACCCCGACGCGGCGCGCCGTGCCCGGGTGAAGCCCTGGCAGTTGCGGCTCGCCCAGCGCTGCGGGCTGCCGGTGCCCGCGACGCTGATCACCACCTTCCCACAGGCCGCCCGGGAGTTCGCCGCGCGCTTCCCGGACCTGGTGGTCAAGCCGGTCTCCGGCGCGCATCCGCAGGAGCCGCCGCGAGCGGTGCCGACCAGCCGGGTGGCCCCGGACGCGGACTTCGCGGCGGTCGCCTTCGGCCCCACCCTGCTGCAGCGGCGCGTCGCCAAGCGGGCCGACATCCGCCTCACCGCCGTAGGGGACGCGCTGCTGGCCGCGCGCAAGGCGACCCCCGCGGACGCGGACCCGGACGAGGTCGACGTCCGCTTCGCCTCGGCCAGGACGCCCTGGCGGCCGGTCGAGGTGCCCGCGCGTACGGCCGCGGCCGTTCGGCGCTATCTCCAGGAGGCGGAACTGGCCTACGGCGCTTTCGACTTCGCGGAGGACGCCGACGGCGTGTGGTGGTTCCTGGAGTGCAACCAGTCCGGGCAGTTCGGGTTCGTCGAGGTGGAGACCGACCAGCCGATCGCCCGTGCGATCGCCGAGTGGCTGGCCCGCCCGGGGACGTCCGTGGCCGAATCGTGACCTACGTGACCGCCTCGCGTGTCGGCACGCAGTGCCAGGACGTACCGCAGGCGTCCCCACCCCCGTGTCCGGGGAGTTCAGACGGCCAGGGACAGCCCGCTGTCGCCGTCCGCGTCCGTGGCGACGTCCGCCGCCCGGCCGGTGGCCAGCAGCAGCGCGTCCGCCCGGACGATCGCGTCGTGGACGCTGGTGGTGCCCATCATGACGCACAGCGTGTAGCTCACGTCCTCCAGCTCCCGAGCCGTCTCGGCCCGCTCCCTCTCCGCCTGCGCGATCTTCAGTGATGCGTACCGAGTCAGCAACGTCCTGACGATCTTCGGGTCCGGAACCAGCACGGAGCGCCCCTCTCTCGATTTTTGCTGCGTATGCCCCAGGCACGCCGTGCCATGCATGCCGACCACCTCGCGAGACATGATTGACCAGATTCAGTCGATTTCCGGTGGATCACCCGTGGATCGACGGCGGGGCCCGCTGGCCGTCACCGGCCACCGTCCCCGGCCCTGGGGCGCGCACGGGCGCCGGTGGCACACCGCGCGGGCCCCGCGTATCCGGCGCAGTGACAGGACGCCTTCCCCGAGGGGGAAGAACGATTCGGGATCCTCGAAGCGGCACGTGCCGCGCTCGATTCGCTGGGTGACGCTCACCGGGGCCTCCGCCGCACACTCGGCCGCACCTGCGCGGACAGCCCCCGTCCACGGCGACACGGCGCCGCACGGCCCGGCAAGGTAGAGGCAATATAGGTGCTTTTCCGGCCTACGGCCAAGATTGGGCGAGCGGCGCGCACCGGACACACCGGAGAACAGGGCGTCAGGAGCGGTTCCGGGCGGAGGGCTTGCGGCCTCGAGGGGGGACCGGTAGCGGATCCTTCGGGCGCGTGGCGTGATTCGGGCCGATCAGATCCGGCCGTACGCGGCGGAGGCAGGGGCAACCAGGGCGGACACCCGGTTCCCGCACGCCTCGCGTCGGGCGGCCTGGCCGCTGTCCGGCACCGTGTGATCCCCGCCGTGGGGCAGGAGTTCGCCGTGGGTGCCGATCTCCTCGATCCGGCCGTCCGCCATGGCCAACCGCTGCGGCTGACCTCCGGAGAGCCAAGGCGACGTTCTCCCGGATCGCGCCGTCGAACAGGACCGGCCCCCGGGGCACGACGGAGACGAAGCGGCGATAGGTGCGCAGGTCGAGCGTGCTCATCTCGGCGCCGTCGAGCAGCAGTCGGCCCGTGGCGGGACGTGACAAGCCGATGACCGGGTCGAGCAGGGTGGACCTGCCGGCGCCCGAGGCGCAGACGAGGGCGAGGGTCTCCCCCGGTGCGACGGCGAGGGTGAAGTCGCGCACCGCCGGGCGCCCGTCGTCGTGGGCGAGGCCGGCGCGGTCGAAGGTGAGGGCGCCGTGTCAGGAGACACCCTTCATTCGGCGAGCGCGTCGGCCAGTTCCGTGGTGGCCCGGGTGATCTCCCCGTCCTGGTCCGCGAGCAGCGTGCTCAGGGCACCGGACCGGGCGCGGACCGCCTGCCGCGCCCGCCGCTCCCACACCACCGGGTTCTCCCGGTGGTTGAGGAGTTTGGGGTAGACGGCCGCCACGCTCTCCCACTGGCGGGCGCCGGCGATGTTCCTGAGCAGCTGGATGATCTGCGGCCGGCAGGTCACCTGCGGGGTCTGGGCCAGCTCCCACAGGAACGGAACGGCGGCGGCGGTCGCCTGCTCCACCACGAAGCCGTACTGGCAGATACGCCTGCGCAGGTCGTCCAGGGCGGCGCGGGCGGCGTCGGCGTCGCCCCCGGCCATCCTGCGGAGCAGCTGGGGGACGCCGGCCGCGGAGCCGGTGGAGTCCCTGATGTCGCTCCAGGGCACCTGCCCGAGTGCGGAGAGGGGCGTGGTGGCGGCCACGCCGGTCGTGGGGGTCGCGCGGTCGGTGCGCTGTGTGCTCGGCTGCTCCGTCGGTGCGGTGCGCATGGCGTCGGGCCTTTCCGCGGCGGTCGTATGGGGGGAGGGTCCTTCAGCGGGGCGGGCGCGTCGGCGGCTCCACGGCCCCGGGGGCGACAGCGGTACTCGCGCCCGGCGTGCTGAGCGGGAGGCTCGCAGGTGAGGACATGGCCGCTCCCTGAGACGACGTCACCGAGGCGCGCTGACCCGGGGGTTGACGCTCCGGCTATTATCCACGCTGTCAGCGTCCGCGTGCAATTGCACGCGAAATTTCTCGTGAAAGTGCGCGGAAGAGGGAAGGATCCGGAAGGGACGCCGCCGGAACCCGACGGCGCTCCGCGCACAGCTTGCGACGGAACCGGGAACAGCGAGGAGACTGCGGTGCCACCAGTGCCGAACGGAGTGCGGGCCAGTTCGTTGGACGCCCGCTGGGTCAAGAGCAGGCACAGCAACGCCGAGGGGAACTGCGTGGAAGTCGCCGCGCTGACCGGCGGAGGCATCGCGGTGCGCAACTCCCGCGATCCCGACGGCCCCGCCCTGGTCTACACCCCGGCCGAGGTGGCTGCCTTCCTGGCGGGCGCCAAGGACGGGGAGTTCGACCACCTTCTGTGGTGATCCGCGCCCATCCACGCTGAAGCGGAGGGGAGTTGGCGAGTTGCCGATACGTGCTCGGACGGATGCCCTCCGCAGCGGGCCGGTGCGATAGTGTAAGTCTCAAGTCTGCCGGTCCACTGGGGAGTCAGGATGTCCGCCGAGCCGCATCGCCTCTCCCGCCTGGAACCCTATCTCGACCGTTCCGAGCCGGCGCCGACTCTGCTGAAGATGCTGGTCGGCGTCCAACTGGCCGGTTTCCGCGAGGACGCCGGGATGTCCCAGGAGCAGGCGGCCCGCGGGCTCGGCTTCAGCACCGCGAAACTCTCGCGCATCGAGTCGGGCAAGGGCCGCCGGCCTCCCACAGAGGGCGACGTCCGCGCTCTGCTGGGGCTGTACGGCACCGACGACTACGAGTCCTCGGTGCTGCTGAAGCTGCTGCAGCGGGCCGGGGAACCCGGCTGGTGGCAGCGCTACGACAAGCGGCTGATGCCCGAGTGGTTCGACCGCCTCGTCGGTCTTCAGGAAGCCGCGACCGCGATCCGCACCTTCGAGATCCAGTACGTGCCCGGACTGCTGCAGACCCAGGCGTACGCGCGGGCGGTGGTGGAGCGCGGTCTGCCGACCGCCTCCGCGAGCGAAGTGCGCCGCCGCGTCGAACTGCGGACGCGACGCACGGAGTTGCTCACGCGCGAGGACGCGCCGCAGGTGTGGGCGATCATGGACGAGTCGGTGCTGCTGCGCGTGCTCGGCAGCCGCGAGACCATGCGGGAACAGCTCGACCGCCTGGTGGAGCTGGCCCGGCTGCCGCACGTGACCCTGCAGATCGTGCCGCTGGACGTGACGAACGCGTCGGCGCCCGCGATACCCGTCACCTACCTGCGCTTCGGCGGACTGGACCTGCCGGACGTCGTCTACCTCGAACACATCAGGAGCGCCAACTTCCTGGAGGACCGGGACGAGACCGAGGAGTACCGGATCTCCCTGGACCGGCTGGCCGACGAGGCGCTGACGCCCCTGGAGTCCATGGCGCTGCTGCACAGGACCATGGACGAGCGCTACCCGGCGCCCTGACCGGGACGCACGCGGACATGGACGCGGCGCCGGTCCGCTACCGGACGACGTCCGCTACCGGACGACGCCTATCCCACCGAACTCCACCCACTCGTGCGTGAGCTGACGCGGCGCCACCTCGGTGTCGGGGCGCCAGGTCGAGACCTCGACCAGGCCCGGTTCGAGGATCTCCAGACCCCCGAACCACTCGGCGACGTCCTTCTCCTCACGCACCCGGCCCCAGTGACCCTGGGTGGCCTGGGCCATGAAGTCGGTGACGAACGTCCGCACCTCGGGGTCTTCGCTGACCAGTTGGCACATCAGCATGATGCTGCCGGGTACCAGCCGCTCACGGACCCGCTCGACCACCGCGAGCGGGCCGTCGGTGTCACTGTCCGGGATGCAGTGGAACACCGAGTTGAACAGCACGGCCACCGGCTGGGAGAAGTCGATCAGCCGCCGCGTGTCCTCGTGGGCGAGGATCTGGTCGGTGTCCCGCATGTCGGCGTGGATGACGGCGGTGCGCTCGTCCTGCTGCAGGAGGGCGCGGCCGTGCACCAGCACCATCGGGTCGTTGTCCACGTAGACCACGTGTGTGCCGGGGTCGATGCGCTGGGCGACCTGGTGGACGTTGTCCTGGGTGGGCAGGCCGGACCCGTGGTCCAGGTACTGGCGTATCCCGTACTCCTGCGTGAGCGTTCTGACCGCCCGCTGCAGGAAGCGGCGGTTGTTCAGGGCGAGCCGGCGCGTGCTGGGAACGACCTTGTCCAGTTCCTCGCACGCCACCCGGTCCGCCGTGTAGTTGTCCTTGCCACCGAGGTAGTGGTCGTACATGCGGGCGGCGGTCGGCACGTTCATGTCGATCTTCGTGGACAGCTGGTTCTCCGTAGGCATCGATCCCCCAGATTCGCCGAATCCACCGCGCCAACTGGGCCGGTTCGACTGAGAGTACATCCTGGGGAACCCGTGTTTGCCCGAACCTGTCCACGGCTGATCGCAGGGCCCGCGACCCGGTGTCCGATCGTCCCGATCGGCCCGATCCTCACAGATTCTTCACGTCGTCGGGCCCATCGACGTCGCGGTTCGGAGCACCCGCCTCCCGTGTCGGAGAAGGAGGCGTCGTGGTGCTCGTCGCTGTTCTGCTGCTGCCGCTCATGGGTGGGCTCCTGCTGGTCATGGACCGGATCGAGGACCGGATGTCCGGCGCTGCCGCGGCCCGTGACCGGCCCACCCGGCACCGCAGGCACCTGCGCCTGATCCCGGGCGGCCGGCGGGACGGCGCGCGGCAGCCCGGTCCGGCGGCGGAGCCGGCCGAGCAGGAGGAGGCGGCCTGAGCGGCGCCCGCGCCGCCGCTTCGGGCGTCCCGCCGGGCGGGCCTCTCCCGGCGCCCGGCCTGTGTGAAACCCTCGGCGAGGCCCGGCCCAGCGCGGGCCCCGGTCGTCGTCCTGGTCGATGTTCGACGCGGACACAGGCACGGATGCCCGGAACGGACGTTCGATACAGCGGAGAGGCAGCGGCATGCGCATCGGACTGCTCGGTACCGGTCCCTGGGCCCAGATGGTCCACGCCCCCGCCCTGGGCGGGCACGACGGACTCGACTTCGCCGGGGTGTGGGGGCGCCGCCCGGCCGCCGCCGAGGAGCTGGCCGCGCGCCACGGCACCCGTGCCTACGCCGACGTCGACGCGCTGCTGGCGGACGTGGACGCCGTAGCCGTCGCCCTGCCCCCGGACGTCCAGGCCGAACTGGCGGTGCGCGCCGCCCGCGCCGGCTGCCACCTGCTGCTCGACAAACCACTCGCCGCGGCCGTGTCCGCGGGCCGGGCCGTCACCGAAGCGGTCCGTGCGTCCCAGGTGGCCTCGGTGGTCTTCTTCACCACCCGGTTCCAGAGGGCTCCGGAGGCGTGGATCGGCGAACAGGCCGCCCGGGGCGAATGGTTCACGGGGCGGGCCGAGTGGCTCGGCGCGGTGTTCACCGGCGACAGCCCGTTCGCGGCCTCCCCGTGGCGGCGCGAGAAGGGCGCCCTGTGGGACGTCGGCCCGCACGCGCTGTCAGTGCTGCTGCCCGTCCTGGGCGACGTACGGCGGGTGTCGGCCGCCGCGCCCGGGCCCGGGGACACGGTGCACGTGGTCCTCGACCACGTCGGCGGCGCTTCGGCCACCCTGACCCTGAGCCTCACCGCCCCGGCCGCCGCCGCGGGGGCCACGGTGGAGTTGCGGGGCGCGGCCGGGGCCACCGTCCTGCCCGAGGGGCCCGAGGAGGCGGTCGGATCCTTCCGCCGGGCGGCGGACGCGCTGACCGAGGCCGCGCGCACCGGACGAGCGCACCCGTGCGACGCCGCCTTCGGACTGCGGGTCACGGAGATCCTGGCCGAGGCCCAGACGCTGCTGGGCCGCGACGCCGGCTGAGGCGGGACACGCCCGCTCCCCCGCCGCGGCCCCCGCCGCACGCGGCGGTTCCGGGGTGCGGGACCCGGGGCGGCGTAGCAGCGTGGTGGTGTGGTGAAGACGCTTGCCCCGGTATCGCGCCGGGACCCGCACCGGCGTGGCTGGCTGCGGGGTGCCCCGCCGCCGCGCTGGGTACGCGTCCTGCCGATCGCGCTGGCCGTCGCCGTCTGCGCGGCGACCCTGCTGAGCCCGAACCCGCTCGACATCGGGTTCCTGCTGGGCGCCATCCCGCCGCTCGCCGTGCTGTCGTACGGGCCGCTGACCACCGCGCTGCTCGGCGGCGCGGTGGTGGCCCTGCTGAGCGTGCCGGCCTTCCAACTGGACCACCCGGGCAACACCGACCTGGAGACGGTGTGCTTCGTCGCCGTCCTGAGCGTCCTCCTGTCGTACGTGCGCAGCCGCCGCGACGCGCAGCTCGACCTGGAGCGCACCGTCGCCGAGGCGGCGCAGCGGGCGGTGGTCCCGCCGCTGCCCGAGCAGGTCGGGCCGGTGTGCTGCGCGGGGCTGTACCGGGCCGCGCAGCGCGGCACGCTGGTCGGCGGGGACTTCTTCGACGTCCGCCGCGGGCCCCGTGGCGTCCGGGCGGTCATGGGCGATGTGCAGGGCCACGGGCTGGCCGCGGTGTCCACGGTCGCCGCGCTGCTGGGCAGTTTCCGGGAGGCGGTGCTGGACCGGCCGGGCCTGGCGGAGATCGTGGCGGCGCTGGACCGCCGGCTGGTGGTGGACTCGGCCGAGGTGCGGCACGCGGAGCTGTTCGCGACGGCCGTCCTGCTGGAGTTCGCCCGCGACGCCCGGTCGGTGCGGTTGATGACGTGCGGGCACCCGCCCCCGATCCTGTTGCGGGACGGGACCGCGAGGGAGATCGCCGTGACCCCGTGGACGCCCCTCGGCCTCGGCCTCTCTGACGGGCTCCCGCCGCAGGACGGCCACGTCGAGCGGCTACGGCCGGGGGACGTGCTCTTCCTGGCCTCGGACGGGGTCACCGAGGCCAGGAACGCCGAGGGCACGTTCTACCCGCTCCTCGACCGGCTGCCCCGGCTCGCCGACCACGAGCCGGCCGTCCTCGCCGACCACGTGCTGGCCGATCTCCTCGCGCACTGCGGAACGATCCGCGACGACGTGACGATGCTCGTCCTCACCCCGTGCCCGCCGGAGGTGAGGGAGGCGGAGTGAGGCGGGCTAGGCGGGCAAGGCCGGTGGGGAGGCCGGGGCAGGCGGTCTTCGGTCGCGGCTGGGCCGCGGTGCCCGCGGTGCCGTCGTGCCGCTCAAACTTCTCGAGCGCACCCGGCGGTGCAGAGGCCGTCGTGGCCGCTGGTCGTGCAGCCGGGGGCGGCGGACCGGGCGGGGGCCCGCCGCGGCGACGGCAGGACCAGGTGGACGGGCGCTCCGGGCGCCACCCGTACGACCGGCCGCGGCGCGGGCGCGGACGGTGGCACCGAGGCTGACGCGGGGGCGAGGACGGACTCCGGCGCTGCCCCGAGGACGAGCGCGGGCTCAGGCGCAAGCGCCGGCGCAGGGGCGGGAGCGGACCCGGACGCCAGTGCGGACCCGGACGCCGGCGCGGGCGCGGATGCCGACGCGGGGGCGAGGACGGACTCCGGCGCTGCCCCGAGGACGAGCGCTGCCCCGAGGACGAGCGCGGGCTCAGGCGCAAGCGCCGGCGCAGGGGCGGGAGCGGACCCGGACGCCAGTGCGGGCTCGGATGCCGACGCGGGGGCGAGGACGGACTCCGGCGCTGCCCCGAGGACGAGCGCGGGCTCAGGCGCAAGCGCCGGCGCGAGGGCGGGCGCGAAATCGGGCGCGAGATCGGGCGCCGGTGCGGGATCGGACGCTGGTGCAGGGGCGGGTCGTGCTCCGGCACCGGGCGCGGGGCGTCGGCGGCGCTCGCGCAGGACGGTGCCCGCGCCTATGGTCCCGGCGATGAGGACGCCGCCGATCACCAGCGCGCCCCGCGCGCCCACGGTCTGCATCAGCAGCCCGAGCAGCGGCGGGCCGACCAGGCTCCAGCCCGTGCTCGCGGTGCGCCACACGCCGAGGACGCGCCCCCGCATGTGCGGCGGCGGATCGGTCTGCAGGACCGTCGTGCCGGCCGTGTCGGAGACCGACTCCACCACGGCCATCGGGGCCACGAGCAGCAGCAGGATCCACAGGGCCGGAGAGAGACCGGCGGCGATCTGCAGCACCGCGCCGGCCGCGGCGAGGGCGCCGACCAGGCGGACGGAGGGGCTGCGCAGGCGTCCGGCCAGCACCGCACCGGCGACGCCGCCGACGGCCAGGACGGTGGAGACCGTGCCGAACGCCCCGGCGGCCCCGCCCAGCGGACCGGTCACCAGCACCGCGAGGGTCAGTCCGTAGTTACGGCCGAAGACGCTGCTGATCGCGGTGATTCCGGCCAGGGCGACGAGCCGCGGACGGCGCAGGAAGAAGCCGAGTCCCTCGCGGGCGCCGGTGCCCCGCCGGGCCGGTGCCGGGGCGGCGGGCCGCCGCGGCGAGGCCGGTGGGGCCGGTACGGCGGGCGCCTCCTGCCCGGCTTCGGGGTGTGGGCGCAGGAAGGGGATCACCGCGGCGACGGCGAGGAAGGAGATGCCGTTGGCGGCGTACGCGGCTCCGGGCCCCCACCAGCTGACCACCACCCCGGCCAGAGCGGTGCCCCCCACCCGGCCCGCGCCGCTCACCACCGAGCCCAGCGCGATGGACGACGGCACGTCCTTCGGGGGGACGAGGTCGTTGCCGAGCAGGGCACAGGCGGGCGCGTCGACGGTGGCGATCAGCCCGGTGACGGCGGCGAGCACCATCAGGACGGGCACGGTCAGCTGATCGGTGAGGACGAGCGCGGCGGTCGCGAAGCCGACCACGGCGAGCAGGGCCTGGCTCAGCGACGCGGTGAGCCGCCGCGGCCAGGCGTCGACCGCCGCGCCGCCGACGAGTCCGAGCAGGAGACCGGGCGCGGCCTGCGCGGACAGGGACAGGCCGGTCGCGGCGGCGGAGCCGGTGAGGTGCAGGACCAGGAGGTTCTGGGCGGTCAGCTGCATCCAGGTGCCCGCGTTGGACACCAGGTTGGCCGCCGACCACCAGCGCATGCTGTGGTGGCGCAGGGCCCGCCAGGGGGCACGGTCCTCTCCCCCGGCCGGGCGGCGCGCCGGGCGGCGGGGGGAGGGCAGGACCACTCGGCGGGCAGCGGTCGCGGGCACGGGTGAGGAAGCAGAGGGGAATGAAGCAGCAGGGGATGAAGCAGAGGGGGATGAAGCCACGGAAGGACGCTTTGCGTGAGAGACCGGACGACTTGCCGTGCTGTGCCGCCGGGGGCGGCTCGACGGTGAGACGTGGTCGGGCACAGCGGCTGCCCATCATCACAGACGGGACGGCACGGTCGGTGCGGGCGACGGCCCGCGCGGTCCGCGAGGGAGCCCAACTCGGCTCCGGGGTCGCCCGGTTGCGGGCGCGGTGGTGTTCCTCACAGGAAGCCGGGGGCGCGGGGCCCGTACCGTGCGCCGACCGGACCGGTCCCCCGTTCCGGTCCGCCCGCGCACGCGGTCCCCGCGTAACCCCGCGGCCCGTTGAACTTACGTGGCGCTTACGGGCGTCAAAACCGCGTCGGTGCCCTTTCGGGCAACCGGAGGACTCACCCGTGCACAGGTGAGTCCGTAATGCCCCTGTTGAGCCTCCCCGGCCCTTCGGATCAAGCCCCGTCCGGGGTCGGCTCCGCCCGGATCGAGCCCTTGCCCGGCGTCGGCTCCGCCTGAATTCAGCCGCGGGCGGGTCCGTCGAGGGACGGCGGGTCGAGGTCGCCCGCCGCCATCTGGGCCAGGACGACCTCGTAGAGGTCGCTGCCGACGGCCAGGAGCTGCCGTTCGAGGACCGGCTCCACACCGCGCACGTGTTCGCGCACGGTCTGCGCGTGCACGCCGAGCAGCTGGGCGGCCCGCTCGGCGTTGCCTCCGGCGGCCGTCCAGGCGCGCAGCGTGCCGCGCAGGTCCCGGGTGTCCGCCGCCAGGCGCCCGAGGAGTTCCCGCGCCCAGGTGCGCAGCGCCGGCCCGGTCAGCAGCTCGCCGAAGCCGGCCCGGTGGGCGCCCGCCACCGGTCCGGCGGCCGGTTCGGGGGCGATACCCGCCTGCGTGTTCAGGGCGAGGTGGACGGCGGCCCGGACGGTCAGCAGTGAGAAGTCCGCGCCGAGCAGTCCCTCCACGCGTTCCATCCGGGCGCGGACGGTGTTGCGGCTCACCCCGAGGATCCGCGCCGCGCTGACCGCGGTGAACTCCAGGCCCAGCCGGGTGGTGGCGACCAGTTCGGCGCGGGTGTGGTGGGCGAGGGCGTCCAGGGGGCGCAGCAGCCGTCCCGACCAGGCGCGCAGCGCCTCGTGGTCCATCAGGCGCTCGGGGTGGGTGCGCTCGGCGTACACGGCCGTACCGTCCGGGCGGAAGCGGGCGAGCGCGAGGGCGCTGATCGCCTGTCCGTAGGCCGTGGCCGTCCGGGCGAGGCTGTGCCGGACACTGCCGCCGAGGAAGGTCCGCGGGCGCGCTCCGGCGAGCGCGCGCAGCTGCGGGCCGGTGTCCTCGGCGGGGGCGATGACGATGACGTGGCCGTCCACCGCCGGGCAGCGGACGACCAGGGCCTGCCCGCCGGTCGCGTCCAGGCACTCGGCGGTCAGCCGCTCGCGCTCGTCGTGGTGGACCTCCAGGACGTAGACGTGCGCGGTGTCGGTGTCGAGCAGGCCGGGCCACAACCCCGCCGCCACCCGGCGGGCCGAGACGATGTCCTCCACCATCAGCAGTTGCAGGATGGCCAGACGCAGGGCGGACGTGGCCTGTTCGAGGCGGCGTCCGGCCTCGCTGGTCTCGTCGGCCCGCAGCAGCAGTTCGACCACGCCGGCGGTGCGGGTGAGCATCTCCGCGGTCCGCCGGTCGAAGGGGGCGGCCCGGGACACGGCGAGCACACCGGCCGCGGGCTCCTGCGGGCGTCCCACGCGCACGGCACGCACATGGCGCCCCTCGTCCTGGAGCGCGGCCGAGGCGAACCGGCCCGCGAGGACGTCCGCGAGCACGTCGGCGGCCAGCGGCACCGGGGCTCCGGCGAGGAGGGTGCCCGCGCCGTCCAGGAGGCAGACCGTCCCGTGGGCGGCGGCGGCGAGCCAGGCCACCACCTTGCGGACGTCGCGCCCGGTCGGCCGCAGCTGGTCGAGGAGTTCCTCGGCCCACGTCGCGTGCCCGCTGTCCCGGTCGTCCGCCGGGACGGCCCCGTCCTGTCGGCCGGCCATGTCGGCGCTCTCCTCCCGCTTCGTACACCGCACTGACCTCGGCGTTCTTGGTCCGGGACGTTACCAGCGACCACTGTCGCCGTCCTGTGAAAGGCCGCCACGCACGGGTGCGCACGACAGAGCCCGGACGGTAGCGGGCGGACGGAAAGGGGCGGCTTCGCCGGTGGGTCACGGGGGGGGGAGGTGAGCGACCGGCGAAGCCGCGCGCCCGGGGCCGGGGGGACAGCTCCCGAGCGGTGTACAGCTCTGGTTCCCCGCCTTTCGCCGGGTACGCCCACGAAACTCGCCGAATTCACGGGCCGCCCCGGGACGGTCCGCAGGGGCGCCGTCGCTCCCCCACGGCACCTGTGCGGCGGGGTCCTGGTGGACGGCATAAGCTCGGCGGATGGCGAAGTACTTCGACGTGCACCCGGACAACCCCCAGCCCCGCGCCATCCGGCAGGTCGCCGACGACCTGCGCGAGGACGCGTTGATCGCGTATCCGACCGACTCCTGCTACGCCCTGGGCTGCCGGCTGGGCAGCCGCGACGGCGTCGACCGGATCCGGTCGATCCGCCGCCTGGACAACCGGCACCACTTCACGCTGGTGTGCCAGGACTTCGCGCAGCTCGGCCAGTTCGTACGGATCGACAACGACGTGTTCCGCTCGATCAAGGCGGCCACACCCGGCAGTTACACCTTCATCCTGCCGGCGACACGTGAGGTGCCGCGCATGCTGCAGCACCCGAAGAAGAAGACCGTCGGGGTGCGCATCCCCGACCACGCGGTCACCCAGGCCCTGGTGGCGGAGCTCGGCGAGCCGCTGCTCTCCAGCACCCTGCTGCTGCCCGACGAGGACGAGCCGATGACGCAGGGCTGGGAGATCAAGGACCGGCTCGACCACGTGCTGGACGCGGTGGTCGACTCGGGCGACTGCGGCACCGAGCCGACCACTGTCGTCGACTTCTCCGGCGGGGAGGCCGAGATCGTCCGGCGGGGGGCCGGGGACACGTCACGGTTCGAGTGAGTCCCGGTCCGAGCGAGTCCTCGATCCGCCGAGTCCCGGTCCGAGCGAGTCCTCGTCCCGGCGAGTCCCGGTCCGGGTGAGACCTGGGCCCGCGTGGCCGGGGCCGTCGGCGCGGGCGCGGACGGGCGTGTCACCATGACCATGATCCGCCCGCCCCGCCTCCCGGCTCCGGACGCCCGGCCGGCACCCCCGGCTCCGTTCGGGCAGGGCGCCGCGGGCACCCCCCACGGCCGGTGATGCCCTCGCCGGCGAGCGCGTAGGAAGGCAGCTCCCCATGACCTCCGTACAGGGACAGGCCGTCGAGATCCCCACCGAGGACGGCACGGCAGACGCCTATCTGACCCACCCAGGGGACGGGCGCCCCCATCCGGCCGTCCTGTTCTACCCCGACGCGTTCGGCCCGCGTCCTCATGTGGAGGGCATGGCCGACCGGATCGCCGCGGCCGGTCACACCGTGCTGGTGCCCAACGTGTTCTACCGTCACGGGCGGGCGCCGGTCGTGGAGTTGCCGGAGTTCATCGACCTGTCCCAGCGCCCGGAGATCTTCGGCCGGATCATTCCGCTCATGCAGTCCCTGACGCCGGAACTGACGCGGCGTGACGCGGGTGCGTACCTCCGGCTGCTCGCCGACCACCCGCTGGCGGCCGACGGGCCGGTGGCCGTGACGGGCTACTGCATGGGCGCCCGGCTGGCCCTGCTGACCGCGGGCGCGTACCCGGACCGGGTCGCGGCGGTGGCCGGGTTCCACGGCGGCGGACTGGCCACCGACACCCCCGACAGCCCGCACCTGGCCGCCGCGGACATCACGGCGGAGCTGTACTTCGGGCACGCGGACAACGATCCCTCGATGCCGCCCGAGCAGATGGAGCGCCTGGAGAACGCGCTCACCGAGGCGGGCCTCCGGCACCGCTGCGAGGTCTACCCGGGTGCCTCGCACGGCTTCACGCAGGCCGACACCGACGCCTACGACGCGAAGGCGGACGAACGGCACTGGACGGCCCTGCTCGACCTGCTGGGGCGCACCTTCGGGTGACCGACGGGCGGTCAGTTCGCTTGCGCGGCCGGTCGGTTGACGGGAAGGACCCGTACCCGCCTGCCGTGCGCGGTGCACCGGGTTGTTACGGTGCACCGCGTGTCTGACTCCTCACGCGATACCGTCGAAGGCGCCGGCTGGACCGACGCCGAACGCGGCACCTACGGCCGGCTGATGCCGGGCCGGGTCGAGAAACTGTCGTGGCTGAACCCCCGGACCCTGTGGGCCGCACGCAACGGCGTGGCCGCGTCCTGGTTCGGGGACCCCACGGGGCAGACCCGTTCCCGCTGGGTGGCGCAGCGGGCGGCCGCCGGCGCCCCGGCGGACAAGGTGATCCGGCGCACGGAGGCGGACCGCTTCTCCTTCATGGTCATCGGGGACACCGGCGAGGGCGGCGAGTCGCAGTATGCCGTCGTGCCGGGTTTCCTGAAGGCCTCTCAGGGCACGTCGTTCGCCGTGCTCGCCAGTGACGTGATCTACCCGGTGGGCTGCACGGACGACTACGGAAGGAAGTTCTTCCAGCCGTACCGCGACTATCCGGCGCCCATCTACGCGATACCCGGCAACCACGACTGGTACGAGGACCTCGGCGGTTTCATGCGCGTCTTCTGCGACGACGCCCCGCCGCTGCCGCCGGCGCCCCGTCACCGTCCGCCGGGCCGTGCCTGGTGGCGGGCGCTGCTGTGGCACCGGCCCCGCCCGGCGGACGAGCAACGGCTCGCCGAGGCGCGCAAGTTGCGCTCCGCCCCGGGACAGCAGGCCGTCCAGCCGGGCCCGTACTGGGCGATCGACGCCGGGCCGGTACGGATCGTCGGCATCGACACGGGTCTGCTCGGCACCCTCGACGCCGAGCAGGGCGCATGGCTGCGGGAGGTGTCCCAGGGGCCCCGCCCGAAGATCCTCGTCACCGGTTCGCCGCTGTACGTGGACGGCGAGCACCATCCCTGCGCCATCGAGGGCGGCGGCACCGTCGACGACATCGTGCGCGACCCGGCCCACCACTACGTGGCGGCGATCGGCGGCGACATCCACAACTACCAGCGCTATCCGGTGGACGTGGACGGCCGCACCGTCCAGTACGTCGTCTCCGGGGGCGGCGGCGCGTTCATGCACGCCACGCACACCATTGCGCGGGTGTCGGTCGCCGGCGTCACCGAGTCCGACTTCCGCTGCTATCCGCTGCGCGGCGACTCCCTGGCGTTCTACAGCGCCCTCTACGGCCGGCGGCTGCGGCTGCGCCGTTTCTTCACGCTCACCGAGGCCGAGGGGATGGCCGTGATAGCCGAGCGGCTGGGCATGCCGCCCACCCGCGCGCCGGGCGGCCCGGTCCGGGTCACCAGGCGGGTCCGCCTGGTCGCGAGCCTGCTGGGCGCCGGCCGCCGCCCGGACCGCCGGGCCCGCCTCCGCCTGCCGGTGCGCAAGATCTACACCCGGTTGTTCTCGCCGGGCTCGGTCACCTACAGCCCGCCGTTCTTCAAGTCGTTCCTGCGGCTGGACGTCACCCCCGAGGAGGTCCGGCTGCGCTGTTTCGCGGCGACCGGCAACCGTGCGCAGGAGGTCGACCCGCCGGTCGAGGACGAGGTGGTCATCCCGCTGACCGCCGCCGTCTGAGCGGCCCCTGCCGGCGGGACATGCGTCACCGGCGGGCCCGTACGCCACCCGCGGCCCGCCTCACCAGCGTCCGGTGCGCTGCCGGTGAGCGGTTCGCAGGGGCGGCCGTCCGCCCCCACCGGTACGTCGCCACTCGGCATCACCCGGTGCGTGATCCGCGGGGAGCCGAGGCGGGCGGTCTCGCCGGGCGCCAGGTGGATGGCGGCCCGGTTGTCGCAGAAGGCCACGCTGCCCGGCTCCCAGCGGGAACGGACCGGGTACTCGGGCCGTACGGCCTGATCGAGGAACATCTCCAGGAGGGCCCGTCATCCGCTCCGATGCTCCACTGCCCGCCCGTCACGTCCTGGGGGAGATCGTGAGAGGCCTCGCGGCGGACGGCGTCAGGGCCTCGCGCCGTGAACTCCCCTGGTAGGGCGTTCCGCAACGCCGGACGCGGGCCCTGCCGTGCTAGGGCCGCTCCGGCGGGGGTACCCGGCCCCGGTGGGCGCGGGCGGACGGTCCGGGCGAGGGCGAGGAGGTCCAGGTGGGTACGGACGAGCGGCTGCGGGAGTATCGCGGCAAGCGCGACTTCGGGCGGACCCGGGAGCCGTCGGGCCGACGCAACGGTGCCGGGTCCGGCCCCCGGTTCGTGGTGCAGATCCACGACGCCCGCCGGATGCACTTCGACTTCCGGCTGCAGGTGGACGACGTACTGAAGTCCTGGTCCGTCCCCAAGGGCCCCTCCGGCGACCCGCACGACAAACGGCTCGCGGTGCCCACGGAGGACCATCCGCTGGAGTACGAGCACTTCGAGGGCGTGATCCCGAAGGGCGAGTACGGCGGCGGCACCGTGATCGTCTGGGACCGCGGCACGTACGAGCCGCTGAGCCACGACCGGCGGGGGCGGCCCGTGGACTTCGCCGAGTCGCTGGAGCGCGGGCACGCGACGTTCCGGCTGCACGGTGCCAAGCTGCACGGCGAGTACGCCCTCACCCGCTTCCGGGACGGCCGGGACGCCGGCGAGGAGGAGGCCTGGCTGCTGGTGAAGAAGGCCGAGGGCCGCGCCCGGGGCGGGCACGGCACCCCCGATCCGCGCCGGGCCCGCTCGGTGCGCACGGGCCGCACCCTGGCGCAGGTCGCCGCGGAGGGCGGCGAGGAGTGAGCGGGGCCTGCCGCGTCGGCCCCCGGGTCCCCCGCCCGCCGCGTGGCCGGCTCAGGCGCGGTGGGCGCGCAGGGCGGCCAGGGCGCGATCGGCGTGGGTGTTCATGCGCAGTTCGCTGCGGACGACCGCGAGGACGGTGCGGTCCTGTGCGATGACGAAGGTCGCCCGTCTGGTCGGGGCCAGGGCCAGGCCGCGCCGCACGCCGAACCGTTCGCGGACGGTGCCGTCGGGGTCGGACAGCAGGGGCATGCCGAGGCCGTGCCGTCCGGTGAACTCCCGCTGGCGCTCGACCGGGTCCCCGCTGACGCCTACGGGCCGCGCGCCGACCTCGGCGAACTCCGCGGCGAGGTCCCGGAAGTGACAGGCCTGCGCGGTGCAGCCACGGGTCAGCGCGGCCGGGTAGAAGAACAGCACCACCGGTCCGTCGGCGAGCAGCGCGGACAGGGCCCTCGGGGTCCCCGTCTCGTCGGGCAGGGCGAAGTCCGCGACGGTGTCGCCCTCCCGCACCGCGCCGCGCCCGGTCATGCGGCGCGCTCCGCGCCCCTGGCGACGCCACGGGCCCACAGGACGAGCGGGACTTGCAGGGGCAGCCGCCCGAAGGCCACGGCCTGCTGCCGGGCGGGCCGGTGGCGCCGGTCCACCGCCATCTTGACGTTGGCGGGGAAGACGCCGACGAAGAAGGCGGCCGCGGCCGGCGCGGCGGCCTTCCGGGTCCGGGGCGCGGCGAGGCCCGCCGCCAGCGCGAGTTCGGCGACGCCGCCGGCGTACGTCCAGGCGCGGGGGGTGCCGGGCAGGGCGCCCGGGACGATCGCGTCGAACTGCCGGGGGGAGGCGAAGTGGGCGGCACCCGCGGTGGCCAGCAGGCCGGCCAGCAGCAGGGGGGAGCGTTCGGACCGGGACACGGTTCCTCCATCAAGGACCTGCGCAGATCCGCGGCAGACCTGCGGCGCGATCCTACTGGAGAGTAGCTACGGCGGGGAGGGCTCGCCCGGCCGGTGGAAGCAGCGCCCGAACAGGGGAAAGCGGCGCGCAGGGGGCGTGCGGCACGGCCCGGCCGTCGACACCTCAGCCGTGACCCTGCCACTGATCGCACCCATGCTGGCCACGCCCGGCACCCTGCCGCCCGCCGCGCAGGACGCGCGCTGGGCGTACGAGACGAAACAGGACGGCCAGCGGGCCGTGGCGTACCTGCCGGGCGACGGGTCGGTGCTGCTGCGGGCCAGATCCGGTGAGGACATCACGGCCGCCTACCCCGAACTGGCTCCGCTCGGCCGGGCCCTCGGCGCCACGCCCGCCGTGCTGGACGGGGAGGTGCTGGCGCTGGACGAGGAGGGCCGCGCGAGCTTCCAGCTGCTCCAGGGCCGGATGGGGCTGGCCCACGCCCCCGCCGTCGCCGCGCGCCGGGCGGCGCGGGTCCCCGTCCACCTCGTGCTCTTCGACGTACTGCGCCTGGGTCCCGACTCGTTGCTCGCCCTGCCCTATGTCCGGCGCCGGGAGCGGCTGGAGGCGCTGGACCTGCACGGCCCGTACTGGTCCACGCCCGCCGCCGTGGTCGGCCACGGTGCCCGCGCCCTGGCCGCCACCCGGGAGCACGGGCTGGAGGGGCTGGTCTGCAAGCGACTGGACTCGGTGTACGAGCCGGGGGTGCGCTCGCGCGCCTGGATCAAGATCCGCAACATGCGCACCGAGGACGTGCTGGTGGGCGGCTGGCTGCCCGGCAAGGGGCGGCTCACCGGTCTGCCGGGCGCCGTGCTGGTGGGCCAGCGCGGCGGCGGGAGGCTGCGGTACGTGGGCAGCGTGGGCACCGGCTGGAGCGAGGCCGAGCGGACGGAGCTGGCCGGACTGCTCGCCGCGCTGGCCACGGACGTGTGCCCGTTCGACCCCGTCCCGGCCGCGCGGGAGGTGCGCTGGGTCCTGCCCCGGCTGGTCGGCGAGGTGCGCTACAGCGTCCGTACCCGGGCGGGCATGCTGCGCCAGCCGTCCTGGCTGCGGCTGCGCCCCGACCTCGCCCCCGAGGACGCGGCGGCCGACCTGCCGGACGACACGCGGCCGTGAGGCGCGCGCGGGGCCCGGGTCCGGAGGACGTACGGAAGGTCTATCGTGTCCCGCATGTCCGTGCCCGAACTGATCCGTATCGTCTCCCGCGACTCGCCCATGGCGCTCGCTCAGGTGGAGCGTGTCCGCGCCGAGTTGGCCGTCCTGCACCCCGGTGTGCGCACCGAGGTGGTGCCGGTGAAGACCACCGGTGACAAGTGGCTGGGCGAGCTGGCGAAGGTCGAGGGCAAGGGGGCGTTCACCAAGGAGGTCGACGCCGCCCTGCTGGCCGGTGCGGCGGATCTCGCGGTGCACTGCCTGAAGGACGTGCCCGCGGACCGGCCGCTGCCGGCCGGCACCACGTTCGCCGCGTTCCTGAAGCGGGACGACATCCGCGACGCCCTCGTGCACCCCGGCGGGCTCACCCTGGACGAGCTGCCGCCCGGCACCAGGATCGGTACGTCGGCGGTGCGCCGGATCGCGCAGCTGGCCGCGTCCCACCCGCACCTGACCTGCGTGCCGTTCCGCGGCAACGCCAACCGGCGGCTGGAGAAGCTGGCGGCCGGTGAGGCGGACGCGCTGCTGCTGGCCGCGTCGGGCCTGGAGCGCATCGGACGGCAGGACGTCGTCAGCGAGGTGCTGTCCGCGGACGCGATGATGCCGCCGATCGGCGCGGGCATCCTCGCCCTGCAGTGCCGCGAGGACGACGACGAGCTGATCGGGGCGGTCAGCGGGCTCGGCGACGGCGACACCCACCGCGCGGCGAGCGCCGAACGCATGTTCCTGCACGTGTTGCAGGGCCACTGCAACAGCCCGATCGCGGGGTACGCGCAGGTGGACCGGAGCGGTGAACTGTCCCTGCGGGCATGTGTGTTCACCCCGGACGGCAAGACCCGGCTGAACGCCCACGAGTGGGCCGGCCGGCTGGACGCCGCGACGCTGGGGACCTCGGTCGCCGTGGCCCTGCTGCGTCAGGGCGCCCGCGACATCATCGACGGCATCCCCCACTGACACGAGGCCCGGCGCTCCCCGAGGGCCGGCGCTGACCCGAGGCCCGGCGCTGACCCGAGGGCCCCGCGCTGCCGCGAGGGTCCGGCGCGCGAAGCGTGCCGGGCTGCCGGGTCAGCCGGCGGCGCCCGGCTCCGCCTGGTCGCGCAGGAAGACGCTGACCTGGTGCGCCAGGCCGCCCTGTCCGCCCGGGCAGCACGCGCCCGCTCCGACGGGCCCCTCGTGCACATCGACGCCGCCGCTCCACAGGCGGCGGTCGGTCCACTCGTCGTCCACGCGCAGCTGCACCTGGACGTCGACCCGGGTCAGGAACTCCTCGGGGCCGGCCGCGTACAGCACGGCGGTGGCCCGACGCAGCGGGTGGACGTCGTAGCCCTCGATGAACTGGGAGTTGCGCCAGTCGACGAACGCGCCCTCCCCGTCGGGGCCGATCCGCACGTCGATCTGGCCGTCCTCCAGGTGGATGCCGAAGTGCTCCGTGCCGCGGTTCTCGACGGTGGCCCGGATGCGGAAGTACGTCAGTCCGTCGGCGGCGTCGTCACGTCCTCGGGGCGGCTCGGCCAGCTCCAGTCGGTGGACGCGGACGCGCAGGCCGGCATGCTCGTCGTACTCCTGCCAGTCCCCGACCACGTTCGGCTCGTACACGGTGCACCTCTCGACTACCAAGAGCTGCTTCCTATCTGTGCGCCGAGCGCACTGTCAAATGCACGTAATGCGCCGTGGCCAGGGAATTCCCGCGCTTTGATCGGTGATCAAGCCGTGCGCTGGAGAAATCCCCGGGCGGCCGCTCGCGGCGGTCGTCGCGAGCGTGCCGCACATCACGTCCGGCCGGGGTACCCCGTCACCGGGCCAGCCGGCCGACGAGGGCGGAGGCGGCGGCGACACCGGCCGCGGCGGCCACCACGAGGACGGTGAAGTCGAGCGCCAGGTGCGAGGGGGTGCCGAGCAGCAGACCGCGCAGGGCGTCGACCTGGTAGCTGAGCGGGTTGACCTTGCTGACGACCTGGAGCCAGCCGGGCATGACGGCCACCGGGTACAGGGCGTTGGAGCCGAAGAACAGCGGCATGGTGATGGCCTGTCCGATGCCCATCAGGCGGTCGCGGTTGAGCACGATGCCTGCGATGGTCATGGACAGGCAGGAGAAGAACGCCGAGCCGAGGACCACGGCAGCGGCGACGCCGAGCAGCCGGAGCGGGTTCCAGGTCATCGCCACCCCGAGCAGCGCGGCGATGACGACGACCACGAGGGCTTGGATCAGCGACTTCACCCCGGCGGCGAACGCCTTGCCGGTGACCAGCGCCGAGCGCGGGGTGGGCGTGACCAGCAGCTTGTTGAGGACGCCCGCGTCGCGCTCCCAGATGATCTGGATGCCGTAGAAGATGGCGATGAACATGGCGGACTGGGCGATGATGCCGGGCGCCATGAAGTCCAGGTAGGGCAGGCCGCCGGTCGGGATCGCGTGGATCCGGCTGAAGGTCTGACCGAAGATCAGCAGCCACAGGGCGGGCTGCACGGCGCGGGTGTACAGCTCGGTGCGGTCGTGGCGCAGTTTCTGGAGCTCCACCGCGCACATGGCCGCGACGCGGGCGGGCAGCAGCCGCCAGCCCGCGCGGGCCCTCGGGGGTCGCACCAGCAGGCCGATGCCGTCCGCGAAAGCGGGGTCAGCCGACCCGGTGGGCGGTGCGGCGGGTGTTTCGGACATCGCGGAAATCTCCTGAGCTGTCGTCGAGACCGCTGCCGGCCACGTCGCGGAAGACGTCCTCCAGGGTGGGCGGCGCGGCCGCGGCCGGGCCGCCCTCGGCGCGGCGCCGCTCGCCGAGCCCGTGCCGCAGCTCGGCCGGGGTGCCGAGCGCCCGGATCCGGCCGCGGTGCATCAGGCCGACGCGGTCGCAGTACTGGTCGGCCTCGTCCATGTAGTGCGTGGTGACCAGGACCGTCATGCCGGTGGCGGCGCGCACGGCGTTGATGTGCTCCCACACCCCGGTACGGGCGATGGGGTCCAGGCCGATGGTCGGCTCGTCGAGGATCAGCAGGCGGGGCGCGCTGACCAGTGCCTGGGCCAGTTCGAGGCGGCGGACCATGCCGCCCGAGTAGGTCTTCGCCAGCCGGTCGGCGGCCTGCGTGAGGTCGACGGCGGCCAGTGCCTGGGCGACCCGTGCGGCGCGTTCACGGCGCGGGACGTCGAAGACGCGGGCGAAGAGGGTGATGTTCTCCCGGCCGGTGAGGGCGGCGTCGGCGGACAACTGCTGGGGGACGTAGCCGAGCAGCCGGCGTACGGCCATCCGGTCGCGCGCCGGGTCGTGCCCGAAGACGCGGACCATGCCGGCCGGGACCGGCAGCAGGGTGGTGACGCAGCGGATGGCAGTGGTCTTTCCGGCGCCGTTCGGCCCGAGCAGCCCGAACACCTCGCCCTGCCGCACGGCCAGGTCCAGACCGTCGACGGCCTTGGTCCCGCCGAAGGCGTAGGCGAGGCCGGTGCAGGTGACGGCGTCGGGGGCCGGGCCGGCATCGCGGGCCGGTGCGAGCGCGGGACCCGATCCCAAAGCGCGACCCGGCCCGGTCCCGGGAACCGGTCCGGTCTCCGGACCCCCTCCGGCGGCCTCGGGCGTGGGCGGGTCTGTCATGGGCGGGTCCGTCATGCGCGGGTCCGTCATGGGCGGTCGGCCTCCTCACGCAGGTTCTCGGTCAGGCCGCGCAGGGCCGGGATCGCCGCGCGCAGCGCGTCCCGGTCGCTCTGCTCCAGCCGGTCGAGCTGGTCGCGGACCAGGGCGGCGCGGCGCGTCCGCCAGTCCCGCAGCCGCGCCCCGGCCGCCTCGGTCAGCAGCAGGCGGGCGGCCCGGCGGTCGGCGGGATCCGTCTGCCGGACCAGCTGTCCGTCGCGGACCAGCTGGTTGACCAGCGTGGAGACGGAGTTGCCCGCCAGGTGCAGTTCCTTGGCCGCCTCCGTGACACCGATGCCGGGGCGGGACTCGACCAGGCGCAGCAGCTCGACCTCGGCGCCGCGCAGCCGGGTCACGGTCAGCCCGGCGCGCAGCCGGCGCCGGATCAGCCGCTGGAGCCCGACGAGGGCGTCGGCCAGTTCCTCGGCGTAGGCGTCCGGCTCCGGCGCCGGCTGCCGCGCGGGCGCCGGTTCTGCTTCCACGCTCCGACATTACCTCTGTCACAGAGGCAAGTACCCCCAAGGTTCGGTCAAGTGAAAGCCGACGGTCACGGAACCGGCGCGGAATTATTGTTTTCCGGCCCGTCACACCCTGGTTGGTTGAATGCGCAGATTTTCTTCCGATGGAATTCTCCGGCCGTTCGGCGACGAATGAGAATCGCCCGGTCGCATACCGTCACCGCATTCCAGGAATTGTTTCGGAATGCCCGGCCCCGGGAATCCGCATTTCAGTGCTTCGGACCGGAGGCACGCCCGTGGGAGCCGGCGCGCCGGGGCCCGACGCCTTGCGAGCAAGACGTTGCCCCGCGCCTCCCGTGGTGTCCGTCCATCCAGCACCTGCTGAGGGAGGCGCAGCACATGCGTACCACCGGCAGAACGAAGACCCACCCGCACGACGACGCGCCCGACACCGCGGCGGCGTTCGAACGGCTCGCGGGGCTGCCCGAGGGAGCCGAGCGCAAGGCGCTGCGGGACGATCTGGTCCAGGTGTGGCTGCCCATGGCCGAGCGGATCGCGGTCCGGTTCAGGGGACGCGGCGAGGCCCTGGAGGACCTGTACCAGGTGGCGGCGCTCGGCCTGGTCAAGGCCGTCGACCACTACGATCCGGCGCGCGGCTACGCGTTCGAGGCGTACGCGGTACCGACCGTCACCGGCGAGATCAAGCGGCACTTCCGCGACCACATGTGGACGCTGCACGTACCGCGCCGGGTCCAGGACCTGCGCAACCGGGTGCGGCGGGCGGCCAAGGAACTGGCGCAGACGACGCCGGGCCGGGCGCCGACCGTCGAGGAGATCGCCGCGTACACGCACCTGAGCGTGAGCGACGTGCGCACCGGCATGGAGGCGCTGGACTGCTTCGCCGCGCTGTCGCTGGAGGCGGAGGTCCCCGGCACGGACGGTTACGCGCTCGGCGACGGCCTCGGCGAGCCCGACCCGCGCTACGACCTGGTGGTGGACCGGGTGGCCGTGCGGCCCTGCCTGGAGGCGCTGCCCGAACGCGAGCGCATGATCCTCTACCTGCGGTTCTTCGGGGGCATGACACAGAGCCGGATCGCCCAGCAGCTCGGCATCTCGCAGATGCACGTCTCGCGGCTGCTGAGCGGGTGCTTCGCCCAGTTGCGCGAGGAACTGCTCGCCGAGACCGGCTGACCGGCCTGCCGGGGACCCACCGGTGCCGTTTCGGCGGTACGCGGGGGGTACTCGGCAGGCGCCCTTGGGGGTTCCGGTCGGACACTGGTGACAGACCGGTGGCCACCGGTCGACGAGACCAGGACGTGCCATGGACCACGACACGACACCCGCCCGACCCATGACCGGCCCCGTCTCCACGCAGACGGTGTGCGGCGCGCCCTGCTGGGTCAGCCTGACCAGCCGTGACCTGGAGGCCACGGAGGACTTCTACCGGGCCGTGCTCGGCTGGGAATGGCGTTCGGCCAAGCTCGGCGACCGCTTCCGCATCGCGCTCGCCGACGGCGCGCCGGTCGCGGGGATCGCGGCGGTGGCGGCCATGTGGCAGATGGCCGTGGCCTGGACCCCGTACTTCGCGGTGCCCAGCGCCGACCGGGCCGTCTCCCGGGTGCAGGAGCGCGGCGGCACATCGGCGGTCGGCCCGATCTCCCTGCCGCCCGGCCGGGCGGCGCTGCTCGCCGACCGGGACGGCGCGACCTTCGGGATCTGGGAGGGCGAGCTGTTCACCGACTGGGAGACGTGGCGCAAGGCCGCGCCCGCCTTCATCCGGCTGCACACGCGCGACGCGTTCGACGCGGCGATCTTCTACGGCGAGGTCCTGGACTGGGCCTCGGAGCGGCCCGGCTGCTGCGAGGTCCGCTACGAGGGGAACGAGGTCGTCCTGCGCAGCCACGGGGAGGTCGTCGCCCGGATCGAGTCGGGAGCCCTGGAGGCGGCGCCCGACCCCACCATCCGGCCGCACTGGCAGATCCACTTCCGCGTCGCCGACGTGGCCGCGTGCGCCCGGGCCGCGGAGAGTCACGGCGGCAGTGTCCTGCGCGAGGGCGCCGAGGAGGCCGTGCTGCGCGACCCGGACGGCGCGCAGTTCACGGTGACGTCCCGCAGGGAAGCCTGACCGCCGCCCCCGGTCGCACGCCGCGGCCCCGCCCCTCCGACGGATCGACGCGAGGGGCGGGGCCGCGGCGCGAGGGGCGCGGCCCCGGTGTGGGGATCAGCGGGCCGTCTTCGGGGGCCGGGAGAGCAGGACCAGGCTGCGCCGCTGCACGCACAGCTCGCCGGAGGCCTTGTGCTCGGCCTCGTCCGGCGGCCCCTGGGGCTCGGCGGTGTCGACGAGCGTGGTCCAGCGCTCGCCGTAGGCGCCGCCGGGCAGGCGGAAGTCGACCGGTTCCCAGTAGCCGTTGAGCAGCAGCAGGAACGAGTCGTCGACCACGGGCCGGCCCTGCGGATCGGGCTCGGCGATGGCGTCGCCGTTGAGGAAGACCATGACGGAGTGCGCGTCGGAGCGCTGCCAGTCCTCCTCGGCCATCTCCCGGCCGTCCGGCAGCATCCACACCAGGTCGGGCAGCGGCTGGTCGTCACGGGTGGCCGTCTCGCCCTGGAAGAAGCGGCGCCGGCGCAGCACGGGGTGGGCGGTGCGCAGGCCGATGACGTACCGGGTGAAGTCCGCCAGCTCCCGCTGCTCGCGGGTCAGCCGCCAGTCGATCCAGGAGACCTCGTTGTCCTGGCAGTAGGCGTTGTTGTTGCCGCCCTGGGTGCGGCCGAGTTCGTCACCGTGGCAGAGCATGGGGATGCCCTGGGAGAGCAGCAGGGTGGCGATGAAGTTGCGTTGCTGACGCGCCCGCAGTTCCAGGACCGCCGGGTCGTCGGTGTCCCCCTCCGCCCCGCAGTTCCAGGACCGGTTGGTGTTCTCGCCGTCCCGGTTGCCCTCGCCGTTGGCCTCGTTGTGCTTGTCGTTGTACGACACCAGGTCGCGCAGCGTGAAACCGTCGTGCGCGGTCACGAAGTTGACGCTCGCGCGCGGGCGGCGCCTGTTGTGCGCGTACAGGTCGGAGGAGCCGGTCAGCCGGGACGCGAGGTCGCCGAGCGTGTGCTCCTCGCCGCGCCAGAAGTCCCGTACGGCGTCCCGGTACAGTCCGTTCCACTCCGACCACAGCGGCGGGAAGTTGCCCACCTGGTAGCCGCCCTCGCCGACGTCCCAGGGCTCCGCGATCAGCTTGACCCTGCTGATCACCGGGTCCTGCTGGATCAGGTCGAAGAACGCGGAGAGCCGGTCCACCTCGTGGAACTGCCGTGCCAGGGTGGCCGCGAGGTCGAAGCGGAAGCCGTCGACGTGCATCTCGGTGACCCAGTACCGCAGCGAGTCCATGATCAGCTGGAGCACGTAGGGGTGGCGCATCAGCAGGCTGTTGCCGGTGCCCGTGGTGTCGTAGTAGTGCGCCCAGTCGCCGTCGACCAGGCGGTAGTACGAGGAGTTGTCGATGCCCCGGAAGGACAGCGTCGGGCCCTTCTGGTTGCCCTCGGCGGTGTGGTTGTAGACCACGTCGAGGATCACTTCGAGGCCGGCCGCGTGCAGCGCCTTGACCATCGCCTTGAACTCGGCGACCTGCTGGCCGCGGGTGCCGTGGGCGGCGTAGTCGTTGTGCGGCGCGAAGAAGCCGATCGTGTTGTATCCCCAGTAGTTGGACAGGCCGCGGCCCTGGAGCACGCCGTCGTGGACGAACTGGTGGACCGGCATCAGTTCGACGGCCGTCACACCCAGCGAGGTCAGGTGCTCGACGATCGCGGGGTGCGCCAGCCCGGCGTAAGTGCCGCGCAGTTCCGGCGGGACGTCGGGGTGGGTGCGGGTCAGGCCGCGCACGTGGGCCTCGTAGATCACCGTGTCGGCGTAGGCCCGCCGGGGCGGGCGGTCCCCGCCCCAGTCGAAGGCCGGGTCGGTGACCACGCCGAGCAGGGTGTGCCCGGCACTGTCGGCCGGGTCGGGTCCGTGCGGGGCGCGCTCGTAGAGCGAGGGGTGCTCGTCCATCCGCCCGTCCACGGCCCTGGCGTAGGGGTCCAGGAGCAGCTTCCTGGGGTTGCAGCGGTGGCCGGCGGCCGGGTGCCAGGGGCCGTGCACCCGGTAGCCGTAGCGCTGGCCCGGTCCGACACCGGGCAGGTACCCGTGCCACACGAACCCGTCGGCCTCGGTCAGCGGCACCCGGCGGTGGGCGCCCGCGTCGTCGACGAGGACGAGTTCGACGTGGTCGGCGACCTCGCTGAACAGGGCGAAGTTGGTGCCCTCTCCGTCGTACGCGGCCCCCAGGGGGTAGGGGTACCCGCTCCACACGGGCACGGGCACCCCTTTTCCGCTCTTTGCGCGGCTCGTGCGCCGGGTCACCGGGCCCCCTCCAGAACGCCCTCGGGCCGGCTGAGCGGTGAGGCGAGCGCGGCGACCGGCAGCGCGCGGGGCGGCTTCAGGCCCTCGCGCAGGGTCGGGGCCGGGGCCTTCGCGACCAGCGGGACGCGTACCCCGGCGCGGGCCCGCTGCGAGAACCAGATGATCTTGCTGCCGGTCTCGGCGGCGCAGCAGCCCCAGCCGTCGCTCGTCGCCGCGATGCGGGCCAGGCAGCTGCGCAGGTCCTGGTCGGGGCGCAGGTCGTGGTTGTTCTCCCCGACCGCGGTGATGAGGTGCTGGCCGGTCCACCACATCTCGATGGACGTGTGCTTGTCCCGTGCGTGCTCGTCGATGGCTTTCAGCAGCATCTCGGCGCCGCCGCACACGGGGTCGACGAGGTCCTCCAGGTCCCAGAACCTGAGGTGAGCGGCCAGGATGCGCCTGACCTGTCCGACCCGTTCGGGGCTGACTTCCACGTCGAGGTGGTAGTAGCAGGGCACTGCTGTCTTCATCGTCGTTCGCTCCTCACCGGCGAGGCCCGCGCTCCTTTTCCGCCCTTGCGGGCCGGATCCCCGAGCACGAAGCGTGAGCATGTTTTGCCTCTGAGTCAGATCCACACTGCGGGCGCTACGCCATTCGTGCAACACGAGCGGGTGGCGCACGGACGGCGCACGGGCGGCGATCCGGAAGGGTGAGCTGGTTGAAGATCCAACAGGACGGTATGTCGTTGAACGTGCACCATGAGTGAAAGTCTCGAGCGCCGTGAACGGGACCGCGTGCCTTCGCGTGCGCGGTCACCGCCCCGATCGTCGGGGAAACGTGCCCATCGAGCGCTCCCGAAAGGTGAACGGCGCCATGCTGCTACCTGCCAAAGCCGAAGTCGCCCGGCATCTGCGGCACTACCGGTCGTGGGAACGCGCGATGCTCGCGTCTCCCGACGACCGCCGGGTGCGGGCCACCTTCGAGGACGCGGGCTACACGCTGTGCGTGCTGATGGGCAAGCGGTGCGCGCGGGAGGCGGCGGACGCCGCGGAGCGCTACCTGCGGACCACTCTCGTCACCTATCTGCGGGAGCAGGGCGCCGGCCGGCCGCACGTGGGCGTCGTCGCCCGGCGGGGCCGGCGCGGGGCCGGGGAGCGGCGCCGGGCCGAGGACCGGCTGACGGCGAAGGACCGGCGCTCCCCCGCCGGGACGTAGGGCTCACGCCCTCCCCCGCGCCGTCCCGCGAGGCGACACCGTTCCGAGAGCCCCCATGGGCAGCACCGCTGCGGCAAGCGTCCGCGAGGCGGCGCCGCTTCGAGAAGCACCGAGCAGTACCTGGTTCCCGGCCGGGCGTCAGCCCGGCCTCAAGCACGGTGGAGGTGACACCCATGAGTTCGACCCCGAGTCATACCCGGGCCATCGGCCGCATCCCCGTGCGGGACGTGCGCCCGGCCGTGGAGAGCGGCAGGCGACCGGCCAAGGCGGTGGTGGGCGAGACGTTCCAGGTCACCGCCACCGTGTTCCGTGAGGGCCATGACGCGGTCGCGGCGAACGTGGTCCTGTGCGACCCGCAGGGGCGGCCGGGGCCGTGGACGCCGATGCGCGAGCTGGCGCCCGGCACCGACCGCTGGGGCGCCGAGGTCACGCCGGGCGCGACCGGACGCTGGGCCTACCACGTGGAGGCCTGGAGCGATCCCGTCGCCACCTGGCGCCACACGGCCCACATCAAGGTTCCGGCCGGGATCGACGCCGGGCTGGTGCTGGAGGAGGGCGCGGACCTGCACGCCCGGGCGGCGGCGGGGGTGCCCGAGGGGCCCGAGCGGGACACCGTGCTGGCCGCCGTCCGGGTGATGAACGACGACGCTCTGCCGGTGATGACCCGGTGGGCGGCGGCGTTGACGCCGGAGGTGGACGCGGTCCTGGCCCGCCACCCCCTGCGCGAGCTGGTCACCGCCTCGGACCCGCTGCCCCTCCAGGTCG
>NZ_JBFACU010000049.1:0-46249 GCF_040641015.1 Streptomyces sp. NPDC021356 | reverse complement strand
GGGCTGTTGGAGAAGGCGTACGGGGATCTGAAGGCGGACGCGGGTCACATCCGTGACGCGGGCCGGGATGTGCATAACCGGTTCCAGGGGTTGTCGGCGTATTACAGGGCTCCGGAGGCGGAGCAGTTGTTCGCGTCGACGAAGCCGGTGAAGGATCGTGCGGACACGTTCGCGTCGGGTCTGGAGTCGGTGTCGGGGGCGCTGTCGGGGTATGCGACGGAGATCCGTCCGCTGGTGAAGAAGCTTGAGGATCTGAAGCGGGAAGCCGCGACGTTCGTCAACTCGGTGAAGGACGATGACGACTGGCAGTACGACGGTGGCAAGGTCGGTCATCACAACCGGATCCGGGACGAGATCACGAAGACGGTGGCGGCGTTCTGGGCGGCGGAGCGCACCTGTCACAACAAGATCACCGCACTGTTCCACGGCACGCAGATGGTCGCGGGGGACGGTTCGGACCGTAAGGACCAGTACGGGTTCAACGCCGACGACCTGAAGAACGCGAAGCTTCCCTGGGGTGACCCGGTGGAGGAGAAGCATCATGCGTGGGAGGTCGGGCACTGGATCAAGTCGTTCGTGTGGGACGGTCTGATCGTCGATGGTGTGTGGGGGACGATCAAGGGTCTGGGCACGCTGGTGGGTTTCGGCGGCTGGGAGGCGATGGGCCAGGCCTGGAAGGGCCTCGCCCAGTTGGCGACCGGTCTGGTGATCTCCTCGCTGCCGGGGGTGGGCACGTTGTTCTGGGCGTTGCCGGACGACAAGCTGCCGTCCTGGTTGCGTGATTCGCGTACCGCGATGAAGGAGACGGGCAAGGCGCTGGTGGCGTGGGACGAGTGGGGCAAGAACCCGGCCCGCGCGGCGGGAGCGGTCACCTTCAACGTCCTGACCACCGTCTTCACCGGTGGTGCGGGCGGTGCGGCCTCGGGTGCGGGCAAGGCGGGCGCGGTCGCGAAGGCGTTGTCGGTGGCGGGCAAGGCGGGCAAGGTCATCGACCCGATGACGTATGTCGCCAAGGGCGCGGGCGCCGGCCTGTCGAAGATCGGAGACATCAGCAAGGCCCTGAAGGGCCTCGGCAAGATCGACATGCCCACCCTTCCCGACGGCTCGGTCCACCTGCCCGACGGGCGGCTGCTGGACCCGCACGGCAACATCTTGGGGCCCGACGGTGTCGTCGACACGACGCCGATTCCGCACGAGGTCGGCCCGGGCATCCCGACCGCGCCGAGCCTCCCGGACCACTGGACGATCCAGGGTCAGCAGCCGGTTTACGCAGGCGTCCACACGGGCGCCGACGGCGTGACCCACACGACCGACACGGCCGTGCACCACGACCACACGGTGCCTTCGTCGTCGTATGACCACCCGGTGCCTCAGTCGGCCTACGACCACACTCCGACCTCGTACGACCACACGCCGCCGGCGTCGACGTACGACCACACGCCATCGCCGTCCTCGTACGACCACTCGGTGTCCCCGTCGTCCCACGACCACACCCCGACGCACACGCCCGCGCACGACGTTCCCACTCACGACCTCCCCGGCGGCGGTCACGGTCGCACCTCGGACGCCCCGAACGGCCAGGGCCACGGCCACGAGCACGACGGCACGGGACACACCGGGCACGGCGGCGACCACACCCACGACCAGAGCGGCCACCACACGGACGGTCACACCGACGACGCCTCGCACGTGGGCGACCACGTGGACCTCGACCACCCGGTCGTCGACGCCACCGCGCACCACGGCGCCGACGCCCCGGCGACACCAGTCCACGACCACACGAACGTGCCGGGCCACGGCGGCGCCGGGGAGCCGTTCGAGTACAAGCCCCTCATGTCGGGGGACGATTTCGACGACTTGGCCACCGACGCCGAGAAGCACGCGGTGGCCACAGCCGAACTGGCGCGCGGCACGAACCTTGAGCCCAGCATCAGTGATGAGGCGGGGCAGGCGTACGGCGACGGTTACTGGAACGATTTCCTGGACGACCTCGACCCGGACGCCAGGGACGCGTTGCACACTTACAGCGATCATTACTACACACAGATCAACGGCCATCTCCGCTCCGGGATGGACGTGTCCCAGCACATCCTGGACACCATCGACAACATGGACGAGGTGATGGGCACCCGGCCGGTGCCCGAGGACGTCATGGTCATCCGAGGTACAGGGATCGACCACCTCAATCTGAGGACACCGCTCGAGATGGAGGGCCGTGTCTTCGGCGATGCCGCATACACCTCCACGGCGTTCGGCGAGACAGTGCCGCCGGCGTTCAGGTACAAGCCGGTGGTCATGCACTGGAGGGTTCCCAAAGGCACGCCCGCCCTCTGGATCGACCACATCTCCGCCAACCCGGGAGAGCGGGAAATCCTTCTCGCTCGTGGCACGGACTACAAGGTGACGCGTGTCTTCATGGACGAAGCGGGCAAGTGGCACGTTTACGGTGAGGTCCTCCCGAGGTCGTAACCTCGTTGAGTATCGGGTACAGGTAAAGGAACGTGGACTTCATGAGTGGTGAACAGCCGGTCAACCCGCGCTTGGAAGACGACCTGAGGTTTGTGGAAAAGGCGGGCGGCCCGCCGCGTTACCAGGACTGGACCGAGAAGCCGGTGCGGTACTTCGCGGTGGTCGACAAGCAGGGCGGGGCGATTCTCGGCTATGTGTGGGCCGGTGACGAGGACGACGCCGCCGCGTACGAGCCCCGGCAAGCAGCCGGTCCCCGTGGCGTGAACGAGGGTGGCCGCTGGGGCCGTCGGCTGCGCGCGGCCAAGGAACGGGGAGCCCGGCCGTCCCAGGCGCTTGTGGAGCTGTACGGCGACCCGGAGCCGGGCGGCAAGGGTCGCCCCCTGCCCGGTTCCCTGTCGGATGCTCCGAACGCGGCAGCGGTCGAGGCGCTCGCCAAGGGAAACTGACTCCGCCTTCATGCCCAACCCCGTCCACTACACCACCCCCACCACCCCCGATGGAGAAGTCATCGGCTACCTCTGGGGAGACCCGGTCGAGGTCGGCTGGATCGATCGGACGGCGAGCAGTCTGGGGGCCTATCTCGCCGGGCGTGACTGGTACAGGAAGATGGATGCGGCGCGTCGGCGGGGCCTTACGCCCTACGCCGTGGTGGAGTTGCTCAGCCGTGAGCCCGGCGCGGGTCCCGTCACCGGTGCTCACTCCGTCACGGCGCTGGAGGAACTCTCCCGCACGGTCACGGCTGCCGACGACCAGCGGCTGCTCGCTGAGCTCCACCCGGTGGACAGTGCCGCCTGGCAGGAACTGGCCGACGCCTTCGGCGCGCTCACGGACGAGGACCGCACGGTTCGTACGGGGGGAGGAGACCAGATCCGGGAAGGTGTGTACGAGGTGTCCTACCCCGTCTACACCCAGCCGCTGTGGCGGGCGGTCCACGCACTGAGCGGCATCGGCGCTGTCACTCCGGAACACCGCTGGGTCGACACCCCGTTGGACCCGGACACGCCCTTCGGTGCGCTGCACCCTGCCGACGCGGTACGGGCCGCCACCGCGATCGTGCGCGGCGAGCGGCTCTGCGAGGGAACGCTCGCCCTGGCTGTGAAGATCGGTCTGCTGGATGCCGTGGCGGCCTCGCTCGGTACGTGGCACGCTGCCCGTCAGGGCATGGGGAAGGCGGCAGTGGGGCACCACCCCGGGTGTACGAGCGGCCCAGCCATGCCATATGTTGCGGAAGCGAAGTAGGGGGGTCCGCGATGCCGCAGGAAAGGCCGCCCCGGATGGGGCGGACGCAGGCGCCGGCCGGTGCCGGCGCGCAGATGACTCCTGCCGAGGCCGAGGCCGTCGCCCGCGCCGCGCACGACGGTCAGCGGGACAAGGCCGGGCGGCCGTACGCCGAGCATCTGCGGGCCGTCGCCGAGGGTGTGCGCGCCCGCGGCGGAGGTGACGACCTCGTCGCCGCCGCCTGGCTGCACGACGCCCTGGAGGACGGCGCGCTCAGCGAGGAGTGGCTCGACGCGGCCCCGTTGCCGCAGGGGGCCAAGGACGTCGTACGGGCCGTGACCAAGCGGCCGGGTGAGGAACCGCGGGCCTACGCGCGCCGGATCCTGGCCACTCCGGGCGCCCGGCTGGTCAAGGCGGCCGACCTCGCGCACAACGCCGACCCACACCGCCTCGCCGCCCTCGACGAGCCCACCGCCCGGCGGCTCGCGCACAAGTACGCCACGATGCGCGGTCACCTCGGCCTCGGCCCGGACGACTGACGGCACGCAGCAGACACAGCCGCACCCCACGCCGCGTCGGGTACGGACCGCGGCACGGCACGGCACGAAGCACGCACCTACAGCACAGGACGACGGAAATGGCACGGGACTACGACAGCCAGCTGCTCGAGTCGGTGGCGGTGCGCCGGCGTCGCATGCGCGACGCGCTGCTGTTCGGCGCGCAGCGCGGCCGGCGCACGGTGGACGAACGGCTCGGCAAGGTGTTCGCCGGCATCGCCATCGCGGCTGTCCTGTGCGCCGGTTGCGTCGGCTGGTCGTTCCTCCAGGCCACCCTGGCCAAACAGAAGGCCCAGCAGAAGCAGCAGCAACAACAGCAGGAGCAGCTGTACAACCCGTCCCCGACGGCGAGCACCACGGGGGCGGCGAGCACCCCCTCCCACGGCACCGCCAAGCATGCGGAGAAGAAGTAGTGAAGGCGATGTGTACGGCCTACATGGGCATGCCACGCAGAGCCGGTGACCGGCACGGCGCGATGATAGGTTCCGGTGAGTGGTGAGCACAGCAACGACGTCCCGGACCCAGCTGAGCCGGGTCACCCTGGTCGGTGAACGCCGACGTGCCGACATCGTCCTGCCGTCGGACACCCCGATCGGCCAACTGCTCCCCGACATCCTGCGGCTGCTCGACGACCGCGCGTCCACGCGTCCGGCCACCCGGCAGCTGATCACCTCCGACGGCTCGGTCCTGCCGCATGACGCGACCCTGTCCTCGGCCGGGGTCCCCGACGGCGCCGTGCTCCAGCTCGTACGCGCCCACGCGGCACCGCCCGCCCCGGTCGTGCACGACGTCACCGACCAGGTCGCCGACGACCTCGACCTGCGGGCCTGGCGCTGGCGTCCGGCCGCCCGCCGGGCCAGCGCCGGAGTGGCCACCGTGGGCTTCGCGGTGGCCGCGGGCCTGCTCGCCCGGCGCGAGTTCGCGCTGGAGAGCGTCACCACCGCACTCGCGGTGGTCACCGCCGTGTGCCTCATCGCCGGCGCCCTGGTGGCCCGGATCGGCCAGGGCAACCGGGGCCTCGCCACCGCGCTGCTGCTGGCCACCGGCGGGCTCGGTCTGCTCACCGCGTGGACCGCCGCCGACGCCCACCACTGGTCGGCCACCGCCCGGCTGGCCGGTGTCGTCGGCGCGCTGGTGGTCACCCTCGTACTGCTGGCCTATTTCTCACCGCTGGGCCGCGGCGGACTCGTCGGCGCCGGCGCGGCGGCCGCGATCGCGCTCGTGTGGGAGGCCGTCGCCGCCCTCCAGGACCGGCCGGACCGGCTCGGCGCGGTGATGGTCGTGATCTCCGTCGTCCTGCTCGGACTGCTGCCGCGGCTGGCACTGATGGCCTCCGGGCTCACCGGACTCGACGACCGGCGTTCCTCGGGCGTCTCCGTCAGCCGCCACCAGGTGGCCAACGCCCTCGCCGCCACCCACCGCGGACTCGCCCTGGCCACGGTGGTCACCGCCGCTTCCGCCGCCGCCGGCGGCTGGCTGCTGACCACCGCCCACCAGCCGACCGTGTGGACGGTGGCCCTGGCCTCGCTGACCGCGGTCGTCCTGCTCTCCCGGGCCCGGGCCTTCCCGCTGGTCGCCGAGGTCGTGGCCCTGTTCGCGGCGGCGGCCGTGCTCGTCGTACGGCTCGCGGTGCTGTGGATGCACCAGGCCGGCGGCGCGGGTGCGCTGGTGCTGCTCGGCGTGGCCGCGCTGCTCCCGCTGCTCGTCCTCGCGGTGGAGCCGCCGGAGCACGTACGGGTGCGGCTGCGCCGGTTCGCCGACCTGATCGAGTCCCTCGGCGTGATCGGGCTCTTCCCGCTCGCCGTCGGGGTGTTCGGCATCTACGGGCAACTGCTCGACAAGTTCTGAGACTCACGCACGACGCGCCGGCGCTCCGGGCGGGATGACGAGGCAGGGAAGAAGGCGACATGCCTAACGGGGACAACTGGCAGAGCGACGTGCTGCGCGATCTGAGGAGCGGCGCGTCCCGGCAGGAGCCGCAGGAACCGCCGCAGACGCCTCAGGTACCGCAGACACCTCAGGTACCGCACGGGCCGCAAGAGGGAGCACCCCCGCCCCAGCAGCCCCACCCGCAGCCCCACCCGCAGCAGCCGCCGCAGCAGCCGGGCCTGCCCTCCGCGGACATACCCGCACGGCAACAGCAGCAGACCCCGCACCCGGGGCCCGCTCAGGTGCCCCCGGCGGCGACACCGACGTACGGCCAGCCGCACCAGCAGGCCCAGCCCCAGCACCCCGTGCCCCAGCAGGGCCACCCCGCCCGACCCGCCGCGCAGCGCCCCCAACCGCCCCGCCCCCACCGCACCACCACCCCCGACTCACGCCCCGTCGTCGACAAGCGGCTGGCCGGCGCCGGGGGCAAGCCGCGCCGGGGCGAGCCGTTCACGGCGCGGGCGCTGCGCGCGGTGCGCCGTACCGTCTCCTCCTCCGCCGCGCGCGAGGTCGCCGAGACCACCGCCACCGCCGAGGTGCTCCAGCAGGCGGTCACCACCGGCCGGCAGATCGCCGTGACCTCCATCCGCGGCGGTTCCGGCAAGACCACCGTCGCCGCGCTGCTCGGCACCACCTACGCGCACTACCGGCAGGACCCGGTGCTCGTCGTCGAGGCCGACCCGGCGCTCGGCTCGCTGCCGCTGCGCCTGGGCGCGGAGAGCCTGCGCTGGACCACCGGCGACCTCGCCGGCCTCGTCGAACCGCAGATGTCCCTGCTCGACGTCACCGGCTACCTCGTCCAGCTCCCGGACAACGCCTGGCTGCTGCCCGGCAGCCAGGGCCAGGTCGGGGCGATGCTCGACACCAAGGGCTACGAACGGGTCATGGTGTCGCTGCGCCGCTACTTCGGCGTGACCGTCGTGGACTGCGAGACCCTGCCCGCCGAGGTTGCCCGCACCGCGCTGTCCGCCGCCCAGGCCCGGGTGCTCACCGTGCCCGCCACGCTGGAGGGCGTCGCCAGCACCCACGCCGTCCTGGAGTGGATGCGGGGCCTGCCCCGGTCCATCACCACCTCCACCGTCGTCGTGCTCACCGAGACCGTGCCGCACACCGGGGTCGACGTCGGCAAGGCGGCCGAGCAGCTGAAGGCGACCGGGGCGGCCGTGCGCGTCCTGCCCTACGACCGGCACCTGGCGGCCGGCGGCGCGATCCGCACCGACCTGCTCGCCCGCCCCACCCGGCAGGCCGCCACCGCCCTGGCCGCCGAGGTCTTCCGGCTCTCCCAGACGCGCCGCTGAACCCCGTGGACGAAGGGAACTCGAGGACGACGAGGACGAGACACCCACGATGAGCACCCGACTGATCCACCGCCCGGCCCGGACCACCCGGCCCGCGGCCGCCCCCGAGCCGCGCACCATAGAGGCGCCGCCCAACCTGCCCGAGGGCAAGGCCGGCTCCATCGCCACCTCGCTGCTGCCCGTGGCCGGCGTGATGTCGTCCGTCGTGATGATGACGGTCGTGCGCAACAGCCAGTTCGCCGGGCTGGGCGCGATCATCCTCGTCGTCACCCTGGCCGGCTCCATGACGCTGGTCTTCTCCCAGCGCGGCAAGGCCCAGCGCACCCGCCGCACCCAGCGCGAGGCCTACCTCGCCTACCTGGAGGACCTGCGCGAGGAACTGTCCAAGGAGGAACGCGAGCGGCGCGAGCGCGCCCAGGTGCTCAACCCGCCGCCGGACGCCCTCTACGACATCGTGCGCGACCCCGCCCGGCTGTGGGAACGGCGCAGGCTCGACGGGGACTTCCTGCGGGTGCGGGTCGGCACCGGCGAGATGCCCGTACGGGACCTCAAGGTGGCCCAGCAGGGCTCCTCCGTGCTCACCCCGCCCGACCAGTTCATGCTGAACGAGGCGTCCGCGCTGATGACCCGCTTCAGCACCGGCACCGAACTGCCGCTCACCGTCCCGCTCGACCGGGTCGGCAACATCAGCGTCATCGGCCGCCGCGAGGACACCCTCCGGGTCGCCCGCGCCCTCATGGTGCAGACCGCCGCCACCCACGCCCCCGACGACGTGGCGATGGCCCTGGCCGCCCCCGGCGACCGGGTCGGCGACTGGGAGTGGGCCAAGTGGCTGCCGCACCTGCTCGACACCGAGCAGTTCGACGGCCCCGTCGCCGCCCGCCGCATCGCCCCCTCCCTGCCCCAGCTCGCCCGGCAGACCGGCGCCGAACTGCGCCGCCGCGCCTCCTACGCCGCCGAGGTGCGGCGCGGCCTGTCCGGCCCGGACGCCCTCGCCATGACCTCCCGGCTCCTCGTCGTCGCCGACGGGCACGGCGAGGACGCCGTCGAACTGCCCCGCCCCGACGACGCGGTGGGCCTGCGCGACATGGGCGTCACCGTGCTCCACCTGCTCGACGAACGCGTCCAGGAACCCGGCAGCGTCGGCGTGCGCATCACCGTCGAGGCAGACCGCATCCTCATCGAGGACCTGCGCGAGGCCGAACCGGTCAGCGCCCACGGCACCGTCGACGAGGTCGGCGTGCCCTTCGCCGAGGGCCTGGCCCGCATGCTCGCCCCGCTCCGGCTGTCCGCCGAGTCCATGGTCGACGCCCCGCTGACCGGCCCGGTCGACTTCGCCGAACTCCTCGGCATCGACGACGTCGCCCACCTCGACCTGGACCGGCTGTGGGCGCCCCGCGGCGAACGCGCCTTCCTGCGCGTGCCGATCGGCGTCAGCGACTCCCACGAACCGGTCCTGCTCGACCTCAAGGAGTCCTCCGAACTGGGCATGGGCCCGCACGGCCTGTGCGTCGGCGCCACCGGCTCCGGCAAGTCCGAACTGCTGCGCACGCTCGTCCTCGCCCTGGTCGCCACCCACCCGCCCGAGGACCTCGCCCTCGTCCTCGTCGACTACAAGGGCGGCGCCACCTTCGCCCCGTTCGCCGACCTCCCGCACGTCGCCGGCGTCATCACCAACCTGGAGAACCAGGCCGGCCTCGTCGAACGCGTCCACGCCTCCCTGGCCGGCGAGGTCAAGCGACGCCAGCAGGTCCTCAAGGACGCGGGCAACGTCGCGGACATCGGCCACTACGCCGCCCTGCGCGCCGAGAAGCGCCCCGACCTCGACCCGCTGCCGCACCTGTTCGTCGTCATCGACGAGTTCGGTGAACTCCTCACCGCCAAGCCGGACTTCATCGACCTGTTCCTGTCCATCGGCCGCATCGGCCGGTCCATCGGCGTGCACCTGCTGCTGTCCAGCCAGCGCATCGAGGGCGGCAAACTCAAGGGCCTGGACACCTACCTGTCGTACCGGCTCGGCCTGCGCACCTTCTCCGCCGACGAGTCCCGCACGGTCCTGGACACCACCGACGCCTTCCACCTGCCCCCGCTGCCCGGCTTCGGCTACCTCAAGGTCGACACCAGCCACTACGAGCGGTTCAAGGCCGGCTACGTCTCCGGCGCCTACCGCGGCCCCGTGCAGCGCGAGACCGAGGACACCGGGCCGCTCGCCCTGGAGTACGAGGCGTACAACACCCTCGGCCAGGACGAGTCCGCGGCCCCCGAGGAACCGCAGATGCGGCGCCGCGAGACCGGCCCCACCGAGATGGGCGTCCTCGTCGGGCAGATCGAGGACGCGGGCGCCCGCACCGTACGCCGCATCTGGCTGCCCCCGCTGCCCGACGCCGTCGCCCTCGACAAGGTCGCCGGGCCCGTCGAGGTGGGCGCGCGCGGCATGCAGCTCGCCGAACGCAAGGCGCCGCTCCAGGTGCCGCTGGGCGTCCTCGACGATCCGACGAAGCAGTGGCAGGGCCAGTGGTACCTGGACCTCACCGTCGCGGGCGGCCACGCCGCCGTCATCGGCGGCCCCCAGTCCGGCAAGACCACCCTGCTGCGCACCCTCGCCCTGTCCCTGGCGCTCACCCACACCCCGCAGGAGGTCGGCGTCTACGGCCTCGACCTGGTCGGCGGCGGCCTCCAGGCACTCGCCGGGCTGCCGCACGTCGGCGGCGTCGCGGGCCGCGCCGACCGCGAGCGCGCCGCCCGCACCATCGACTCGGTGCGCGGCATGCTCGACCAGCGCGAGGAACTGTTCCGCATCCACGGCATCGACTCCGTGGAGCAGCTGCGCACCCTGCGCGCCGCGGGCCGGCTGCCCGAGCTGGCGTCCACGGAGATCGTGCTGCTCATCGACGGCTTCGGCGCGCTGCGCGACGACTTCGAGGACCTGGACGACGCGGTCGTCGACATCCTCAAGCGGGGCAGCGGCTACGGCATCCACGTCGTCGCCGGCATGCTGCGCTGGAACGACGTGCGCATCGCCACCCAGTCCCAGTTCGGCACCCGCGTCGAACTGCGGCTGAACGACCCGAGCGAGTCCAGCATCGACCGCAAGCTCGCCGAGACCCTCTCCCCGGAGGAGAAGGGCCGCGTCCTGACCGACGGCAAGCTGTTCGCCCAGGTCGCGCTGCCCCGCACCGACGGCCTCGGCGACACCGCCGAACTCGGCGCCGTACTGGAGCGCACGGCCCGTACCGTCCGCGCCACCTGGACCGGCGAGGTCGCCCAGCCGGTCCGGGTCCTGCCGCACCTGCTGGAACCGCGGCTGCTGCCCGGCCCGGCCGCCGAGCCGCGCCGCGTGCCCATCGGCCTGGACCAGACGAATCTCGCGCCCGTCCCGCTCGACCTGTTCGCCCACGACCAGCACCTGATGATCATGGGCGACAGCGAGTGCGGCAAGACCAACCTGCTCAAGGTGATCGCCGAGGGCCTGATCGAACGCCACGGCGAGGACGAACTGGTCTTCGGCGTCTTCGACCCGCGCCGCGGCCTGCGCGGCGCCGTCCCCGAGGAGTACCGCGGCGGCTACGCCTACAACGCCAAGCTGGCCGGTGCGCTGGCCACCGGTATCGCGGGCGAACTGGAGAAGCGGCTGCCCGACGAGAGCGCCGACCCCGCCGACCTGGAACCCGGCAGCTGGGGCTCGGGCCCGCGCATCGTCATCCTCGTCGACGACTACGACGTCCTGACCACCGCGGGGCAGCAGCCGCTCGCCCCCTTCGTGCCGTACATCCCCTCCGCCGTCGACATCGGCCTGCACTTCGTCCTCACCCGCCGGGTCGCGGGCGCCTCGCGCGGCCTGTACGAGCCGCTGCTCCAGGGGCTGCGCGAGTCCGGCTCCGCGGCGCTCGTGATGTCCGGCGACCGCAGCGAGGGCCAGCTCTTCCCCGGCGTCTACGCCGGCCAGCAGCCGCCCGGCCGCGGCGTGCTGGTCCGCAGGGGCGAGCCGAACCGGCTGATCCAGACCGTCTACGCCGGGAACAGGTGAACCACCCATGACCAAGGACGTCGTCACCCTCACCAGGAAGATGCCCGACCCGCTGAGCGTGATCGCGGGCCTGCTCTCCGGCGGCCCCGACAAACTGGTCGGCGCCGAGGACGGCGGGGCCGTGGTGCGGCTCTGCGACGAACAGGGCCGCCCGCTGGTCACCGTGGAGGCACCGCTGCTCGTCCAGGTCAGGGGCGAGGCGCAGCGGCTGCTCGGCGCGAGCGAGCCCGAGGTGCCGTACTGGTGGACCGAGGCCCGCGCCACCACCGGCGTCAAGGAGGGCGAGGAACTGGCCGGCACCTTCGCGGCCCGGCTCGCCACCCTCGTCGGCGGCACCGCCTGGCCGCCGCAGGCCGCCCGGTCGCTGGCCGTGGTGCCGTCGGACGGCGTGAGCGTGGCCCCCGTGCCCGCCGCCGCCCAGCCCGCCGTGGACGTCCTCACCGACAAGGTCGCCGTCGTCATCATGGACCGGCCCGTGGTCGCCATGACCGCCTGGCTCGCCGACGCCTTCCGCGCGGCGGCCGGCGCCCACCTCGGCCTGCAGATCGTCACCCCCGCAGGCACCCGGCTCTCCCCGGCGGTCCGCACCGCCCTGCCTGGCTGGCCCTCGCGCTGGGTCGTCCAGGACGAGGAGGACGGCTACTACGACGGCCTGTCCGGTGCCGTACTGGAGTGGAACAACGGCCTGTTCGTGACCGTGGAGTCACCGCGGGCCGCCCCCGACGACCCGCGCACACCGGTCGCCGCCTCCTTCACCCGCGACGTCGCCGACACCGGTGAACGCCAGCTGGCGATCTCCTACCGGGCCATCCACCCTGCCGACGACCGCCTGGTCCTCGGCGGTGCCCTGGAGGCCGTGTGGCGCGAGATCACCGGCGAGCCACCGGCCGGCTGGGGCACCGAGGAACCCGCCAACCTGCCCTGGTCACTGCGCCAGTTCACCGACGTCGCCCACGAACGGGCGCCCGAGCCGACCTGGTTCGTGGTCGTCGGCAGCCCGGAACGCCCCGGCCTCGCCACCGTCCGCGTCAGCCGCACCACGGGCGGCGTCGAGGAGGACGTCACCCTCGCCTTCGGCTACGGCCCCGGGGAGGAGGTACCGCAGGACGCGGTGGCGCGCGCCGCGGAGACGCTCGCCACCCGCCACGACCTCCAGTCCATGCTGGTGCAGATCCGCAGGGCCCGCCGCGACCTGGCCGTGCCGCCCCGCTTCGAGGGCCCCGGCGTCCCGTACGCCTTCGTCCTCGGCGCCGACGAGGTGCGCGCCATGCCCGGCGACCGCGCCCGCCGCACCCCGCTCGGCGAGCCCCCGCGCACCCTGGGCCCGAAGACCCGCCCGGCGTTGTACTACGCCTTCCCGGGCGACCCGTCCGACCTGTCGGGCTGGCAGCACTTCGAGCGGCTGATGCGGCACCTGAAGGGCGAACAGCCCGCCTGACGGGCGGGCTGTTCGCCCCACCGGCCGGGGCGGAGCGCCGGTTCAGCGCGCCATCACCGCCGCCCGCCCGGTCCCTGCCTCGGTCGTCCCGGCCCCGGCCTCGGTCGTCCCGGCCCCGGCCTCGGTCGTCCCGGCCCCGGCCCCGGTCGTCCCGGCCCCGGCCCCGGTCCCGGCCTCCGCGCCGGTGGCGGTGTCGGACCCCGCCCCACCGGAGCGCCCGCCCTCGGGCCGGGCGGTGTCGCGCCGGAACGCCCACTCCATCCTCGGCTCCACGGCGAACCGGAAGACGCGGCGCACGGGCGGGGTGCACAGCAGGGTGACGCCGCCCGTGGCGACCACGGTGACCAGGAGCGCGCCCAGCGGAGTGTGCAGCCACGACGCCTCGAACCACCCCGCGTACAGCACGCCCTTGACCACGAAGCCGTGCAGCAGATAGCCGTACAGCGTGCCCGCGCCGAGCGCGGTGCACCACATCCGGCGCCCCGGCACCAGCGCGAGGAAACAGCCGGTCAGCAGCACCGCGCCCGCGAACGTCACCAGCACCATGACCGGCCCGGCCCACCAGGGCGCGCCCATGTCCTGCGCGGCCCCGTTGCGGTACATCCAGGCGGTGTTCACGCCCGGCGCGGTCCACCAGCCCAGGGCCAGCGCCGCCGCGAACACGGCGAGCGCCGGCACCCGCACGGCGCGACGGCGCACCAGCCGGAAGTGCGCGGGCTTCAGGCACAGCCCCAGCACGAAGCAGGGCAGGAACTGCAGGACACGCGGAAGGTCCAGCACACCCCCCATGGCCGGGGACACCGAGCCCAGCATCGCGATCCCGAGGGACACGAGCAGGGGGTGGCGGACCAGCTTCCACACCGGCGAGGTCAGCCGCCAGATGAACAGGGCGCACAGGAACCAGGTCAGGTACCAGGGCGACAGAAGACTGACGGCATGGTCGCCGGAACCCCCGACGAAGACACGGAAGAGTGAATACGCCGTCTCGAAGAGGACGTACGGCACGACGACGCCGGTGATCAGCCGCTTCAGCCTGCTCGGCCGCAGATCGAAATCACGGGAGAAGAAACCGGAGATGATGACGAACGCCGGCATGTGGAAGACGTACACCACGTTGTAGGCGCCTTCGAGGAACCGGTTTCCACTCATCACCGGAGCCCAGGAATGCCCCAACGCCACCAGCACGATCGCGAGGTACTTCGCATTGTCGAAGAAGGGATCGCGCTGCTTTCCGGACCGGCCCGCACCCTCACCGGGTCTGTGCGTGACCGGCACACCGGGGGCCGGGGACTGAGCCGGGGGGAGGGGTGTTCTGCTCTGGCCGGGGGAGGAGGCAGCGTGGAACATCTCAGGCACCTTAGCGTCGTCCGTGCGGTTTTCGCGGAACCTCCGACGGCGATCCCGGCTCTGCGCAGCGGCTGCCCCGGGTTCGCCCGGCAATACCCGGCCACGGGGTGGCCCTCGCCACATCGCCCCAGCCGGCAGGAAGCCTCGATGTCCGGATTGTTCACGACGAGTTGACGCCCGGCGCACCGTCCGGCGACGGCAATTCGAATTGCCTGCGAACGACATGTGCGGACATCGAAACGAAATCACCGAATTCCCCGGCGAGTCGCCACGGCCCACCGCCCGGCGACCGCGCCGACGCGCCCCGGGACACCCCGCGGGACCTCGCACGGCGGGGGCGCCGGCCCTGGGATGCTCGGGGTGCGTGTCACGGTCCTGACCGATGATGCGTCAGGCACGGCATACGGGAGCCGTGTTGGTGGCACGATGGTTCCAGCGGGGGCGTGGGGTTGGCGCCCCGGGCCGGGAGAGCGGACCAACCGAAGGTGTGATCAGTTGTGGCCATTTCACTGTCAGTGGTGCTGCTGTTGGCGATCATCCTGGTGGTGTTGCTCCGAGGGGGCTCCATCAAGGCCGGGCCGGCCATCGTCGCCGTCCTCTTCGGCTTCTTCCTCGCCTCCACCGGCATGGCCCCGTCGATCAACCGCTTCATGAACTCGATAGCGGACACGATCAACTCGATCAACTTCTGAGCCGGCAACTCGATCAACCTCTGAGCCGGCAACTCGATCAGCTTCTGAGCCGGGCGGCCCGCGCCCCCGGCCCGGGCCGGCCCCGGCCGCCCGGCTCCGGCCGCCCGGCTCCGGAAACACCGAGGGGCCAGACCCGAGGATCACTCCCCGGACCTGGCCCCTGGCCACGCAGAGCGCGACGGGAATCGAACCCGCGTAGCCAGTTCGGAAGATCGCATATGCGGACTCGGCCTGACCTGGGGGAGTGCTGACCTGTGTGTTTGCTGACCACTGACCGGTGTTTCCCGTGACTCCCCTTGGCGTGCCTTGCGAACGGGCACGCCAAGGGCACGCTGTTCTGGGTCAGAAGGAGTGCAACAGCAAGACTGTGACGCCCGTCAGCGCTGTGATGAATCAGTGCAGAGACCCGCCCGCGACGAGCAGGCTGTCTGGTCCGCGATGGACCGTCTCCTGAAGGGTGACCTTAATGTCCGCCGCCTGCCCGCCGCCCGCCCCGGCACGGCCCCGTACGGATCGTGCAGCTGAGCCACGTCCAGGACGGGTCCGGACACGGCGAGGGAGCCCGTCGGTGTAGCCTGCCGTGTTCCTTCGCCGTCCGCACCAACGGCCCCCTCAAGGGTGATGTCGATCGAAGGCTCGTCGATGGGCAGATCGTGTGTTCATGCAGGTCACGGCACCGAATGCCTTCCCGGGATGCTTGTTGAAGGCGGTCGCGACGCACTGATGGACGGTGGCACGGTGTTGTCGGCGCGTATGCGGTTTTTGAGACGCGGACGATATGTGCCCGCTCGTAACATCGAGAGTATGCGTGTGTTGATCGTCGAGGACGAACCCTATATGGCGGAAGCCATCCGCGATGGCCTGCGCCTGGAAGCGATCGCGGCCGACCTCGCGGGCGACGGCGACATCGCCCTGGAAATGCTGAGCATCAACAGATACGACATCGCCGTCCTCGACCGCGATATCCCCGGCCCTTCTGGTGACGAGATCGCCAAACGCATCGTCGCCACGGGCAGCGGCATGCCGATCCTCATGCTGACCGCGGCCGACCGCCTCGACGACAAGGCATCCGGCTTCGAACTCGGCGCCGACGACTACCTCACGAAACCGTTCGAACTGCAGGAACTCGTCCTCAGGCTCCGGGCGCTCGACCGCAGGCGTGCCCACAGCCGGCCTCCGGTCCGTGAGATCGCAGGGCTGCGGCTGGATCCGTTCCGACGCGAGGTCTACCGGGACGGCCGCTACGTGGCGCTGACGCGCAAGCAGTTCGCCGTACTCGAGGTCCTCATCGCCGCCGAGGGCGGTGTCGTCAGCGCCGAGGAACTTCTGGAGCGCGCGTGGGACGAGAACGCCGATCCGTTCACCAATGCTGTCCGAATCACCGTCTCAGCACTGCGCAAGCGTCTCGGTGAGCCGTGGATCATCGCCACGGTCTCCGGCGTCGGCTACCGAATCGATGCACAGCCGCAGGCCGGAGACGGGGGAGAGAGCCATGGATAGGGCACCTGGATTGAGTGTCCGCCTCAAGCTCACCCTCAGCTATGCCGGATTCCTCATGCTCGCCGGTGCCTTGGCGCTCGCTGCCGCAGGAGTGTTCCTCCTGCAACAGGGGTGGTTGCAAACCAACGAAGAGGGGGCATGGAAAAGAAACCCGGTCATCGACTTCGTGCAGGGTTTCGCGCCAACGGCAGCCGCAGTAACGGTGCTCCTCCTCGTGTTCGGCCTCCTGGGAGGATGGATCCTCGCCGGTCGTATGCTCGCCCCCCTGGCTCGCATCACCAACGCCACCCGCACGGCCGCTACGGGATCGCTCTCGCACCGTATCCAGATGCCGGGCCGCCAGGACGAGTTCCGTGAACTTGCCGACGCCTTCGACGCGATGCTCGCACGGCTTGAGGCACACGTCGCCGAGCAGCAGAGATTCGCGGCAAACGCCTCGCACGAACTGCGCACCCCGTTGGCCATCTCGAAGTCGCTTCTCGACGTGGCCCGCACCGATCCATCACACGACACCGGCGAAGTTCTCGACCGCCTCCAAGCTGTCAATACCCGAGCGATCGACCTCACTGAAGCGTTGCTCTTGCTCAGCCGAGCCGACCAGCGATCCTTCACCCGAGAACAGGTCGACCTGTCCCTCATGGCGGAAGAAGCCACCGAAACGCTGCTCCCCCTCGCGGAAAAGAACGGCGTCACCATCGAGACCCGCGGCGACATCACCCCCGCGAGCGGATCGCCGGCGCTCCTGCTGCAACTGACCATGAACCTCGTGCACAACGCGATCGTCCACAATCTGTCTGAACAGGGCAGGGTGTGGGTCACTACCGGCGTCCACTCCGGCACCGTGATGCTCACGGTCGAAAACACCGGCGAGAAACTGCCTCCACACCTGGTCTCGACGCTCACCGAACCATTCCAGAGGGGCACCGAGCGCATCCACGCCAACCAGACGGGCGTCGGCCTCGGCTTGGCCATCGTCAAAACCATCACTCGCACACACGACGGCACCCTCACCCTCACCCCGCGCGACACCGGCGGCCTGCGCATCACGGTGGAACTGCCCGCCCGCACGTCCCCGCGGTCGTGATACGCGCCCCTGCTCGACCGCCGCGCCTGGACGGCCGCCGGCATGGCCCGGCTTGCCGGGGTGGCGCCGTCCATCGCGAACAGCCACCGCGACCGGCTGGTGACCTGTGCTCGGCGAACACCGCGCGGGCCGGCAAAGCGGGCCGACAACGTATCGGCAGCTTATCGAAAACTGCATACGCGTCGGCAACACCCCGTTTCCTTGAATGGAGGCATGACCTACAGCGAACCAGTGGGAATCACCGCTTTCGGATGCGGGCGGGACGAAGCCGCACGGTTCCGGGAGTTGGCGCCCCGATTCGGAGTGACGCCGACAATCACAGAATCCGCGGTGTCGGAGGACAACGTCCACCTGGCATCCGGAAACCGGTGCATCAGCGTCGGACACAAGACCCGGATCACCCCGGCGACACTTCGAGCGCTGAGCCGAGTCGGCGTCTCCTATATCTCCACAAGAAGCATCGGGTACGACCACATCGACGTGGATCATGCGGGCCGCGTCGGCATTTCCGTCGGGAACGTCTGCTATTCCCCCGACAGTGTCGCCGACTACACGGTGATGATGCTGCTGATGGCGGTGCGCCACGCCAAGTCCACTGTCCGCCGCGCGGATGTGCACGACTACCGGCTGCACGACGTACGGGGGAAAGATCTGCGCGACCTGACCGTCGGCGTGGTCGGAACGGGGCGCATCGGCACAGCCGTCATGGAAAGGCTCCGCGTCTTCGGATGCCGGATATTGGCGTACGGAAATCGTGCCGGTGAATCCGGTGAATCCGGTGACCCCGGCGACGAGGTGTCGCTCGATGAATTGCTGAAATCTAGCGACGTCGTCACGCTCCATGCGCCGCTCAACGCCGAGACGCACCACCTCCTCGACCGTGAACGCATCCAGCGGATGAAACCGGGCGCGTTCGTGGTCAACACCGGACGCGGTGCCCTCATCGACACCACCGCGCTGGTCGCGGCGCTGGAGGACGGACGCCTGGGCGGTGTCGCCCTCGACGTCGTCGAGGGCGAGGAAGGCGTGTTCTACGCCGACCGACGGAACGCACCCATCGACAGCAAGCCACTGCTGCGGCTGCAGGAAATGCCGAACGCGTTCATCAGTCCGCACACCGCGTATTACACGGACCGTGCCCTGAGTGAAACGGTCGAGAACTCGATCACCAACTGCCTGGAATTCGAAAGAAGGAATCAGCATGCCTAAGGCCAAGCTTCAGGTCGGAATCCTCTTCGGAGGCTGCTCGGAGGAACACCCCATCTCCATCAAGTCCGCGCAGGAGATCGCGCGAAACCTCGACCCGGACAAATATGAGCCGTACTTCATCGGGATCACGCGCCACGGCGCCTGGAAACTCTGCGAGGGGCCCGCCACGGACTGGGAGAGCGGCGCATACCGGCCCGCCGTGCTGTCCCCGGACCGCGGCGTGCGCGGACTGCTCGTCCTCGATCAGGGGAAGTACGAGACGATCGGCCTGGATGTCGTGATGCCCGTCCTGCACGGCAAGCTCGGGGAGGACGGCGCGGTCCAGGGCCTGCTCGAACTCTCCGGAATCCCGTACGTGGGCTGCGACGTCCAGAGTTCCGCGCTGGGCATGGACAAGTCCCTCGCCTATGTCGTCGCCGCCGGCGCCGGAATCGCCACGCCGAATTTCTGGACGGTCGCGGCGGGCGAGGACATCGACGCCGACCGGCTCACCTATCCCGTCTTCGTGAAGCCGGCCCGCTCGGGATCGTCCTTCGGGGTCAGCAAGGTGGCGAACGCGGAAGAACTGCCGGCCGCGCTGGACGTCGCCCGGCGGTACGACACGAAAGTCCTGGTCGAGGAGGCGGTCGTCGGCAGCGAGGTCGGATGCGCCATCCTGGGCGGCGGAACGGACCTGACCGCCGGAGAAGTCGACCGCATCGCCCTGTCCCACGGATTTTTCCGGATTCACCAGGAGGACGAACCCGAGACCGGCTCCGACAATTCGACGCCGATCGTCCCCGCCGATATTCCGGCTGGATCCCGGGCCCGCGTCCAGGAAGTGGCGAAGGCCGTCTACCGCGCCCTGGGCTGCAGCGGACTCGCCCGCGTGGACCTGTTTCTCAAGGACGACGGACAGGTCGTCCTCAACGAGGTCAACACATTCCCCGGCATGACCTCGTACAGTCGATATCCGAGGATGATGGCCGCCGCCGGCGTTCCGCTGCCCGAACTGATCGACCGCCTGGTGACCGGGGCCCTCGTCCGGCCCCTGCCTGTGACGGAGCAGGCCGATGCGTAACGACTTCGTCTTCATGGACGAGTTCATCCCCGGAGTCCGCTGGGACGCCAAGTACGCCACCTGGGACAACTTCACCGGAAAGCCGGTCAACGGATACCTGGCCAATCGCATCGTCGGCACCAGGGCTCTGTGCGCGGCATTGCAGAGCGCACGAGAAGAGGCGGCCTCGCACGGATTCGGCCTCCTTCTCTGGGACGGCTACCGCCCGCAACGTGCCGTGGACTCTTTCCTGCACTGGTCCAAGCAGCCGGAGGACGGCCGCACCAAGCACCGCCACTACCCCAATATCGAGCGGCCCGAGATGATCGAGAACGGATACGTGGCTGCCAGGTCGGGCCACAGCCGCGGCAGTACCGTCGACCTGACGCTGTACCACCTGGAAAGCGGCGACCTCGCCGACATGGGCGGCGACCACGACCTGATGGACTCGATCTCGCACCACGGAGCGGAAGGAATCTCGCGCACCGCGGCGGACAACCGCAGGCGTCTTCGTTCCATCATGGAGACCAGCGGATTCAGCTCCTACACATGCGAATGGTGGCATTACACGCTCAAGGACGAGCCCTACCCGGACACCTATTTCAACTTTCCCATCACACAGGTGAGTCTGGGATGAACACGGCGCGGCTCCGGCGGTCCGGCCGGAGCCTCGGCGTCCCCGGACGCCGAACGGCGGAAGCGAGCACCCCCACCAGAGCCCACCACCTATCGCCGGCGTATCGAGAACCGCATACGCGCCGGCAACACCCCGCCGCCTTCACTGGAACCATGACTCAGAGCCAGCCATCCCTCGCCCCGCACCCCCTCTCCCTCGCCGAGATCGCCGCGCTCGTCGGCGGCCGGGTCACGGGTGACACGAGCGTCACAGTGAGTGCACCGGCCGTACTCGACAGCCGGCACGGCGAACCGGGCGGTCTCTTCGTCGCCATGGCCGGTGAGCGCGTCGACGGCCACGACTACGCCGGCCACACCCGTGCGACCGCCGTGCTCGGTTCACGGCCGACACCGCTCCCCACAGTCGTCGTCGACGACGTACCGGCCGCACTGCAGACACTCGCCGCCCACGCCGTGGCCCGGCTGCGCGAGCGGCTGACCGTCGTCGCGGTGACGGGCTCGCAGGGCAAGACCAGCACCAAGGACCTGCTGGCCGTGGTCCTTCCGGGCGCCGGGCCGACCGTCGCCACACACGGTTCGTACAACAACGAACTCGGCGTGCCCCTGACCATGCTGCGCGCCGACGCGCACACCCGCTTCCTCGCCCTCGAAATGGGCGCCCGCCACCTCGGCGACATAGCCCACCTCACCGGCCTGGTCGCACCCGACATCGCGGTCGTACTCAACGTCGGCCAGGCCCACATCGGGGAGTTCGGCTCGCGCGCGGCCATCGCACGGACCAAGGGCGAACTCGTGCGCGGCCTCGCACCCGGCGGCACCGCCGTCCTCAACGCCGACGACCCCCGCGTCGTCGCGATGCGCGCGCTGACCGGCGGGCCGGTCCTGACCTTCGGCCGCGCCGAACACGCCGACGTGCGTGTCCAGGACCTGATCCTCGACCGCCTGGGCCGGGCGACCTTCACGCTGCGCACCTCCGGCGCCTCGGCCCGTGTCGCGCTGCCGCTCGTGGGCGCCCACCAGGCACTCAACGCGGCGGCCGCCGCCGCGGCGGGACTCGCGGCCGGCATCCCCCTGGTCACCTCGGCGGTGGCCCTCAGCACCGCCTCACTGTCCAGGTGGCGCATGGAGCGCCGCACCCTGGCCTGCGGCGCGACCCTGCTCAACGACTCCTACAACGCCAACCCCGACTCCACCCGAGCCGCCCTGGACACGCTCGCCGCGATCGCGGGCCGGCGCCGTATCGCCGTACTCGGCGCGATGCTCGAACTCGGCGCCGACAGCGAGGCCGAGCACCGAGCAGTGGGCGAGTACGCGGCCGCGCGCGCCGACCTGGTGGCCGTCATCGGCGAAACCGCCCGTCCCGTCGCCGACGCCGCGGGGGAGCGGGCGGTCGCGTTCACCGACAACCAAGCAGCCGCCGCCTGGCTGCGCGAGAGCCTCACCGGCGGCGACATCGTCCTCGTCAAGGCGTCGCGCGGCGCCCGCCTCGACGAGGTGGCCGCCGCACTCGGGTAACCGTGCGGCGCGGGCTCAGCGCCCGCGCCGACGCATGTACAGGTCGAAGGCGCGGTAGACCAGCGGTCGCAGCGGCAGATCCCACTCCCCGACGTACCGCACCGCCCGCCCCCCGGTGCCGACCTTGAACCGGATCAGGCCCACATGCGGATCAGCGGCGTCGAGCGTCGGCGTGATGCCCCGCAGGTCGTACACGTCGCAGCCCGCCGCCAGGGCGTCACGGATCATCGCCCACTGGCACGCGTTGGAACCCCGCACCTCACGTTTGGCCGTCGAGGAGGCGCCGTACGCGTACCAGGCGTGTCCGCCGACCCGCACCAGGATCGTCGCGGCCACCAGCTCGCCCTCGTGGCATGCCAGATAGAGCGCGATCCGCCCGGGATCCTCGGCGCTCAACTCCGCGAACATCGTCTCGAAGTACGCCAGCGGCCGCGGCGTGAATCCGTCGCGCGCGGCGGTGTGCACGTAGAGCTCGTGGAACGCCGCGAGGTCCGACGCGGCACCGACCGTGACCTCGACCCCCGCCTTCGCGGCCTTCTTGATGTTGCGGCGCCACTGCTGGTTCATGGCCTTCAGGACGTCGTCCTCGGACCTTCCGACCAGCGGCACCTCATACGTGAACTGCGGCTGCCCCGCCCCGAACCCGCCCTCAGGGCTCTGCGGCAGCCAGCCGGCCGTCCGGAGCCGTCGGCTCACCGCGGCGCCGGTCGGATCGACGTGCCCGTCGGGGAGTCCGGTGAGCCGCCGCACCCCCGGATCGGCCACGCCGTCCTTGACCTGCGCCGCATCCCAGGTGTGCGTCCGCACCGGCGGGCACAGCCGGATCGCGAACGCGCCACGGGCCTTGAGATATGCCGCCAGCGGGTCGAGCCACGCACCGATGTCCCCGGACCAGTCGATGTCAGGACCCCACGGCACATAAGCAAGCGTGAACCGCGACAGCCCCGGCACCGGCCGGTGAAGGACAAGCCCCGCCCCCACAAGCCGCCCGCCGTCGAACCATCCGAGCGACTCACTGCGCCACTCCGTCTTCACCCGCCCCCACGCAGGGGTCTGCACAAAGTTCACCGACCGCCGCGCCCGCACGAAGGCCAGGTGCTCGGCGTCGCTGATCGGCGCGACGGTCAGCGTCACAGGCAGGGACAGGGGTGCTGGTTCGCGGTAGGACATGACGCCAGTCAAGTCGGCCCTGTGTTGCCGGCGCGTATCCGCTTTTCGATACGCCGACGATAGGCGCCGCTCAGGCGCTCCGCGCCTGTCACAGGTCGTGCTGCTCACCGGTCCGGCGCCACAGCCGCGCGCACCCGTCAGGAGTGAGGTCGTCCAGTGGTACGAGGACTCGGTTCGCGAGGACGTCGGCGAACCTCTCGATGTCGCGGATCGGCTCGGGCGCCGCGCTACCGGCGCCGAGTTCGCGCAGGGTGCGCAACGCGAGCATAGAGTTCCACCCGTCGACGGGCCGGGTAGCGATCAGCGTGGTCACGTACGTCTACGGGAACAGGCCGCAGCCCTCGGCAACGTCCGCAGCCTGCCCGCCGCCCGACCCGGAACGGCACCGCACGGATCATGCAGCTGAACCTGTCGCCGATCGACGTATCCGAACACGGCGGGGGAGCCCACCGGCATGGCCGGCCGTGCTCCCGCGCCGGGCCGATCTGATGCTCGCCAGGAGATCAGCGAGACAGGGCGAGCGGTCCTCGCTCGGTATGCCGAACCGGGTGCGGAAGGCCGGGTGCTCAGCGGTGCCAAGGGGGCCACGCCTCGGCGCAACCACTTCAACCGGCTGTGGCACAAGACGTGCGACCAAGCCGGTATCAAGGGTCTGCACTTCCATGATCTTCGGCACACCGGTAACACCCTCGCCGCCTCGACCGGCGCCGGCACTCGGGAGCTGATGGCGCGCATGGGCCACAGCACCGCACGCGCCGCGCTGATCTACCAGCACGCGAGCGCCGAGCGGGACCGGCTGATCGCCGACGCGGTGAGCGGCCTGGTCGGCAAGGGCCGGCGTCCGAAGGGGCACGCGGGGGACACGCCGGACTGAACACAGCCCCCGGAACAGCTCAGGGCCAGGCGGAGGATTGTTCCTCCGCCTGGCCCTGAGTCGTCTGGAGCGGGCGACGGGAATCGAACCCGCGTAGCCAGTTTGGAAGATCGCGTACGCGGAGTGCTGCTGAGCTGGCCTTATGCTGACCTGCGGCTAAGGCCTGCCATCCCCGCTGTTCCCCCTTACGCCCCATCGGCTACCGCCTCTAAGGGCACGCGGGAGACACGCCTAGGGGAAGGTGTGAGGTGCCAACGGGGCGCACAGGAAGATGAGCAAGGTCAGGATCTCCCTGACCAGTCGGGCGACCTCTGTTGCCTTCTCGATCCGCGACTTGCGAGGGGGCGTGTCGGGTTTGGTGTGCGGGCATGCGCTGCAGCTCTCGCCCCGTCCCGCTTGCGCATTGCAATGCCATGCGTAAGTCGGTACGGTGGACGAGACAGTTGGTGCACTAGGGTGGGCCCCCCTGGGGTGGTCCATGTTGATCTCCCAATTGTTTGGATGCCAAGGCCGTGCGGACGTTCCGGCAAGTTCGATGCGCACGGCCATTTGGCGTTTCTGTAATTCGGTACGAGAGTAGCGCACTTGATGCGCCATCAGCCTCGGATCAGCCAGCCTGGCCTGTCCGGGCTTAAGCCTCCATGGTTCACGCACCTCTCCGGTTAGGTGTCCATCTGCGTGGTTGAGGTGGTCACCGCCTGCCATACATGTTGGGGCCCGCAGCGGCGCCGACGCAAAGCGCGTTTGTGCCGGTCCGTGCGGTCTTTCGTACCTGTCACTTCTTCCGGGTCTCGATCCACGACTTGGGGCGTTGGCCAGGCTGTACCCGGCCGCTCGGCCGCGAGCGTGGTCAATGAAGCCTGCAGCGAAGCCTGCAGCTTTCGGGTAAATCGCCCACTTCCTGCCAAATTGACTGCCAAGACTTTGCGTAGGCTTTGCCTGGCCTGGCGACGCTAGTGGTGGCGCATCGCCTGTTGAAGTCGTCAGGCGTGCACTAGTGAGTGTGCCTCAGAATGAGCCGCAACACAAGCTTCCAAGGCCAGGGGCCCCATCTGCCTGGTTTTATTAAATCAAGCCGCACTACGGCTGCGGTGTTCCTATGAATCGAAGGTTGGCGGTAGGAGGCCCCCCTCAACCCACCACCCACCCCCGGCTCCCATCCCGTACGCCGTCGACCCACACACTGTGGAGCGGGCGTGGTTCATGGCGTCCAGGTGGAGCGCGCCACTGTACGAACGACCTGGACGCCATGGGCCGCGTCTGCTCGGCTCTGCCTGGGGCGATGGTGTGCGGGATGGGAGCCCCCAGCATCCACCACGATGGACCCGCGGGCGGCGACGGCGCCCCCTCCATCCCGGTGCCGGCCGATCCCCCGCCGGAGGCACTGTTTTGACCGTGGCCGCGCTATGCGGTGATCGGCTCATGGCCACCGGCCCATCCACCTGTGGGCGCGCGTCGGCGCAGCCGGGGCGGAGCGGGCCGGAGGCAGGAGCGGCGCTCCGAGCGGAGCCGGGAGCGCGCCCGGCGGAGCGGAGCGCAGCCGGGGCTTGATGAGGTAGAGAAACCTGTAACAACTCGCTCGGCGCGACGGGATCTGGGCAAGGTGCCTTGGTGGTGTCAGGAAGAGGCCGCGTCGCTCCGAAGGAGTCGGCTGGTGAAGCCCCGCTGACGCAAACGTTCGTACGCCTGGAGGACGTCGGCTGGGACGTGCTGGCTGATCATAAAGCCCTGTTCCGGGTAGATCAGCAGTCGCTGAAGCGCGCCTACGAGCATGTCAATCACCAGTCGGGCGTCACCGATGGAGTCGACGTACTCGTCCAGCGACATCGGGGTAGATGCGCTGATGATCTCGACCTCGGGCCAGAGTTTGCGGGCGGTGGCGTACGCCCTCCGCTCCTCGTATGGCTTGCTGATCAGGAGCACCGAGGCCACATCAACGCCAGCCTCCTTCAGCACGGCTCGCGAGAAGCGGATGTTCTCACCCGTGTTGCGCGCCCGCGGCTCCACGAGGATGGCGGAGTCATGGACGCCGAGTTCCAGCGCCCGCTCCCGGTAGTGCACGGCTTCTCCTCGGGGCATCCGCTGCCTCGTCGTGGGACTCGTGGCCCCAGTGAACACGAGCAAGGGCGCCATGCCACGCCGGTAGAGATCGGCCGCAGTGTCGGCCACCCCCAGGTCGTGACTACCCAACCCGATCGCTACGGAGCACGGCCGCACGGAGTGGCCCATCTGGTGGTAGTCCCACAGGCGCCGCGTGTCGGCCCAGTCTTGCGATGAGATCACTTCTGCGCTTCCCCGTCCCGGGCCGAGTCCGGCACCTTGAAGTCGTACTCCCACGCGAAGCGTGAGGCGACGTGCACGCCGATGGCGAACTCGACCACGGTGTCAGAGGCCGTGTACGTGGTCCTGTGCAGTTCCACGACGGGCTCTCCCGGGGGAAGCTGCAGCAACTTCGCTTCGTCCGGAGTGGCGGCACGGGCCGCTAGTTCTTCCTTCATGTGATCGATCTCGTACCCGGCGTCGTACAGCACGCGGAACCCGCCGCCTCGGCCGGCCGGTCCCGGCGTGGGGTCGACCAAGCGTGTGCCCTCCACGTGTTCCGGGCGGTAATAGCTGGTCAGGGTGTGTGTTGGCTGGTCGCCTTCCTTGACCAGCCGCGCGCGTGCGTACACATCGGCACCCTCCGGGACACCGAGCGCCGCCGCGACCTCCGGTGACGCCTGAACGCGACTGACGGTCTGGGTCTGCTCGTTCCGTCGGAACCCTCGGCCAGAGGCCACGCGGTCCGCGATGAACGCCACCTCGTCACCGTCCCGCCACTTGGCTTTGTCGTAGCGAGCGATGCCAAGTCGCTTCAGTGGGAGCTGCTGTCGTACGACCGTGCCGTGTCCCCGTGAGGACGTGACCAAGCCTTCGGCCTCCAGTGCCTTGTAGGCGGCGTGGACAGTGGACTTGGAGCCCTCGCCGGCGTCCACCAGCTCCCTGATGTGGGGCAACTGCTGGCCGGGGGCGTAGTCACCCCTCTTGATCTGTTCGGCCAGTCGATCAGCCAGTTCCCGCCACTTCGGCGCCATCGCGAACCCCTCTCATCAGGTTCTAGTCAAACACAGTCCCAGGACTGTTGACAGTCCCAGGACTGCGGTGCACTATCTTGCTTAGTCGCTCGCAGTCCTAGGACAGCGGGCACTCGGTGGCCTCATTCGGGCTGCTGGAGCCAACACAGGGAGTACCTGATGCCGTCGTTCAAGATTGACCTTTCGTCCGCTGTGGTGTTCGTGGCGACCGCGCCGGAACCCAAGATGGCCAACAAGAAGACCGGTGAGCGGGCTCTGGACCGGGACACCGGGGCGTCCCTGTCGACGGTGGGCCTGCTGGTCTCCGACGAGGGGGAGGGCAACCTCTACCAGGTCACCGTCCCGGAGACGGGCCTCCCGGAGGGCCTGGCTCCTGGTATGCCGGTGCGGGTGGTCGGCCTCAAGGCCCGGGACTGGGAGAACGAGTTCAACGGGCAGAAGCGGCACGGGATCTCGTTCCGCGCGGTCGCGATCACTGCGGCGGCCTGACCATGAGCGACCTGTCCATGATGCTGGAGACCACGGGTGTCCTCGCGGGCGCCGGCGGTCTCGGCTACGCCAAGGTCCGCGCGCCGGGGGTGTACTGGTCGCTGGTCGGGCTGCCGGTCACCTGGGGCCGGTTCACGATCACCTACCGGTCCACGATGGACGTGTGCGGGCTGACGGTCCAGCCGTCCCGGCTGCGGGCCTTCCTCGCCCGGAACGTGGCACGCCGTGAGGTGCTGCCGGTCCCGCCCAGGGTCCGCCGGGTCCGTGGCACGTCGACGGGGCTGCGGGTGACGCTGCGGCTTCCCGCCGGCCTGGAGCCTGCCGACCTGATGGCTGCCTCGGAACGGCTGCGGCACGCGTGGGGCGTCCACTCGGTCACCATCGCGGAGACCAAGCCCGGCTATGTCGAGCTGCGCATGACCGGCTATGACGTGCTGCGCCGCGTCCGGATGCCCCGCCGCGCTCGCCCTGCCGATCTGGCGGTGCCGGTGGCACTGCGGGAGGACGGGACCGCGTTCGTCCGCGACTACCGCAAGGTCCCCATGGCCCTCACCCTGGGGGCGAACAACTCGGGCAAGTCCGTGTATCAGCGCAACCTGATCAAGGGCCTGGCGGAACTGCCTGTGGGGCTGGTCGGGATCGACTGCAAGCGGGGTGTGGAGCAGTCCGCCTACGCCCCCCGCCTGTCCGCCCTGGTGACCACACCGGATGAGGCGGCCTCGCTGCTGGACGTGCTGGTGACGGAGATGGAGTCCCGCTTCGACCTGCTCAGCGCGCACGGGGTGTCGGACATGTGGGAGCTGCCCGAGCACTTACGGCCGGTGCCGATCGTGGTCTTGGTGGACGAGGTGGCGGAACTGTTCCTGATCTCCTCCAAGAAGGACGAGGAACGCCGGGAACGGATCGTCACCGCATTGATCCGGCTGGCGCAGATGGCCCGCGCGGTCGGGATCTACCTGGAGGTGTGCGGGCAGCGCTTCGGCTCCGAGCTGGGCAAGGGCGCCACCATGCTCCGCGCCCAGCTCACCGGGCGTGTGGTGCACCGGGTCAACGACAAGCAGACCGCCGAGATGGGTCTCGCGGACGTCGCCCCGGACGCGGTCATGGCCGCCGGCCTCATCCCCGCCGAACGCCCCGGCACCGCCGTTGCGGCGGATTCCTCGGGTGGCTGGGCGAAGATCCGCACCCCGCACACGTCCCGCGACGAGGTGACGGCCGCCTGCCGCCGGTTCGCTCACCTGGTCCCGGACCTTCCCGCCCTCACCCCGTTCCGGCCGCACGTCCCGGCTGTCGCTCCGGTCGCGGGTCCGTCGCTGGTCAAGCCGCGCCCGGTCACGGACTGAGAAGGGGACAACGTCATGGCCACACGTAAGAAGGTGCTGCCCAAGCCGGTGTCCTGCCCGGACTGTGACGGCAAGGGCGAGACGAGTGAAACCGTCCGCGTCGGCGCCCGCAAGGGCCGCGTCACCGACAACCGGCAAGCCGCTCTGTGCCTGACCTGCCTGGGCACCGGCGAGGCACCCGCGGGCGGGGAGTGATCCCCGTGAACCGAGTTGTCCGCCCCGATGCCGTCCTGATCCAGGCCGTGATCGCCGGTGCGCTGTCCTTCGCGCACCTGCACGACCTGGCGGCGGCGGCCGGGCAGTCCGGCTGGAAGGCATGGGCCTACCCGGTCTCGGTCGACCTGCTGCTGGTCGCCGCCTGGCGTCGCCTCCGGGCCGGCCGGGACCGCTCCTCCTGGACCTGGTTCGCCATCGCATTGGCGGCCTCCCTCGGCGCGAACGTCGCCACCGCCGGACTCCTCGACCTGCACCAGGTGCCCGCCTGGCTGCGCATCCTCGTCGCCGGCTGGCCCGCCCTCGCCTTCCTCGGCGGCACCCTCCTCGTCCACGCGCCTACCCCGGCGGTTCCCGAACCGGCCCCGGAAGCGGACGAGACGGAGGCGCCGGAAGTCGAGATGCACCGCACCGACACCCCCGAACCGGCACCCCCGGCCCCGGCCCCGGCTCCGGTCCCCGCGGAACTGGCCCCGGCACCGCCCAAGCCGCCCGCCGTCGCCCCGCCGGTTCCGCCGGCGCTGCTCGACCACGCCCGTTCGATCGCTGACGCACACCGCAACAGCACGGGGGAGCAGATCACCGCCGCCGCGCTGACCGCCCGGCTCGGCCTGCCCGCCCCGACCTGCGAAGCCATCGCCGCGCAACTCCAACTCGCCTGATCAGAAAGGAGTCCGCCCATGCGCCCGAACCGCTTCTACGACGTGATCAAGATCGGCCCGGTCAAGGTCGGCACCTACAACAACGGACGCGGCCAGACCCGGCACACCGCCGCCTGCACCGCCCCCGGCTGCGGCTTCTCCACCGACCACCGCGACCGCTCCGCCGCCGAACTCTCCGCCCGTACCCACCGCTGCACCGCCTGACAGAAGGGAAGAGCCCGTGTTCACACCGAAGTACCCGCCCCCGGACACCGCCTCCACCACCCCGCTCCCCGCGCCGACGCCTGCGGTCGAACACACCCCGGCCACCACCACCCCGGCCCCGGCACCGGTCCCGGTCGCCCCGGCGCCGGCCTCGAACCGGCCCACGGTCCAGCTCACCCCCGGCACCGCGCTCGCCCTCGTCGGCGGCGGCACCGCCGTGGTCCTGGTCGTCGGCGCGGTCCTGGTCTCCATGCTCCTCGCGGTCGCCATCACCGGCGTCTCGGTCGCCGTGGTCGCCGTCGTCCTGCGCCTCCTCGTCAAAGACCTGCACAAGGGGCGGTGACCAGGATGGACACGCACGTGATCGCCGCCGCGTTACCGACGCTGGGCTGGGCCGTCCACGGCGGTCTCCTCGTCCGCCGCCTGGCCACCGCCCGCCGCGACCCGCTGACCGGCCTGCACACCCGCGCCGGATGGACCACCCGCGCCGAACACCTGCTGGCCAAGCACCCCGGCGCCCTGGTCCTCCTGGTCGACCTGGACGACTTCAAGGCCACCAACGACACCCACGGCCACGCGACCGGTGACGCGGTCCTCACCGCCACCGCCCGCCGCCTGAGCACCTGGGTCGGACGCTACGGCATCGCCGCCCGCCTCGGCGGAGACGAGTTCGCCGCCATCGTCACCGACCCCGGCCGCACCCCCGGCCACCAAGCCCTGCAACACGCCCTGAACCGGCCCCTCGACTACGGCGGCCACACCCTGCCGGTCTCCGCATCGGTCGGCTGCTGCCACTGCTCGAACCTGCCGGTACGCACCCTCACCGACGCCCTGGCCACCGCCGACGCAGCGATGTACGCGGCCAAGGGCCACGGCCGGCGCAACACCCACCACTGATCCCGAGAGGAACGATCCATGGGCATCTTCAGCCGCAGGAACAACGACACCGCCCCGGCCAACCCGCAGATGGCCGAACTGGGCCGCGAGTACGCCATCGCCCGCCGCCACGGCGACCGCAAGACCGTCGGCCGCATCAACCGGCAGATCGGCGCGTCCGGCATGAGCGACAGCGACCGCGCCTCGTTCCAGCAGGGCCGCGACGCCTACGACTCCATCCCGCCCATCCCCCGCGGTCGCAACCGCCGCCGCTGACGGCCCCGGGGCGGCTCTCTCGCCAAAGACCGCCGCCCCGGCGCCTGGACCCCTCATCAGATCCAACGGACCCGAAAGGGAGACCCCATCATGCCCCAGCACGCCCAGACGCCGCGCGTCTGCCGCGACTGCGACGGCCACGCCACCGCCGCGATCACGACGGGCACCCGCCACCGCGACGGCACCCGCGCCACCCTCACCGTCTCCTGCCCGGCCTGCAAGGGCACCGGCCACCGCGCCCCCGCCGCCGGCCTCGCCCGCGTCGGGAGGTGACCGCCGTGGCCCTCCTCGACTGGCGCTCACCCGACCACTTCGACCACAGCGGCGACAAGCCGTGCGTGATGTGCACCAAGCCCACCCCGCTGCGTTCCGACAACGGCAAGCCCGTCCACAAGGTGTGCGCCGAAGCATGGCTCGACGCCCACCCCGCGAAGGAGGGCGAACAGTGACCGCACACACTGGCCTGGTCCTGGACCTCTTCGCGGGCCCCGGCGGCTGGTCGGAGGGCTTGCGCGCCCTCGGCCTGCGGGATGTCGGTATCGAGATCGACGCAGCGGCCTGCGCCACCCGCGCCGCCGCTGGCCACACCACGATCCGCGCCGATGTTGCCGACTATCCCACCGCACCGCTCCGCGGGAAGGTCGCCGGGCTGATCGCCTCCCCGCCCTGCCAGACCTTCAGTGCCGCCGGACTGCGTGCCGGAAACGACGACATGGACCTGTGCCACCAAGGCCTTGACGACATCGCCCGCGGGAGCGACACCCGCAGTGCGTTGCGCGACGCCTGCGCCGATCCGCGCTCCCTCCTCGTCGTCGAGCCGCTGCGCTACGCCCTCGGCCTGCGCCCCGACTGGATCGCCCTGGAGGAGGTACCGGCCGTGGCGCCCCTGTTCGCCCACATCGCGGGCATCCTGCGCGGCCTCGGCTACTCGGTGTGGACCGGCGTGCTCAATGCGGCCGACTACGGCGTCCCGCAGACCCGCCGCCGCGCGCTCCTGCTGGCCTCCCGCACCCGCACTGCGGCGCCCCCTGAGCCCACCCACGCCAAGGACCCCGGACCCGACACGCTGTTCGGCCCCGCACTGGCGCCGTGGGTCACCATGGCCGATGCCCTCGGCTGGGGCGCCACCGACCGGCCCGTTCCCACCGTCACCGCCGGCGGCGGCAAGAGCGGGGGACCGGAGCCCTTCCCCACCTCGGCCCGCAAGGCGCTCATGGACGCCCAACGGCGCGGCGCGTGGGTGCTGCACACCAACCGCAACCAGATGTCCGACGGCAGTCGGCAGACGACCGACCCGCACAGGGCGCCCACTCCTACCTTCACGGCAAAGGCAGGCAGCCAGTGGGTCCTGCGGCACAGCAACCGCCGCAACGCCACCGTCCGCCGCGCTGACGAACCCGCCGCCACCCTGCTGTTCGCCAGGGCCAGCAACGACGTGTCATGGCACAAGGACGGCTCCGACGGCCCGGAATCCGTCCGCATCACCGTCCAGGAAGCCGCTGCCCTCCAGACCTTCCCCGCCGACTACCCCTTCCAGGGCACCAAGACCCGGCAGTTTGAGCAGATCGGCAACGCCGTCCCGCCGCTGCTCGCCTCCGCCGCCCTGCGCCCCCTGGTCCCCGCCGCGCTGGAGGTGGCCGCGTGACCGACACCGCCACCATGGCGGGCCTGGACCCGGCCACCCTCGCCGACGTGCTGAGGCTGGCCGGGTCCCCCGGCTTCGACCGCATCCAGGACCAGATCCGCCGCACCGGCGGCTGCACCGACCCGATCCGCCTGCAAGGCTCCGTCGTCGTCCGGGACAAGGAAACCCGGCACGTCCTGCACTCCTACTCCACCGACACCGAGCCGGGCGGCGTCCTCCGCGTGGCCTGCGGCAACCGGCGGGCCTCCCGCTGCCCCGCCTGCGCCTGGACCTACGCCGGCGACACCTACCACCTCATCCGCGCCGGCCTCGTCGGAGACCCCGCCAAAGGCACCCCCCACACCATCCGCGACCACCCCCGCGTGTTCGCCACCCTCACCGCCCCCTCGTTCGGCCCGGTCCACAACCGGCCCGGCAACCGGCCCTGCCGCTGCGGCACCCGCCACCCCGAAGACACCCCCGAACTCGGCACCCCCCTCGATCCCGAGAGCTACGACTACGCCGGCGCGGTGCTGTGGAACAACCACGCCTCCGACCTGTGGCGCTACTTCACGATCTACCTGCGCCGGGAGATCGCCAAGCGCGCCGGCCTCACCCAGAAAGCCGCACGTGAGGCCTCCCGCGTCGCCTTTGGCAAGGTCGCCGAGTACCAGAAGCGCGGAGCCGTCCACTTCCACGCCGTGATCCGCTTCGACGGCCCCGAGGGACCGGACAGCCCCCCGCCGGCCTGGGCCACCCTCGACCTGCTCACCGACTCGATCCACGCTGCTGCCGCCCGCGTCGCAGTCGACGTGCCCCCCGCCGGGGACCAACCGGCCCGCACGCTGCGCTGGGGCACCCAGCTCGACGTACGCCCGATCCGTGCCTTCGGGGACGGCTCGGAGATCACCGAACAGGCCGTCGCCTCCTACGTCGCCAAGTACGCCACCAAAGCCGCCGAGACCACCGGCACCGTCGACCGCCGCATCGGCAACAAGGAAGCCCTGGAACTCCTCGGCGTCCCCGAGCACCCGGCCCGGCTCATCGCCGCCTGCCTCGACCTGCACGCCCTCTACCCGGACCGGAAGTTACGGGAGTGGGCTCACATGCTCGGCTTCCGCGGCCACTTCTCCACCAAGTCCCGCCGCTACTCCACCACCCTCGGCGCCCTGCGCCAGACCCGCGCCGACTACCGCGCCGCCCAGCAACGCGCCGCCCTCGGCCTGCCCGACCCGGACGACGAGGAAGCCACCACCCTCACCCTCGCCCACTGGACCTACGCCGGCCACGGCCACACCCCCGGCGAATCCTGGCTCGCCGCCACCATCCGCCGCGACATCCAACTCAACCGCGAAACCGCCCGCGAAGAACTCGCAGACCCGCGCGACCAAGGAGGGGACGACTATGAATGAGCGGTACCTGAGTGTTGACCAGGTTGCCGAGATCCTCGGTACGACCGTGCGCTTTCCTCGGCGCCTGATCGAAGAGCGCCGGATCACGTACGTCAAGGTCGGCCGCCACGTGCGCATCCCCGAGAGCGCCGTTCGGGCCTTCATCTCCGCCAACACGGTGGAGCCGCGTCGGGGTGTGTCGCGTCTTCAGGAGGTGGCTGCCTGATGGCCGGCAAGCGTCGGCAGTTCGGCCGCGTGCGTAAGCTCCCGTCCGGTCGCTACCAGGCTCGCTACGTCGGTCCTGACGGGCTGCTGCGGCCCGCTCCGGAGACGTTCCGCACCAAGAGGGAAGCGGACGAGTGGCTTGCCGACAAGCAGACGGAGATGCGGCGCGGGGACTGGCACGATCCGGACGCCGGGAAGGTCTCGTTCGGTTCGTACGCCTCGGCGTGGATCAATGAACGGGAGCTGACTGTCAGGACGCGTCAGCTCTACGAGTCGCTGTTGAGGCTCCACCTCGAACCCACCTTCGGTGGCGTCAACGTCGCGGAGATCTCGCCTCCGTTCGTGCGGCGCTGGCGTGCGGACAAGCTGGCCGCCGGTACCGGTCCCACCACAGTCGCGAAGGCGTACGCCCTCCTGCGGGCGATCATGGCCACGGCGGTCTCGGATCAGATGATCAGACGCAACCCGTGCCAGATCAAAGGCGCCAGCACCGTGCACACACCGGAGCGACCGACCGCCACGGTGCAGGAGGTCTATGCCCTGGCGGACGCTGTTCAGTCCCGCTACCGGGCGCTGGTGCTGATGGCCGGCTTCCTCGGTCTGCGGTGGGGCGAACTGGTCGGCCTGCACCGCCGTGACGTTGACCTCGATCACGGTACGGTCCGGGTACGTCGTGCCGTCGCTGAACTCAACAACGGGGAACGGGAGATCAAGGCTCCCAAGAGCGCGGCCGGCAAGCGCACGGTCTCCATCCCGGCCGCGATCGTCCCCGACATCCGCGATCACCTCGCGCGGTATGCCGAACCTGGTGCGGACGGCCGGGTGTTCATCGGTGCCAAGGGGGCCACGCCTCGGCGCAACCACTTCAACCGGTTGTGGCACAAGGCGTGCGACCAAGCCGGCATCAAGGGTCTGCACTTCCATGATCTTCGGCACACCGGTAACACCCTCGCCGCCTCGACCGGCGCCAGCACTCGGGAGCTGATGGCGCGCATGGGCCACAGCACCGCACGCGCCGCGCTGATCTACCAGCACGCGAGCGCCGAGCGGGATCGGCTGATCGCCGACGCGGTGAGCGGCCTCGTCGACAAGGGGCGGCATCCGAAGGGGCACGCGGGGGACACGCCGGACTGAACACAGCCCCCGGAACAGATCAGGGCCAGGCGGAGGAATGATCCTCTGACCTGGCCCTGAGTCGTTTGGAGCGGGCGACGGGAATCGAACCCGCGTAGCCAGTTTGGAAGACTGGGGCTCTACCATTGAGCTACGCCCGCACACAACGCGCGCCGCTGGTCGGGTGACCGCGGCACACAGGCATCGTAGCGGGTCCCACCCCTTCCCCGCACACCCCTTCCACCCGGTCCGACGCGGAGCGTCCTGGGGTATGCGGCTGCACGACTGTGCTCGCCGGCTACGCGAACTCCGCTGCCGGTCACGGCCGTCACAGCCGACCCGGCGCCGGCCGACAGCAGCCGCGGGCCTGGCATGGCAGTACGGCAGCCGCCAGGCAGTCCCACCGGGCCGAGGCCCCCGGCCGGCCGGCATTCGCGCACGGCGCAAGCCCACGGGAACCGGGCGCACCCCACCCGTCCGGCCGTTCTCGTCCCCCCCCGAAGCCACGGGTCGGCGATGGCTCGGATCCCAGGCGTGTACGACCGGCCCGGCGACGCCCGCTCCAGGCCGGTCATACGCGCGCCTGCCCTCAAGACCCCGCACCGCGTGCGGCGGAAGGGGCCGAGGTGCGCCCGGCGTGGGTCGCGGGAGGCCGTGGCGCCGCCGAAAGCCCCCAGCGGTACGGCCCCGGCACGCCCGCGACGCGAAGGGCGGGTTGCAGGGTTGAGCCTGCTGGGCGCAGGGCCGAATCCGCCGGGGTGTCGGCCGGCGGCCGAGCCCGTGGGCCGGCCCACCCGCTCGCCGGAGTTCCGGCCCGATCCCGCCGGGTCCTGGTCCGCGTCCCGCCGGGGCGTCCGCCCGAGTCTGTCTGCTGGGGTGTCGGTTTGCGTCCCGCGGGGATTCCGGCCCGGCCCGCCGGGGTGGCGGCCCGAGCCCGCTGGGGCGCTCGGGCCCGCGTCCGGCCGGGGTGTTGTCCTGAGTCGGATTCTGATCCGTGTTCCGTCGGGGTGCCGGCCCGAGCCCTGCCAGGATGCCGGCCCGCGTCCGGCCGGGGTGGCGGCCCGAGTCCGCTGGTGTGCTGGCCCGAGCCCTGCCGGGATGTCGGCCCGCGTCCGGCCGGGGTGCTGACCTGAGTCCGCCGGGGTTCTGGTCCGTGTCCTGCCGGGGTGTCGGCCCGAGCCCTGCCGGGATGTCGGCCACGCGTTCGACCGTGGTGCCGGCCCGAGCCCGCCGGGGTTCCGCGCCTCGCCTCGCGGGGTGTCGGCCCGAGCCCTGCCGTGGTGTCGGCTCCCGTCCTGCCGGGGTGTCGGCCCGAGCCCTGCCGGGGCGCCGGCCCGCGCTGCGTTTGGGTGCAGGGCCCGCGCGGTGCTGGGGTGCAGAGCCCGAGCCGTGCTGGGGTGCAGGGGCGGAGCCCCCGCGTGGGGTCCGGGGCGGAGCCCCGGGAGGGTGACTCGTTCCTTACCGAGTCGGGTGGGTGGGTGGGAGACCGGGGTCCGGGGCGGAGCCCGGGGGAGGGGTGCGCTTTCAGGCCGCCGGTGGGAGACCGGGGTCCGGGGCGGAGCCCCGGGGAGGGGTGGGTGCACTCTCATCCCGCCTGCGGGAGACAAGGGGGCCAGCGCGGGGCCCCAGGGAAGGGGACCTTCTCAGCCCGCCGGTGGGAGACCGGGGTGCCGGGGCGGAGCCCTGTCCCACCGGGACGGGACCGCGAGCCCGGGACGGACCTCGCAGCGTGCGCAACCCAGGACGCCGTACCTGGCGGACGGCGACATCTGGACCGGGGCGCGCGCACCCCGCCACCCCCGCCCAGACACCCCCGCGAGGGAATTGCGGAGGCCGTACTGCCTGCGGGCATGTACCCTACGTGTCGCACCAGACGGGGTGTGGCGCAGCTTGGTAGCGCGTCCGCTTTGGGAGCGGAAGGCCGTGGGTTCAAATCCCGCCACCCCGACCACCCGCCGGCCGCCCGGCCGGCGCCACCGCACGTGTCCCGGGTGATTCCCGTGGCCGCACAGCAGCCGCACCGCGGACACACCGGATCCCCCTGGCCCCACCCTGGCCACGTAGTGCCCACCTCCTGGACCCGCCGTGGGCACACCGTGGGCCCGGCGGATCCCGTGATTCCCGTGATTCCCGTGATCGCCTTTTGGGGCGTTGAGCGGCTGCGGTTACTATGCAGACTGCGCGCCCGTGTGTCCGGCCTCCTGGCCTACGAACTCCTCCGGGCGGCGAATCCGCCGGACAACCCTCTGGCTCCGGCGAAATCCAAGAAGTCAGCCACAAGGAGACCGAACCGTGAAGAGCGCCGTGGAGACCCTGAACCCGACTCGGGTTCGGCTCACTGTCGAGGTGCCCTTCGAGGAGCTCAAGGACAGCCTCGACGCGGCGTACAAGAAGATCAACCAGCAGGTCACGGTGAAGGGCTTCCGCAAGGGCAAGATCCCGGCCCGGGTCATCGACCAGCGGTTCGGCCGCGGTGCGGTTCTGGAGGAGGCCGTCAACGACGCGCTTCCCAAGTTCTACACCGACGCGGTCAACGACGCCGAGCTGAACCCGCTGGGTCAGCCCGAGGTCGACATCACCGAGCTGAAGGACGGCGAGACGCTGAACTTCACCGCCGAGGTGGACATCCGCCCGACCATCGAGATCCCGGACTACTCCGGCATCGAGGTCGAGGTCGACGCCGTCGAGGTGACCGAGGAGGACGTCGACAAGGCGGTCGAGCAGCTGCGCGAGCGCTTCGCCTCGACCAGCCCGGTCGAGCGCGCCGCCGAGGACGGCGACGTCGTCACCATCGACCTGGAGGCCAAGGTCGACGGCGAGGTGCTGGAGGACGGCATCGCCAACGGCGTCTCCTACACCATCGGCTCCGGTGAGCTGCTGGACGGCATCGACGACGCCGTGAAGGGCGTGGAGACCGGTGGCGAGGCCACCTTCACCTCCGAGCTGAAGGGCGGCTCCGGGGCGGGCAAGGAGGCCGAGGTCACCGTCAAGGTCACCCAGGTCGCCTCCCGCGAACTGCCCGAGCTGGACGACGACTTCGCCCAGCTCGCCTCCGAGTTCGACACTCTCGAGGAGCTGCGCGCCGACAGCCGCAAGCGCCTGGAGAGCATGAAGCAGTACGACCAGGCCACGCAGGCCCAGGAGCGCGTCCTGGACAAGCTGCTGGAGCTGGCCGAGATCCCGGTCCCCGAGAAGCTGCTCGAGGACGAGATCAACACCCGCAAGCACAACCTCGAGCACCACCAGCTCGGTCAGATGGGTCTGACCCTCGACAAGTACCTGGAGATCCAGGGCAAGACCGCCGAGGAGTTCGAGACCGAGACCCGCGAGGCCGCGGTCAAGGGCATCAAGACCCAGTTCGTCCTCGACGAGCTGGTCAACAAGGAGAAGCTCAACGTCAGCCAGGAGGAGCTCACCGAGCACCTCATGCGGCGTGCCGCCTCCTCCGGCATGTCCCCCGACCAGTTCGCGCAGACGGTCGTCCAGCAGAACCAGGTTCCGCTGCTGGTCGGCGAGGTCGCCCGCGGCAAGGCCCTGGCCGTCGTGGTCGAGGCCGCGACCGTGAAGGACACCAACGGCGAGATCGTCGACCTGGACGACGAGGAGGACGAGGCCGCCGAGGGCGAGAGCGCCGAGGCCGCTTCCGCCGAGGGCACCGAGGGCGAGGAGAAGGCCGAGGCCTGATCCCCGCGCGGCGTCCGCCGCGTACGTACGATGGGCCCTGGGGCACTGCTCCCCAGGGCCCGTCGTCCTACCTGGCCACCCCCGTCCCACGGGCCCCGGCGCTACGCCCCCGGCGAACACTCCCGTTCGCGGGATTCCCCGAAGGGGCCCGCGCGTTAGGGTCCATGAATACGAGGGCAGGGGAGTCCCCGAAACCGGCCGGACGGCCCCACGCCCCGGCAGAACACGTGAGACGGCCCGGCGCCGTCGTAAGACGAGCAGGTGGATACGTGACGAATCTGATGCCCTCCGCCGCCGGCGAGCCCTCCATCGGTGGCGGCCTCGGCGACCAGGTGTACAACCGGCTGCTCGGCGAGCGGATCATCTTCCTCGGCCAGCCCGTGGACGACGACATCGCGAACAAGATCACCGCACAGCTGCTGCTCCTTGCCGCCGACCCGGACAAGGACATCTTCCTGTACATCAACAGCCCCGGCGGTTCCATCACGGCCGGTATGGCGATCTACGACACCATGCAGTACATCAAGAACGACGTGGTGACCATCGCCATGGGCCTGGCGGCCTCGATGGGCCAGTTCCTGCTGAGCGCGGGCACGCCCGGCAAGCGCTTCGCGCTGCCCAACGCCGAGATCCTGATCCACCAGCCCTCCGCCGGTCTGGCCGGCTCGGCCTCCGACATCAAGATCCACGCCGAGCGGCTGCTGCACACCAAGAAGCGCATGGCCGAGCTGACCTCCCACCACACGGGTCAGTCGGTGGAGCAGATCACCCGCGACTCGGACCGCGACCGCTGGTTCGACGCCCACGAGGCCAAGGAGTACGGCCTCATCGACGACGTCATCACGCACGCCGCCGGCATGCCGGGCGGTGGCGGCACCGGGGCCTGAGCCGACTCGGTCCAGCCAGCCCCCAGCCGACCGCCCAGCCCCTTTCCAGGAGACATCGTGAACGACTTCCCCGGCAGCGGCATCTACGACCGGACGCGCGCCGAGTACACCGGCCCCACGGCCGAGTCCCGCTACGTCATCCCGCGCTTCGTGGAGCGCACCTCGCAGGGCGTGCGCGAGTACGACCCGTACGCGAAGCTCTTCGAGGAGCGCGTGATCTTCCTCGGCGTCCAGATCGACGACGCCTCCGCCAACGACGTCATGGCGCAGCTGCTGTGCCTGGAGTCGATGGACCCCGACCGTGACATCTCGGTCTACATCAACAGCCCCGGTGGTTCCTTCACCGCGCTGACGGCCATCTACGACACGATGCAGTTCGTCAAGCCCGACATCCAGACGGTCTGCATGGGCCAGGCGGCCTCCGCCGCCGCGGTCCTGCTGGCCGCCGGTACGCCGGGCAAGCGCATGGCCCTGCCGAACGCGCGCGTGCTGATCCACCAGCCCTACAGCGAGACCGGCCGCGGCCAGGTCTCCGACCTGGAGATCGCCGCCAACGAGATCCTGCGGATGCGCGCGCAGCTGGAGGAGATGCTGGCCAAGCACTCCACCACGCCGATCGAGAAGATCCGCGAGGACATCGAGCGCGACAAGATCCTCACGGCCGAGGAGGCCCTGTCCTACGGGCTCGTCGACCAGATCATCTCCACCCGCAAGATGAACAACGCCGAGGTCCGCTGACGCGGACACCGCGCCCCCCGTCGCCCCCTGGCGCGGTCACGTCCAAGTGAACCGTGCCAAGGGGGGCCCGAACGGGGGGCCCGGCAAGGTACCGTCGACATAAGGCAGCACCAGGAGCCGCTGGACTCTACGCGTCCAGGCGTCTCCCAGGCGAAGGGGAAGCACACCGTGGCACGCATCGGTGACGGCGGCGATCTGCTCAAGTGCTCGTTCTGCGGCAAGAGCCAGAAGCAGGTCAAGAAGCTCATCGCAGGGCCCGGTGTGTACATCTGCGACGAGTGCATCGATCTCTGCAACGAGATCATCGAGGAGGAACTCGCGGAGACCAGCGAGGTGCGCTGGGAGGAACTGCCCAAGCCCCGCGAGATCTACGAGTTCCTGGACGGCTACGTGGTGGGCCAGGAGGCCGCAAAGAAGGCCTTGTCCGTCGCGGTGTACAACCACTACAAGCGGGTCCAGGCCGGGGAGAACGGCGGCGGCCAGAGCCGCGAGGACGCCATCGAGCTGGCCAAGTCCAACATCCTGCTGCTCGGCCCGACCGGGTCCGGCAAGACCCTGCTGGCCCAGACCCTGGCCCGCATGCTGAACGTGCCGTTCGCCATCGCCGACGCCACGGCGCTGACCGAGGCGGGGTACGTGGGCGAGGACGTCGAGAACATCCTCCTGAAGCTGATCCAGGCGGCCGACTACGACGTCAAGAAGGCCGAGACCGGGATCATCTACATCGACGAGATCGACAAGGTCGCCCGTAAGAGCGAAAACCCGTCGATCACGCGGGACGTGAGCGGCGAGGGTGTCCAGCAGGCCCTTCTGAAGATCCTCGAAGGCACCACGGCCTCGGTCCCGCCGCAGGGCGGCCGCAAGCACCCGCACCAGGAGTTCATCCAGATCGACACGACGAACGTCCTGTTCATCGTGGGCGGTGCCTTCGCCGGCCTGGAGAAGATCATCGAGGGCCGCGCGGGCGCCAAGGGCATCGGCTTCGGCGCGACGATCCGCTCCAAGCGGGAACTGGAGGCCAAGGACCAGTTCGAGGACGTCATGCCCGAGGACCTGGTCAAGTTCGGCATGATCCCCGAGTTCATCGGCCGCCTCCCCGTCATCACCTCGGTCCACAACCTGGACCGCGAGGCCCTGCTGAAGATCTTGGTCGAGCCGCGCAACGCCCTGGTGAAGCAGTACCAGCGCCTGTTCGAACTCGACGGTGTCGAGCTGGACTTCGAGCGCGAGGCACTGGAGGCCATCGCCGACCAGGCGATCCTGCGCCAGACCGGCGCGCGCGGCCTGCGCGCCATCATGGAGGAGGTCCTCCAGGGCGTGATGTACGAGGTCCCGTCCCGCAAGGACGTGGCCCGCGTCGTCATCACCGCCGACGTGGTCCTCTCCAACGTCAACCCGACCCTGATCCCCCGCGACGCCCGCGGCCGGGGAGCGGGGGAGCAGAAGACGGCGTAGCCGCCCGCGCACGAACACACAGGGAAGGGCCCCGGTCGCTCGACCGGGGCCCTTCCCTGTGCGGTGCCGGTGTCAGATCTTGACCCGGACCTCCTTGCGGAGCTTGGCGGCGAGGTCGGCCGCGTCCTCGAGGGAGATGCCGCCTCCGGTCGCCATCTTGGCCACGTCCATGGGCAGCACGTAGGCGAGTGTGCTGTGATCCGCCCAGATGCACATGGGCACGCTCATCGTCTTCGGAGCGCCGTTCTGCGCCTGCTCGTTGGTGATCTTGGCGCTCTGGCACTTCATGACGCCGTTGTCGAAGCCCGACGGCGACATCTTCTGGGGGCTGCCCTCGAGCTCGCCCTTGGTGCCGTCGCTGCCCTTGTCCTTCTCGGACTCGGACTTCATCTTGGAGAACATGGCGTCGACGACCTTTTCCGGGTCGTCGATCGTGCCGTAGACGCCGCTGAAGTTCAGCATCTTCTGCGTCAGCCCCTGACCGGCCATATATCCCGCGCTGACGTCCTTGGGGTTCTTCACCCCCCACGCCTGGGCGTCCTTCAGGTCGTCCTTGGTCATGCCGTCCGAGGCGTCGCTGTCGCTCTTCTTGTACTCACCGAGCACCGTCGCAGGCGTCACCAGCTTGTGCGGGCCGTCGTCCGCGACGGAGCTGCCGCCACCGCCGCCGATCACCATGTACGCCCCCACCGCGATCGCCGCCACGACCGCGACCGCGCCGATGATCAGCGCCGTCTTCTTGGCGCGGCCGCCGCCGCTGTCGGCGGCCGGCGGCTGGGGCATGCCGCCGTAAGGAGGCTGCTGGCCGTACGGGGGCTGGGGCTGCTGGCCGTACGGGCCCTGCTGGGGCGGGACGCCCTGCGGCGCCTGCTGGCCGTACGGACCGGGCTGCTGCTGCGGGGGCTGCTGGCCGTACGGGCCGGGCTGCGGCTGCTGGGGCTGCTGCGGGTAGCCGTAACCCGGCTGGGGCTGGGGCGGCGGGGCCTGCTGGGGGTAGCCGTAGCCGGGCTGCGCGGGCGGCGCCTGCGGCGGCTGCTGGCCGTAGGGGCCCGGCTGGCCGTACGGCCCGGGCTGCTGGGGCTGCCCGCCGTACGGGCCCGGCTGGTTGTAGCTCATTACTGGGTTCCCCCTCAGACGCTTATGTGTTCCTGACATCCTGGCGCAGGCCCGGTGTCCGCAGGCCATCGGGGTGCGCACCGTTACAGAAGAATGCGGTTCGGGACAGCGGCGTGACGCCTCTAAACTGACCCCGTGACCGAGAACGCTCAGCAGCAGCCACCAGCGCCCGACACCGAACTGCCGACCCAGTACGCGCCGGCCGACGTAGAGGGGCCGCTGTACGAGCGCTGGGTGGAGCGGGGTTACTTCGAGGCGGACGAGAAGAGCGACAAGCCGCCGTTCACCGTCGTCATCCCGCCGCCGAACGTCACGGGCAGCCTCCACCTGGGCCACGCCTTCGAGCACACGCTCATCGACGCCCTCACCCGCCGCAAGCGCATGCAGGGCCACGAGACGCTGTGGCAGCCCGGCATGGACCACGCCGGCATCGCCACGCAGAACGTCGTCGAGCGGGAACTGGCCAAGGAGGGCAAGTCCCGCCACGACCTGGGCCGCGAGGCGTTCGTCGAGCGCGTCTGGAAGTGGAAGGGCGAGTCCGGCGGGCAGATCTCCGGCCAGATGCGCCGCCTCGGCGACGGCGTCGCCTGGTCGCGCGAGCGCTTCACCATGGACGAGGGGCTCTCCCAGGCCGTCCAGACCATCTTCAAGAAGCTCTACGACGACGAGCTGATCTACCGCGCCGAGCGCATCATCAACTGGTGCCCGCGCTGCCTGACCGCGATCTCCGACATCGAGGTCGAGTACCAGGACGACGACGGCGAGCTGGTCTCGATGAAGTACGGCGACGGGGACGACACCATCGTCGTCGCCACCACCCGTGCCGAGACGATGCTCGGTGACACGGCCGTCGCCGTCCACCCCGACGACGAGCGCTACAAGCACCTGGTCGGCAAGCTCGTCAAGCTGCCGCTGACCGGCCGCTCCATCCCCGTCGTCGCGGACGAGCACGTCGACCCGGAGTTCGGCACGGGCGCCGTCAAGGTCACCCCGGCCCACGACCCGAACGACTTCGAGATCGGCCGGCGCCACGACCTGCCCGCCGTCACCGTCCTCGACGAGCACGCCGTCATCACCGCGCACGGCCCCTTCCAGGGCCTGGACCGCTTCGAGGCCCGTTCCGCCATCGTCGCCGCGCTGCGCGCCGAGGGCCGGATCGTCGCCGAGAAGCGCCCCTACGTCCACTCGGTGGGCCACTGCTCGCGCTGCAAGACCACCGTCGAGCCGCGCCTGTCCATGCAGTGGTGGGTCAAGGTCGGCCCGCTCGCGAAGGCCGCCGGTGACGCGGTCCGCGAGGGCAAGGTCAAGATCCACCCGCAGGAGATGGAGAAGCGGTACTTCGACTGGGTCGACAACCTCCACGACTGGTGCATCTCGCGCCAGCTGTGGTGGGGCCACCGCATCCCCGTCTGGTACGGGCCGAACGGCGAGGTCGTCTGCGTCGGCCCCGACGACGAGGCCCCGGCCGGCGAGGGCTGGCACCAGGACACCGACGTCCTGGACACCTGGTTCTCCTCCGGCCTGTGGCCCTTCTCCACGCTGGGCTGGCCCGAGCGGACCGAGTCGCTCGCGAAGTTCTACCCGAACTCCGTCCTGGTCACCGGCTACGACATCCTCTTCTTCTGGGTCGCCCGGATGATGATGTTCGGCCTGTACGCGATGGACGGCACCCCGCCGTTCCACACCATCGCCCTGCACGGCATGGTCCGCGACCAGTTCGGCAAGAAGATGTCGAAGTCCTTCGGCAACGCGGTCAACCCGCTGGACTGGATGGACAAGTACGGCTCCGACGCGCTCCGCTTCACCCTCGCGCGCGGTGCCAACCCCGGCGTCGACGTGCCGATCGGCGAGGACTGGGTCCAGGGCTCGCGCAACTTCGCCAACAAGATCTGGAACGCGACCCGCTTCGCGCTGATGAACGGCGCGACGGTGGACGGCCCGCTGCCGGACCCGTCGGCGATGTCCGCCACCGACCGGTGGATCCTGTCCCGCCTCAACTCGGTCGTCGCCGAAGTCGACGCGTACTACGAGGACTTCCAGTTCGCCAAGTTGTCCGACGCGCTGTTCCACTTCGCGTGGGACGAGGTCTTCGACTGGTACGTCGAGCTGTCCAAGACCACCTTCCAGGCGGGCGGCGAGGCGGCCGAGGTCAGCAAGCGGGTCCTCGGCGAGGTCCTGGACGTCACGCTGCGGCTGCTGCACCCGGTGGTCCCGTTCGTCACCGAGACGCTGTGGACCACCCTCACCGGCGGCGAGTCGGTCGTCATCGCCCAGTGGCCGGCCGACCGCGGCTTCCGGGACGCGGACGCCGAGCGGGAGATCGAGACGCTCCAGTCGGTCATCACCGAGGTCCGCCGCTTCCGCGCCGACCAGGGCCTGCAGCCGGGCCAGCGCGTCCCGGCCCGGCTGACCCTGGACGGCACGGCGCTCGCCCCGCACGAGGCCGCCATCCGCCAGCTGCTGCGGCTCCAGCCGGAGGGCGAGGCGTTCACGTCGACGGCGACCCTGCCGGTCGCCGGGGCGGAGGTCGCGCTGGACCTGTCCGGCACGATCGACGTGGCCGCCGAGCGCAAGCGGCTCGCCAAGGACCTGGCGGCGGCCGAGAAGGAGAAGGCCCAGGCGAACGGCAAGCTCGGCAACGAGGCGTTCCTCGCCAAGGCGCCCGACCACGTGGTCGAGAAGATCCGTACGCGGCTCGCCAAGGCCGAGGAGGACATCGTCCGCCTCACCGCCCAGCTGGAGCGGCTGCCGCAGGCGTAGGCGTCCGTACGCCGTCGAAGGCGTCCTCGAGGCGCCGCAAGATCGGAAGAGCGTCTAGTAGGTGAAGAGTGTGAGTTTCTAGTTGTAGATCTCGGTTGTCGACGTATCATTAAAAAG